>CAZSYS010000124.1:0-11468 GCA_964611365.1 uncultured Planctomycetales bacterium
GCGAGACCGGGTACGCCCAGGGCCGCAGCCAGCGCCCCGACCAGCCGGGCGACGCTCTGCGGCCGCGCCGGCAGGCGATGGTCCGCGGCGGCGCCGGTGAGGCTGTAGCCGCTCTCGATCACGTGCAGGCGGTTCATCCGGCCCTGGTCGGCCGAGCGCCGTCCGGCCGCCCAGTCCCGCGCGTGCCGCGAGGCATCCGGATGCTGCCCGAGAAGGTCGGCGTCGAAGCAGGCGATCACCTCGGCCTGGTCGAGCCGCAGCCGGATCCGTACATCCCGCCCGAATGCGCGGCGGGCACCCTCGCGCTCCTGGTCGCGGTTGAGCGGCTCCCAGACGTGCCACCGCGACTGCGGAAACGCCTCGGACAGCCGCCGGCGCGTCGCCGCCAGGCTGGGCGAGGACGTTTCCCGGCTCAGGAAGGCCAGACCCGCCCCGCCGGCCGCCCGCAGGGCCGCAAAGTGCGGCCGGCAGAAGGCCTGGAAGTCCTCCCGGTGCCGCGCCTCGCGCCGGCCTGCGTCCCCCCCGACGCGTTGCGTCGGAAAGCGGCTGCGGTGCGGATCGTACAGATCCAGCACGCAGGCCTGGGCGAACACGCCGGCCGGTGCGCCGGCGGGATGCTCGAGATTGCCCTCGACCTTGATCGGCCGCCCGTCATAGCAGGTCACCAGCAACGGCTGGGCAACGCCCCCCAGCTCCATGGCCGTGGCGTAGCGTTCGGTCTTTCCGGGAACGCGGCCCGCCGGGCGACGGGCGTATGGGGCCAGCTTCTCCTCCGGCCAGCGGCGGCAGCCGGACGCGCCGGCCAGGGCCAGCGACGCGGCCATGATCTGCAGCATCCGCCGGCGGGTCGGCCCGTCGGGCCCGGCAGCCGGTGCGGGGAACTCGGCCTCCAGAAAAGCCCGGAATTCGGGCGTTCCGGCCAGTTCGCCGAGGCTCCGCCAGCAGATCTGTTCGCCGCGGTCCGGTTTCATCGATGGCACACCGAACAGTTCGTCAGGTACTTGTGGTCCCGGATGTTGTACTGGGCCTTGAGCCGCAGGCCCTGCTGGAGGGTGTCGCCTTCCGGCAGCCAGTCCATCTCGGTGACGCGCTCCACGGGTCGCAGGTGCTTCTCCGGCGCCCGGTGACACTCCAGGCACCAGCTCATGCTCAGCGTGTGAACCTGCCAGACGACCTCCATGCGATCCACCCGGCCGTGGCAGGACACGCATCCGACGCCCTTGTTCACGTGGGCGCTGTGGTCAAAGTAAACGTAATCCGGCAGGTCGTGGACCTTGATCCACTCCACCGGCATGCCTGTCGCGTGGCTTTCGCGCACCGCCAGCAGCCGCGGGCTGTCGGACTTGATATTCGTATGACAGTTCATGCAGGTCTGCGTCGGCGGAATGGCCGCAAAGGCCGCCTGTTCGACGGTGTTGTGACAGTAGCGGCAGTCCATGCCCAGCTGGCCGACGTGCACGGCGTGGCTGTAAGGCACGGGCTGCGTCGGCATGTAGCCGATGTCGGTCGTGCGCGGCGTGGCCCCGGTGCCGACCACCACCGGCACATACAGGGCGCCGCCGACGACGGCCACGACCAGCGCCGGAAGAAGGTAGTTGGTCCAGCGGGGGAAGAGAAAACGGCTCTCGGGCTGGGCCTGGGACATAGGCAACAGACACCGTGGAAACCGGAGGTCGGCCGGCGGTTTCGCCTCTCCACCGGCGCCGGCCTGCGGGAGATGAAGGCCGGCTCCGAACGCCGATCGCACCCGGTCACGAGGTTCTGCCCCCGACGCCCGTCGGGGACGCACTCTCGTCACGCGGGCCGGAGTATAGCAGCCGGGTCCACAGGCCACAAGCCCGCCCACACTGCGACGCAGCACCTCACGGCTGCGTCGCGCAGCCGTGTCACGGGCAGCCGCCCCGGGCGGCATGTCCTCCGGCGCGCCGCCGGCGCGGGCGCCCGCTTTCGGACCGCCAGGATCAGGAGCCGACAGTGCGTTTGCCGCGGATCCGCTCCGGCGATGGCGCCGGCCGTCGGCCGCTTGGCGGAAACGGCTGCCCGTTCGGCGGAAAACCGCGACCGCTTTTCGGCTCCCTGCCGGCCGGTTATCATGCCCCGCAACGCTGCGCGCAAGCGGGACGCGCCTGCCGGCGCAGCGCCGGCGGCACGGCCCGACGGACCGCGAAGATGGACTTCCCCGTCTTTCACCTCGACTGGCTCGGCAATCGCCTGCTCATCGCGCTCGTCGCGGTGCTGCACGTGCTGATCAACCATGCCATGGCCGTGGGGGCGATCCCGCTGGTGGTGGCGATGGAATGGCTGGGCTGGCGCGCCGGCGAGCCGCAATGGGACCGCCACGCCCGCCGCATCCTGGGCGTCTGCTTCGTGATCACCACCAGCCTGGGGGCCCTGACCGGGGTGGGCATCTGGCTGTCGGCCTCGCTGGTTAATCCCGCGGCCATCGCCGGGCTGATCCGCGTGTTCTTCTGGGCGTGGTTCGTCGAGTGGATCATCTTCGTTCTGGAGGTCTGCTTCATCCTGGCCTACTACCTCACCTGGCCGGTCTGGACCGGACCGCACAAGCGCCGCCACCTGGCGATGGGCGTCGCCCTGGCGGTGTTCTCCTGGCTGACGATGGCGATCATCACCGCCATCCTCGGCTTCATGATGGACAGCGGCGTCTGGCCCGAGCGGCGGAACCTGCTCAGCGGGGTGCTCAATCCCCTGTATCTCCCGCAGCTGCTGTTCCGCACCCCGGCGGCGATGGTCATGGCCGGGCTGTTCGCGATGTTCCTGACTCCGTTCCTGCTGGCCCGTCGGGACCCGTTCCGGCCGCGCGTGGTCCGCTTCTGCGGAGCCTGGACGCTGGCCTGGACCGGACCTCTGCTGGCCGGAGCCTGGGCCTACTGGCAGGCGGTGCCGCAAGCCCTGCTGGCGGCGCTGCCGGTCGCCGTGGCCACGCAGGCCCTGGAAAACCGCGTGGCGTCCGTGGGATACGCCCTGCTGGTTCTGGCGGCGGTGTTGCCCCTGGTGGCCGCCTGGGGCACGATCGCCCCGCGCACGCTTCCCCGGCCGGTGCTGCTTCTGCCATTCGCGGCCGCGGTCGTGCTGGTCGGCACCTTCGAACGCGTCCGCGAATTCATCCGCAAACCCGACGTGATCGCCGGCTACATGTACGCCAACGGCATCCGCCGCGACGACTATCCCCTGCTGGCCGAGCAGGGTCTGCTGCGACAGGCGACCTATGCCGCGGCCCGCGACCCGGCCGCCGACCCGCTGGCCGCCGGCCGCGAGGTCTTCGTTCTGGCCTGCACCCGCTGCCACACAACCTCCGGCGTCAACGGCATCACCGCCAGGCTCGCCGGGCTCTACGGGCCGCAACCGTGGAGTCCGCAGGCCGTGGCCGGCTTCATCGACGGGATGCACCACGTGCGGCCGTTCATGCCGCCCTTCCCCGGCCGGCCGGCCGAACGCGACGCCCTGGCGGCCTGGCTGGTGAGCCTGCAGACCGCCCCCGAGCGGCTGCCCGGCGCTCAGCGCGTCGGCCCGTTCATGCCGCCGCCGGCCTCCCGGCCATCCGGGGCGGAGGAATCCCCGGCCGCCGCTCGGCAGGATCCGGCCGGTCCGGAGAGCGTGGCCTGCAACAGGACAAGGCCGACGACATGAACCCGACGGTCCCGATCACCCCCGTGCCCCGCGACGTGATGCTGCCGCTGCCGGCAGACGGGTTCCTGCTGCAGGCGGCGGCGGTGGCCCTGTTCCTGGCCCACATCATCTTCGTGGCGATGATGTTCGGCGGCGCGGGCCTGGCCCTGGCCTGCGAGATCATCGGACTGCGCCGGCCGGCGTTCGACCGCCTGGCCCGGGCCATGCTGCCCACGGTGACGGTCAACAAGAGCCTGGCGGTGGTCCTGGGCGTCGGTCCGCTGCTGGTCGTCAACGTGCTGTACGCCGTGCATTTCTACAGCGCCAACGCCCTGACCGGCCTGGCCTGGATCATGATCGTGCCCCTGGTGAGCCTGGCCTTCCTGCTGGCCTACGCCTGGAAGTATTCGTGGGATTCGCTGGCCGGCCGCAAGGTCCTGCACATCGCCCTGGGCGCCGCGACGGTGGTCCTGCTGGCGGTCGTGCCGCTGATCTTCCTGAGCAACATCAACCTGATGCTGTTTCCTCAGCGCTGGCCGGAGGTGCGCGGCTGGCTGTCGACGCTGCCGCTGCCCAACGTCCTGCCGCGCTACGCCCACTTTCTGGTCGCCGGAGTGCTGATCGGGGCACTGTTCATGCTGGGCTACCTCACCCGGGCGGGTTTTCCGCTGGAGACCGTCGTCCCGGGTTTCACCCGGCCTCAGCTTCGCCGCGGGTTCTACGCCGTGGCCTTCGCCGCGGCCTTCCTGCAGCTGGGCGTCGGCGGGCTGGTGCTGCTGACGCTGCCTGCGGTCGGACTGAACGCCTTTATGATCGGCGTGATCCTGGCAGGCATGGCCGGCGTGCTGGCGGCCCTGGGACTGATGGGCTGGGAACTGATCGCGCTGGACGCCCGGATCGGCCGTTTCTACACCCCGGTGGTCGGCCTGCTGATGTTCACCGGCTGCTGCATGGGCTACGGCCGGCACCTCTATCGCGAAAACGCTCTGGCCGAACACCGCATCCAGATGGCCGAACGCACCCGCGAGCATCACTGGCACGCTCAGGCGGCCGCCTGGCGGGCCCGACGCGGCGAGCAACTTGAATCGGAGAACCTGCCGCCGGGGCCGCGGACCTACCGGGATACCTGCAGCGCCTGTCACGCCCGCGACCACGTGCTGGTCGGCCCACCGCTGACCGAGATCGCCCGCCTTTACCGCGACAATCCCCTGGGCATCGTCGCCTGGACGCGCGCCCCGGTGCGCAAGCGACCCGGTTTCCCGGCCATGCCCGCCTTTCAGCTTCCCGCCGACCGGCTGGAGGCCGTGGCCCGCTACATGATCGAGGCCGGCTCCGCCCCTGCCGCCACGTCCCCCGGCGCCGGCGACAAGGCCGCCGCGACTGCGACCGCGCCGGGCCGGGTTTCCGCCGGTCCGGGACCTGCAAGCCGTCCCCCTGGGGATTCCTGACCCGCCGGGCGTGCCATCATCCGGGCCGGTGACCGAGGGGCCGCGGAAACGGCTCGACTGCCCGCTCAGCCCTGCCGGGCGGTCAACGCCGGACGCTGCGGCCGCGCTTCGGTGTCGGCATCCGGTCGCCGGCGACGCCTGGCCGGCGCGGGGTCGCAGGCCGCCCCCGGGCCGGACCTGCGCCGGCGTGTTGGACCGGTCGGTCGGGTGTGGTATACAGCCTGGGGCCGGGCGCGGGGGGCCGGCGCGGAAGACCGGCGATGACGATACTCTCCACCGCGGTGCTGCTGTTCCTGGTGATGGACCCGCTGGGCAATGTTCCGCTGTTCGTGGTGGCCCTGCGCGACGTGGAGCCCCGGCGGCACGCCCGGATCGTGCTGCGTGAGATGGTCATCGCCCTGGTGGTGATGGTGCTGTTTCTCTTTCTCGGGCGGTACGTGCTGGAGATGTTCCACATCTCGATGCCGTCGCTGGGCATGGCCGGCGGCATCATCCTGTTCATCATCGCCATCCGGATGATCTTCCCGACCGGCGGTCCCCTCTTCGGCGAGACGCCCGGCGGCGAGCCGTTCATCGTGCCGCTGGCCATTCCGCTGGTGGCCGGGCCGTCGGCGCTGGTCACGCTGATGATCATCGCCACCGGGGAACCGGGCGGCTGGCCCCGGCACTTGGCGGCACTCATGCTGTCCTGGGGGGTGTCCCTGGTCATCCTGGTGTCGTCGGCCCCGCTGAAGCGGCTGCTCGGTCAGCGGGTGCTGATCGCCACCGAACGGCTGATGGGCATGATTCTCACCGCGGTGGCCGTGCAGATGTTCGAGAGCGGCTTCAAGCAGGCCTGGACCGCCGAAGGATGACGGCGGCGCAGGAAGCACCGGCCGGTCCGAAAAAAAAGAATCGGGCGCCGGGGCGGTTCCGCCGCCGTCGACGCCCGGTCGGATGCGTTCGCGTCCCGCGGACGCCCGGACCTCACTCGAGGACGGGTTCGCCCGGCGAAACCATCTGGGGCTCGGATTCCTCGACGCGCTCGGTCTTCTTTACCGTCTTGACCTCCGGGTCGCAGCCCGCGGCGGTCAGCAGCGTCATCGCCGGAAGGACCAGCATCGCGCCGGCCAGCAGTATGCGTGTCATCTCTATGCTCCTTGTGATTTCCTTCGGAGTTCTCAACCTGCAGGCGTGAGCTTGCTCACCCGGAGACGCTCGTAGATCACCTGCCAGACCTGCATGCCCGGCACGCTGACCGTGACCGTGGCCTCGCCGCCGGCGAACTCGGTCTTCTCGACCTGCGAGCCGACCAGGATGCCCTCCATGTGGGCGCGGATGTCGTCATGCTCGGTGACGAAGTCGCGCACCGAGGTATCCGAGCTGATCATCAGGCCCTGGATGTGCTCCAGGAGCTTGCGCTTGGCGTCCAGCTCGGCCGCCCGGATGGCCAGCAGCTTGCCCTGGGGCGTGTCGGCCTTGTCGGCCGGGGGCACCCCCTTGCCGGTCATGCGGATGGGGGCCTGGGCCCAGTCCGGGAACCGCACGGCCGCGCTTTCGGCCACCCGGGCGATGAGCTTCTGCGGCGGAATGCCCATGCCGGTGGCCTCGAAGGTCTGGGTCCTGATCGACTCGGTCAGGTTGGTGATGTCCGTGCCGGTGACCCGGTCGCCCTGCACCCGCCGGGCGTGCAGCTCGCGAATCGTGCGGATCACCGACTCGACGGGCACCTGCATGGTGACTTCCACGATCGGCTCGTCGTGGTGGTAGTAGACCCGCACCTCCTTCTGGCCCACCAGCGTCCCCCTGGTGATGGCCTGGATCTGGTCGGACTCGGTCACGAAGTCCCTGACCAGCGTGTCGGAGGTCACCCGCAGGCCCTGGATCCGCTCGACCAGCTTGCGCATCGCGTCCACCTCGGCGGCCCGCTTGGCCATCAGCCGCCCCTGCGGACCGACCTGCTCCCACAAGGCCGGGATCGGCGGGTCCGGCGGAATCGGGGGTCCGCCGAGCTGCTCGGCGACGCCGGCCGGCAGGTCCGGCGGCAGATCCTCGCGCGGGGCGCCCATGCCCACCACGCGGATGACATCCTTGTTCAGCGTCTGCTTCATGGACTCGATGTCCTTGCCCGTGACCTTGTCGCCCTTGTAATAGCGCTCGTGGATCTGCTTGAGCTCGGTGACGACCTTGGCGACGGTCACCTCCGCCGGAACCTCGCAGGACATGTCCGAGTACCACTTGGGCTCGCCGAGGCGCACGCCGCGGATAAACGCGTCCATGGCCGTCTGGATCTGGTCGCTTTCGGCGACGAAGTCCCGCACGTAGGTGTCCGAGGTGATCTGCAGCCCACGGATCGTCTCGGCCAGCTTGCGGTAAGCGTCGGCCTCGGCCGCCCGCTTGCTCAGAAGCTTCTTCTGGGCGTCGGCGGTGTTCACCTGGCCGAACGCCGGCAGCACCAGGCCGATCGCCACGGCCGCCCACGTCATCCTGCTCCACACTTTCATGTTCAACTCTCCTTAGGATGTGCTTCGGGAGGCCTTGGCCTTCCCGAAGTGGTGACTGGTCCGGGCCGGAGAAGCCGACCCGGTCCGCTTGCGATTCCTTGTTCCCCCCGGGGCCCGGGCACGGCCATCCGCCGCTCCCGACACAGTCATCAGACACGGCCCGCCGGCCGCAGGTTGGCCCCGGGTTCCACCGCCCGGCCGGGCGCCGCGGGGCGCCGGTCCGGGAGACCGGCGGGCTACGCGCCTCCCAACCCATTCCTGCACAAGGGGTTAGGAGATCCGGGGTCGGCTCACTTCTTCTGGGACTTGCGGATCCGGTCCTTGTGATCCTTGACCCGGTTCTTGGCCGCGAGGTACTTGGTCATGTCTTCCTCGTCGATGCCGCGCATCCCGGCCGCCTGCTGGTAGTGCTTCAAGGCCCCTTCCCAGTCCTTCATCAGTTCGCAGCAGACCCCCATGGCGAAGACCGACCGGTGGTCCTCGGCGTCCTCGGCCACCGCCGCCTTGAGCAGCTGCATGGCCGCATCGAGGTCGTCGGCCCGCATCGCCGCGATTCCCTTGGCGGAGTTCTCGTTGCCGCTGGACTGAAGCTCATACGCGTAAGTCACCTCGCACGGCACGAACATGGAGACGAACTCGCGGGTGCCCTGTTCGACGAGGTTGCCGATGTACTCGTCCACCGGGTCGAGATCCGCCTCGCCGGCGCTGCGCCCGAAGACCGGGCTGGGCTTCTTACTGTCCATCTTGCGGAACGGGCGCGGGGCGTACTCGAAGATCGCCTCGCCCGAGCCGGCATCGAGCATGCTGTACTTGCACTGCAGCGTCATGTTGCGGCTGATGGCGTCGGCCTCGCGGGCGCCGATCCCGGCCGAACCGGCCCCCCAGCCGTGACCGGCCGCGGCGGCGACGTGGGTCAGGTCGAAGGTGGTCTTGGTGCTCTTCTTCACCTCGACCCGGATGTTCAGGTCGCTGGTGATCAGCGCCTGGACATCCAGCAGCTTGGCGGCCTGGGCCGCCGCCCCGCCGGCGACCATGCCGCTCATCTTCATGTCCTGCTCGGCCAGGACCTTCTGCGTATCGCGGCGCTTGGCCACGGTGAGCTTGCCGCCGTGGCGTTCGGCCGCGTCCCTGATCATGCTCTCCATCAGGTCCGCGGAAATCTTGGCCCACTTCTTGGCCCGGTCGTCGTCCTCGCTGCCGTCCACCTTGACGCCGGCGTCCAGGATGGCCACCGTGGTCAGGCCCTCGGGCAGTTCCTTGGTCGGCTCGAGCACGTAGGTGATCGTGGCGTTGAAGGTCTCCTTGGAGGCGCCGCATCCGGCGACCAGCGCCGCGGCGACCACAGCGAGCATCAGACCGGCGGCCGACGTTCTGTCCATGATCCTGACTCCTTTAAGGTTGAAACAGGTGCAACAAGCGGACGATCAAACCATCCGGCGCCGGGCACCGCGCCGCCCGACGCTGAACACCGGCGGATCCCGGTCACGGTCCGCGCCGCCCGGTTTTCCCGCCCACCGACACGCCCAGGAGATGCCTCGGCGCTGCGTGGTCCACCACAGGTGGATTATAACCCCTATCGGCGGCGACGGACGCAAACTTGCCACAAGCCGGGCATGAGATCGGTGGCGGATATCCGTCAGAGTGATTGCGCCCCCATCGGCCGCGCGGCCTGTTTCCTGCCGCTCAATGGCTCGGTGTCAGATCCTCGCTGTGGCGGGCTTCCCGGGCTCAGGCAAAAGCCGGTGTGTGAAGATTCACCGCACGCGGAGTTCCGGTCGGGTCTGGAGGTCAGGAGGTGTTGTGCGGCTTTCGGCGGCCGATCGCAAGCGGCTCATCGTGTCGCCGGGATCTCCCGCCCGTCATTGGCGGAGAACAGCGGTCCGGTATCGTCCCGGGCTTTCATGGTCAGTCGACGCACCGCCACGCCGAGCGTGCGCCCGTCCCGGGACCCGGCCAGAAGATCGATCGGACGCCAGCCTTTGGCCCGCAGAAGCAGCGTGACCTCCGGAGCGTCCGCCGCCGGCACCGTGAAGGTCACCACGGCTGTGCCGGGCCGCGGCGGCAGGGGCGCCAACCGGGTCTGGCCGAGATAGATTCCCGCCTCGGCCGTGATCGCGTGCTCGGGCATCCAGATCTCGATGCTGCCGGCATACTCCCTGCCCGGCAGCACCGGCAGTCGCAGGAAAGACTCCGCCGTGGACCAGCGCATCGTGGTTGTGCCGGCGTCGGTCCAGAAGCCGGCAGTCTCCGGTCCGTACCAGCGCCGCAGGAACGGGCGGTCGCCGGTCTCCCCGAACGTCAGGCGGTAGTGCCCGCGGGCGGCCTCGGGCAGCGGGGCCGGCCCGGCCTCGTTGGCCACCAGCTGCGTGGCCGCTCCGGCGAGGTTCTCGACCGCCACGCCGCCTTCGGCCTGGTTGCCCAGGATGATCGCGGAGCGGACCTGCGGGCCGACGCGGACGTGCAGGTCGCCCTCGCCCGGACCGATGCCGCTGCCGAAGGTGCTGCCCTGGACGATCAGCCGCCCGGCCTCGGCCTCCACGGCCGGGGCGCCGCGGCCGGTCACGTCCCACTGCACGAAGTGGCAGTTGGCGGCCGTGAACATCGCCCGCGGACTGCGGCTCCACACGCAGCGGTCCAGCGGGCCCCAGAACGCGCAGTTGGTCAGGCTGATCCGGCCCTCCCCGCATCCGGGAGCGATCTCGATGCCGACCGAATCGGTGCTCTCCCACCGTCCGACGAACTCGCCGTTGGTGATCAGCAGCCCGGAGGGCTGGCAGTCCTCGACCAGCACCGCCCGGCGGCAGCTGTCGGCCCCGATGCCCAGGAAGTTGCCGTTGCAGGGTCCGTGGCGGCTGGCCGAGAACTTGTAGCCCACGCCGTAGCCGAAGCAGAAGGTGTTGGTCACGTACTGCCAGTCGGTGCGGGCGAACTCGAAGGCCGTGGCGTTCTCGTTGACCCATCGGGAATAGGGGTCGCCGGGCTTGTACGTCGTTCCGAACGGCCAGAAATGGCAGTTTTCCACCCGGCTGATGTCGTAGCAGGCGTCGATGTAGAGCCCGCGGAAGCTCGGGTAGCCGTGCACGTTGCGCACCAGGTGGCGCGTCGCGCCGGCGAACCGCATGGCCTCGTAGCTGTTCAGGAAGCAGCAGTCGATGACGCCGGCGTTGGCCCCGCCTTCGGCCAGCACGGTCGGCGGGTAGGGCACCGGCGGCACGTCGGTCTGCTTCCACTGCGGATAGGTGATCATGAAGCCGGCCAGCGTGGCCATGCTGCCGGCCAGGCGGATGAACGGCGGCCCGTCGGGCGAACCCCTCCCGGCGAAGGCCAGGAGGACGGAGCCGTCGAGCCTGGGCCTGTCCTCGCGCTGATCGGCCGGCGGCACGCGGAACGTGCCCTGCAGCGTCACCGCCCCGGGAATGCGCAGGTTGCCGGCGATGCGGTAGTGGCCGGCCGGCACGTGGACTACGCCGCCGCCGGCCGCGGCTGCGCGGTCCATGACCTTCTGAAAGGCCTGGGTGTCGTCGGTGGTGCCGTCCCCGGCGGCCTGGCCGTCGCGGACCACGTCGAAATCGACTGCTGCCCGGATGGCGGCCGGGCTGAACACGACGGGCCACAGCACCACGACCGCGACGCGCATCGCCCCGGAGCGACTCATCGCCCACCTCCGTTTCGATACCGGTCTGCGGCGCCGCAACGGCATGCGCCCGCACAGAGGGCCTCGGGCCGCGGGAGCTTCGTCGCCATGTCCACCTGCCGGGCAGGTCTGCGCCGCAGGACAGGGATCCTGGCGGCAGAATAACCGTATCGGCCTACGGCTCCAACGAGCCGTCTGGACTTGAACGCCGGCGGCGCTATACTGGCCCCGGCCGGCGGCGCCTCCCCCGGGACGGGCAGAGCTCCGGAGGCGCCG
>CAZSYS010000125.1:0-11429 GCA_964611365.1 uncultured Planctomycetales bacterium
GGCTGATGCATCAGGTGCTGCAGCGGCTCAGCCGGCGGTGGCGGCGGCTGAAATCCGCCCACCTCTGCCCGACGGTGCCGTTGCCGGCATCCTCGTCCAGGAAAAAGGCGAGGGTCGCGTGATCCGATGGAATGGCCGGATGCCCCCGGAGCGATTTACACAGGATTTGACACTACCTCGTATGCCCTCAAAGACCACGGGGTAGGCGCATCGCGTTCGCAGGAGGCACTGCTCGCACCGCCGGTGGGACATGTGGCAGACGATCTCCTTGAGGGCGAATCCCAAGGCGCCGCGGAGCGTCGTGCCCTGGAAGGCCGGCAGGGGCCCGTCGCCGGCCAACTCGATCTCAAACAGCAGATCGCACATGCCCAGCTGCACGGGCCGTCCCCTCCCGGGAGTAGAATCAGGCCATGGTCTGAGATAGGAGGAATTCTGGACTGGAAGTCTGCGGCAAGTCGGGTTTTTTTTCAAGAGCCCCGGGCCGCGCGGCGGCTTGCCGGCATAGTCGACCTTTGGGATGGTTTGGCTGAGGGTTGGAATCACGTCCGGTCCTCCTTGCGGCGGCCGCCATGGCCTGCTGGTGAGCGGTGGGCGGAGCGTGTGGGCCTGCGGCCGGACTTGCGAGCCGCCAGGGTCTTGTCAATCAAGGCCAGACGGGTGCCGACGGCCGTGTCCTTCCAGAGTTTGAAATGGCCGTGTTGCACGGCGGTCAGACAGGTCAGCAGGAGCGTCAGCATCTTCTCGTGCGTCTGGCCGACAACCTGGGGCGGCGCTCCATCCAGGGCGAGGTGGCCGGCCAGGGCAGCCATGCGCTCGGCGAGGAAGGTGGCCAGCACCGGCTCGCGCTGCCGCAGGCCGGCCAGGGACTTTGCCGGCCCGGCCCCGGCAAGCTGCTGCTGGCCTCGCAGGCCGACGCCGCGAACGAGCTGATCACCTCGGTGCACCGCTTCACGATCCAGCCGGGGGCGACCGGTCTGGACTGGGACGGCCTGGTGCGGATCGACGCGGCCGGCGCCGCGCCGCCCTGCGACCCGCAGCAGTACTGCGAGGGCTACCGCTCGCAGGTGACCGCCGTGCAGGAAAACCCCGCCGACGGCACGGTGTACGTGGTCGGCTACACCGCCCCGCGGTTCAGCGACGAGGAGTCCCTGCACGAGGGCGTCAATACGATCTTCACCCTGCCGACGCTGGCGGCCATTCCGCCGGGGACCGAGTGGAGCCCGGCCCCGGCCGGGAACCTGGCGGCGGTGCCCATCACCGGGTCGGACTTGGCCCTGCCGATCTCGGCGGTGGTCGTGCCTCCCGAGTCCGCCGGCCCGGCGGACCTGAACATCGACGGGCGGATCGACGCGGCCGACCTGGCGATCTTCGCCGCCTGTGCGACCGGCCCGGGAATCCCGTACAACCCGGCCGCTCTGCCCGAGCCCCCGCCGGGCTGCACCCTGACGCCCGACGCCCAGGACCGCATCGCCGCGGACTTCGACCGCGACGGCGACGTCGATCAGGCCGACTTCGCCGTGGTGCAGAGGTCACGGACCGACGGACCGTGATGCAGCGGTCGCACACCGGCGGGTGTGGCGGGGGGGACGTCGGCAGGGCATCGACCGGCAGGGCGGCGACCGCACACCGGCGGATGGAACGGACCGTCCCACGTCCGGCGGCCCGCCAGCCCGGGGCGGGAAGCGTCGAATCTGCGCCCACCACCCACCTGCGGCCGCTCATTCGCACGGCGGCTCCGGGACCGGCCCCGACCCTCTGTGAGGGCTGACCGGTCAGGCAAGCGGGGGATCGTCAACTCGCCTCATTCCGAAAAACGAACCACGCCCTGGGGTCCGAAAAACGCGATCATAATATGCGAACGCCAACGTCCGAGTGGCACGCATCGTGCCAAGCGGGCAGTGGGCATAAACCATTAGTAAACAAAATGCTAAGATCATTTGACCGCCCACGATTCTCGTGCTATATATCCTCGATTCTCCACCGTGCCGAATGGCGGCGAGGGCGTCCTGTACTCAAAAGCAAGTTATTGTCCAGCATAAGCTTAGGCTGGAAACCGGCCGGGCGGGTGCCGGGGGTGCTGTTGGGTCCGGGGATCATCCTTACGTGCAAAGCGATCGTGACATTGTGACGCGACGGATTCGCGACGCCGTCGATATCGTCGAGTTGATCGGCAGTTACGTCGTGCTCAAGCGGGCGGGAGGCCTGTTCAAGGGGCTTTGCCCGTTCCACGACGAAAAAACGCCTTCGTTTACGGTTTCCCCGGTGCGGCAGACGTTTAAGTGTTTCGGATGCGGGGTCGGGGGGGACGTGTTCAAGTTCATCCAGCTGCGGGAGCGAGTTGATTTTCCCGAGGCCCGCCGCCTGCTGGCCGACCGGGCCGGCGTGCCGCTGGAGGTCGACGACCGTCCGGATCGCAGCGGGGGGCCGGGCAAGAGGCAACTGGCCGAGGTCAACGCCTGGGCCCAAGGGGTCTTCCGGGCCTACTTTCAGGGACCGGCCGGCGAGGCGGCCCGCGGTTACGTCATGCGAAGGGGCCTGGACGAGGCCACGGTGGAGCGTTTCGGCCTGGGGCTGGCGATTGACAGTTTTGACGCCCTGATTCGCAGGGCTGCGGCTGACAGGATCGACGTGGCTCTGCTGGTCCAGGCCGGGCTGGTCCGGGAGCGGACCCGGGAGGGCGGGCAGGCGGGGGGGTACTACGACACCTTCCGCAACCGGCTGATGTTCCCGATCGTCGAGCCCGGGGGAAGGATCATCGGCTTCGGCGGGCGGACGCTGGGCGACGACCCCGCCAAGTACCTCAACACGCCGGCCACGCAGTTGTTCGACAAGGGCCGCAACCTTTTCGGGCTCGACCAGGCCCGTGAGGGGATCGCCCGGCGTGGACGGGCAATTGTGGTCGAGGGCTACACCGACTGCATGATGGCGCATCAGTTCGGTTTCAGTGAGACCGTGGCGACGCTGGGAACGGCGATGACCGACGCGCACGCGGCGATGCTGCGGCGGTACTGCGACCGGGTGATCCTGTTGTTCGACTCGGACGAGGCGGGCCGGAGGGCGACCGAAAGGGGAGTGTCGATCGCGGTCACCGTCGGGCTGGATGTGCTGGTCACGCAGGTGCCCGAGGGTAAAGACCCCTGCGACTATCTCTTATCGGCCGGGCGGGAAGGCATGGAGGGGCTGTTGAAAGCCGCGATTCCCGCGCTAGAATTCAGGTGGGGGCAGTTGCTGCGGGAGTACGCGTCGGGCGGCAGCGGGCTGGCCAGGCGGCGGGCCGTGGACGCGTACGTCCAGGAGTTGTGCGGTTGGCTGAGTCGCGGGGCGATCGATCACCTCCAGAAGGGGCTGCTGATCAATCAGCTGAGCAAGATCCTGGCGATGCCGGCGGAGGATCTGCATCGTCAGATGGATCAGCTGATGCGCCGGCAGTCGCGGCGGGGGCCCGGGGCGGCGTCGGAGGCGGACGGGCGTCGCGAGGGTGCCTCGCCAGCCCGGCCGCGGATCGACGCCGAGCAGGAGGCGTGCCGGCAGATTGTGGAGGTGCTGTTGAACGCGCCGCACCTGTACGAGCGGGCGAGCGGGCGCTTCCACCCGGCCGAGATCCGGGACGCGGCGCTTGCGGAGGTGGCCGCGCGGCTGGCGGCGATCCTGGAGGCCGGGGAACCGCTGCGGCTGGACGAGTTCATCGGGCACTTTGAGTCGCCGGCGTTCGGCAGCCTGATCACCGACCTGCAGATTCGCGGCGAGCGCCGGGGCGGGTACGAGGCCACGATGGAAGGGGCGCTGGACTGCCTGGAGTCCTGCCGTCAGGCACGCCTGGCGGCCGGACTGGCCGAGCGCATCCGTGCGGCCGGTCCGTCGTGCCGGGAGCACGGCGGGGAGGCGGAGGCGGAAGGGGGAGTCGATCAGGACGAGCAGCTGCGGGCCCTGGCGAGGCAGGCCTTGCGTCCGCACTTTTCGGGATTCAAGCACCGGCGGCGATTCTTCGGCGGATGATCCGGACCGGTGCCCGGCCGTCGGGCGGCCCGAGCCGTCCGGCGTCCGGAGGATCGCGGCCCTTCGACGCGTGTCGCAGGTGTTCGCGGCGGCCGCGAAGCGGCGCGGTCATGGTGGAAGAACGGAGACGGGTAATGACCAACGAGGGCGGAATTGTCACTTCGGACCGTACGATCGACGGCGCCTTGCAGGAACTCCTGAACCGCGGGCGCCGGAGGAAGTACCTCACCTGGGAAGAGCTCAATGAGACGCTGCCCGATGACGCGATCTGCCCCGACGCGCTGGAAATGGTGATGATGAAGCTCGAGAGCGCCGGCCTGGACCTGCTGGACGAGGCCGAGGCCCGCAAGCTGGGCGTCGCCCGCGAGGCCCGGCGTCCGGCGGCGGTCGAGGAGGACGTACCGGTCGAGGAGCCCGAGGTGGTGGTGGAGGGCACCGACCCGGTGCTCGATCTGCCCGTCGAGGAGGAGGAGGAAGTCGAGCCCGAGGTCGTGGTCGACGACCCCGCCAGCCGCCGGATCGACGATCCGGTGCGGATGTACCTGACGCAGATGGGCGAAATCCCGCTGCTGACCCGGGCGGAGGAGATCCGCCTGGCCAAGAAGATCGAGCTGACCCGGATGGCGTTCCGCAAGCTGGTCCTGGAAAGCGACTACTGCATCCGCCAGGCGGTGGACATCCTGCAGCAGGTGGCCGACGGCCGGCTGCCGTTCGACCGCACGATGAAGATCTCCACCTCCGAGGCCATGGCCAAAAACACCATCACCAAGCTGCTGCCCGAAAACCTCGCCACCGTCCGCAAGCTGATGGAACTCAACGAACAGGACCACGAGAAGCTGAGCAAGCCCCGCCTGGCCGGGGCGATGCGCAAGGACCTGCTCCGCCAGATCGCCCAGCGCCGGCGCAAGATCTCCAAGCTGCTGGAGGAGCTCTCGCTGCGGACCAGCCGCATCATTCCGCTGATGCGCAAGCTCGAGGGGGTGCATCGCAAGATGCGCGACCTGTCCCGGCGGCTGGCGTCCCAGCACAAGCGGCAGACGCTCCCGGCCGACGACCTGGCGGCCATGGAGGACGAGCTTACGGGCATGGAGTCGCTGGTCCTGGAGGGGGTCGACGACCTGGGCCTGCGGCTCAAGCGGATCCGGCGGGTGTTCAACGAATACGAGGACGCCAAGCGACGCCTGTCCGGCGGCAACCTGCGGCTGGTCGTCTCGATCGCCAAGAAGTACCGCAACCGCGGCCTGAGCTTCCTGGACATCATCCAGGAGGGCAACACCGGCCTGATGCGGGCGGTGGACAAGTACGAGTACCGCCGCGGCTACAAGTTCAGCACCTACGCCACGTGGTGGATCCGCCAGGCGATCACCCGGGCGATCGCCGACCATGCCCGGACCATCCGCATCCCGGTGCACATGATCGAGACCATGAGCCGGCTGCGCAACATCTCCAAGCACCTGTTGCAGGAACTCGGGCGCGAGCCGACCATCGAGGAGATCGCCCGCAAGGCCAAGATGCCGGTCAGCGAGGCCCGGCGCGTGCTCAAGATCAGCCGGCATCCGATCTCGCTGGACCGGCCGGTGGGGGAGAGCGAAGACTCCTACTTCGGCGATTTCATCGAGGACGACGGGGCGGAGTCGCCGGTGCAGTCGGCCGGCAACGAGATGCTCAAGGACCGCATCGAGGAGGTGCTCAAAACGCTCACCTACCGCGAGCGCGAGATCCTCAAGCTGCGGTACGGCATCGGCGACGGGTACACCTATACCCTCGAGGAAGTCGGCAAGATCTTCAAGGTCACCCGGGAACGCGTCCGGCAGGTTGAGGCCAAGGCCATTCGCAAGCTGCAGCACCCGGTCCGGGCCCGCAAACTGCAGGGCTTCCTGGACGCTTCCAACCGCGCCGAAGGCTGAGGCCCCGCCGGGTTCCGCAGGTCTCGCCCGGGCTCAGGTCGTGCCGGTCGTGCGCCCGCCGCGAGCCTGAACCGCCGCCACCCGGACCGCGCCGCCGGAAGCTTCCGACCGCGACAGCCCATCCCCGACCACGACGGCCGTCGGGCGGTTACTGCTGCTGCCCGGCGGGCTCCGCGGACTGCCGGGGCTCCTGCGGAGCGCCGGGCTGCGCCCCGGCGTCCGACGGCGGATCGGCGGGCTGAGATGCGCCGGCCTCCTGCCGCCGGACCTCCACGCGCGTGGCCACCAGCCGCCGCTCCCCGTTCACCTTTTCCTGCCGGCCCACAACCACCACCCGGTCCTCGAGCTGCACGTCCTCCAGCCGGGCGGTTCGCCCGTCAATGAGGATCTCGGCGTCGGACGCGAGAAAACCGGTCAGTTCGATGGTTTCATTGCGCTTCGGGCTGTACCACCGCATCCGGACCGAGCCGCCTTCGCCGTCAATGCCCGACACGGTACCCTCGATCTCGTTGTACTCCGGCCCTTCCGACTCCCTGGAACAGCCCGGGGGCATGGCCGCCGGCAGCAGCATCCCCACCAGCGCGGCCGCAGGAAACCCCAACGGGAATCTCTTCGCCTGGGTCATGGAACCAGCCATCCTTTCTTGCGGCCGGGGATTGTCGGGGCGCCACGGCCGTCATGCCCTGCACTCGGCGAAGTCCGCCGGGCAGCTGCGGTCCGCAGGCGGGGCGCCCGGCCCCGACCGAAGTGGCGGAACTTAACCACGCTGATGTCCGAAATCAACACCCGCCAGCCCCGGGCCTCAGTCGCAGGTCCGCCGCAGGCCACGGACCGGCACCCCGACTCCAGGCTTCTCCGGCCGCCCTGGGCGGCTCGCAGGCCATCAAAAACCGCCGAAGTGATGCCTTTCGGTGAAGCCCGCTGCTGCCGGGTAAACCCGACCGCCGGCCGGTCGCGGGCAGGCCCAGGCACCGAACACCTCCGGCGGGGATCGGCGGGGTGGAAACCGTTGCCGGCGCGGCAATCATCGTTGCCTGGAACGCCTGAGGAAGATACCATAGCAGGTGGCGTCCAGCCGCGGCCGCGACCGCTCCGCTGCCCCCTCGCACGGAGGCCGACTCATGCATCGCGCCCCCGGACAATCAGTCGCAATCCGCCGAGCCCTGGTTCTGGCCGGTTGTCTGCTGCTGTTTTCCGCCGCTTCATCCGGTGCCACGCGGACAGCCCAGCCGCGTGACTTCGGCTCGCCGGCATCCGAACGCACCGGACGTGCGGCCGTCACCGGGGCTCCGACAAGATCCGGCCGCGACGTCGGCGGGGGCAGCGGCCGGGTAATCCGTCGCTCCTCGATCGAGGCGACCGGACGCCAGATTGCCCCGGCCCGGTCCCGGCCGGGAGGATCTTCCGTTGCCGCGGATCGGCAAACCGGCGGCGCGCGGACCAGCGGGACGATCTCAGCGAACCCGACGGTGAGGCGGCTTCCCCGACAGACCCCCGCGACGGAGCCGCCCGGGCTTTCCGCCGGCCGGACCGGCTCGGCAGCCGGGGCGGCAGCCACGGGAGCCCGCCCGGCGTTCACCATCCGGCGCAGACCCCAGGCCCTGCCGGGGGCTGCGGACGTGGGCCGCTCGTCGATCCCCTCCGTGGCGGCGCCGAGCCCATCCGGGTGGGTCGGTCCGGTCGCCGGGAGGAACACCTCAGGCAACGAAGGCGTTTCAACCACGGAGGGCATCGGCCGGCCGCGTTTGGATTCCGGGCGTTCGTCGCCGGGCACCCCGGGACGCGTGGACAGAGAGGGAGTGGTTGTGGTTGCGCCGCAGGTTCCGCGGTGCGGGGCCGCACCTGTCAGGACCTTTGCCCGGGTCGGCGATCAGGCGGTCCCGATGATGCGACATGCCGAGGCGAGGGAGGCGACGCCTCCGCGCGGGCCGACCTCTGTGGTCGCCGCGAGCCCCGGCCGCAGACCGCCGGTTCCGGACCGCCGTTTCTGCAATCCGGCGCCCGCCTGCGGTCGGGTGACCATCGTGCGCAGCCATGCGTGCTTCGGATTCCTGGCCCCGCCGCCGGTGCCTCCGCCCATGCCGGTGCCGGCGCCGAACGCATTTGCTTACCCGGTGTCTTACGTGCCGCCGCCGTTGAGCCCGATCATCGGCGGTGTGCCGGCGATGAGCAGCCCCCCCGTGGTGGACACGAACGCCGTCCAGGGATGGGCCGATCCGGCCCCGGCCTGGTTCGGATGGGGGCAAGGGGGGCTGACCGATCAGTCGTGGACCGGCCGGCCCCGCGGCAGCATGGACGTCCTGGCCGGCCAGCCGCCCGAAGCGTTCCCCAGGCCGGAGGAAACCGCTCATGAGTCCCAGGCCCCGCCGGCAGGCCGGGTTGCGGTGACTCCCGGGGCTTCGGGACCCGCCGGCGGGCTCACGTCCGCGCCCGCTGCCCGCCAGGCGGAGACCGCGGACGAGCGGAACGCCGCAATGATGGCCGAGGGGATCGAGGCCTTCGCAGCGGGCCGCTACGAAGCCGCCGGGAGCCTCTTCCTGCAGGTCTCGCTGGCGGATCGAACCAACGTGGACAGCCTGCTGGCCTACGCGGTGGCCCGGTTCGCCAGCGGTGATTATGCCAACTCCGCGATGGCCGTGCGGCACGCGGTGCGGATGCAACCCGAGGTGGTGAACGCGCCCTTCGACATCCGCGACCGCTACGGGCGCATGGCCGATTTCGACCGCCACCTGGTCGCGCTGCACGTCCACATCCGCCGGCATGCCCACAGCGCCGACGCATGGCTGACCCTGGGCTTCGTGCGGCACTTTGCCGGCCAGCGCGACCTGGCCCGCGAGGCCTTTGCCGCCCTGCGCGAACTGGCCGGCGAAGACGCCGATGTGGCGGAGGCCTTCCTGGCCGCCCGGCCGGAGGCGTCTGAGCCGTAGCGCCCGGCTTCCTGCCGGTTGCCGGGCGGGGCCCGACGCGGCATTGGGCAGCGCTCGTCAGGGATCCGGATGGCGGTTTTCATGGCGACGCCGGGTGGAGTCCCCCGCCGCCTGAAGCGAGAAGTGGCGATGCAGGACATGATCCAGGTGACGGTGAAGCTTGCCGGAGTGGCCGCCGAGGCCGTGGGGAGCCCTGCGCTGGAATACGGCGTGATGCCCGGGGCGCCGCTGGGATCCCTGATCTCGATGCTCTGCGCCAAGTACCCCCGGCTGGGCGAGCTTTCGGCCAGTCTGAAGTTCGCGGTCAACGGCGAGCGCTGCGAGCTGGACGTCGCGCTTTCCGACGGGGATGAGATCCGCGTGATTCCATCGTTTCATTGACCCATCGGCGCGGCCCGGGGCGACGCGTGCGGCGCGCCGCGGCCGCCGGGCGGCCGTTCCCGGTCCGTTTCAGGAAGATGCGGCCGCAGCGAAGGCGTGCCGCCCGAGGTGCCCATGCCCGCCAGACCGAAACGTGCCGAATCGAGCAAGGCGCCGGCAACGGTGTCGCGCAGGGCATCACCTTCCGCCCCGCGCAAAGCCTCACCTTCCTCGGCCAGCGGGTCGACGCCTGCCGTCCCGGCCGTCCGGGAAACCCCGGCCGCCCGCAGGCGGCGTGCCGCCCGCATCGTTGCCGAACTGCAGGAGCTCTACCCCGACGCGACCTGCGCGCTGGTCCACCGCAACGCCTTCGAGCTGCTGGTGGCGACGATTCTCTCGGCCCAGTCGACCGACGTGACGGTCAACAGGATCACGCCGGTGCTCTTCGAACGCTATCCCGACCCGCAGGCGCTGGCCGAGGCGCCGGCGGCGGAGGTCGAGAAGATCATCTACCCGACCGGCTTTTTCCGGCAGAAGACCCGCAGCATCATCGGGGCAGCCCGGGCAATCGTCGAGGAGTTCGGCGGACGGGTCCCCGGCACCGTCGCGGAGCTGACGCGACTTCCGGGCGTGGCCCGCAAGACCGCCAACGTGGTGGTCGGCACCTGGTTCGGCTGTAACGAGGGCGTCATCGTCGATACGCATGTGGGGCGCCTGGCCCGGCGGCTGGCCCTGAGCCCCAACAGCCGCAACGACAAGGATGCCATCCGGATCGAGCAGGATCTCATGGAGATCCTCCCGCAGGACAAGTGGACCTTCACCGCCCACGCCCTGGTCTGGCATGGCCGGAAGGTCTGCTCGGCCCGCAAGCCCGCCTGCGAGCAGTGCCGCCTGCAGAAACTCTGCCCGGCGGCCTTCACCTTCGACTGACGCCGCCGCCGGACTCACGCCCCCGCCCGACTCACGCCGCCGCTCCACGGGTGCTGCCGCCGGTCCGGGCGGTCTTCACTTATCCTCGTCGCCGGCCGGAGCCCTGCGGATGTCGACGCCGGGTTTCCGTTGAAGTGAAGCTGGACGTTCTGCCGGCCGGGGGACTTGACGTTCACTTTGTTAGTGGCTACTATCCTGACGGTTTGCACGGTCGTCCGGCTCCGTTGGCGGCCGGTCCGACAGGGCGGGCGAGCGGACGACCGCGGGCCTTCTCCGAGCGTTCACCGCGGCGCGGGCGGCGGGCCGGGAGCCTTGGCATGAGTGTGCATGTCGGCATCGATGTCGGCGCCGTGAGCGTCAAGCTGGTCGTGGCCGGACCCGCCGACGTTCTGGCGGGCGCGACGGTCGGCAGCGTCCCCGGCTCTCTGCCGGGATTCCGGCTGCTGAGCGGTGCCGCGCCGGGCCTGGTGCTGGTGCTCGCCGAGCCGCGCCGGGCCCGGGGTCGTCCGATCGAGACCGCGCGGGCGCTGCTGGTCGATACCCTCGCGCGGCTGGGCATCCGCGAGGTGGCCGGCGTGATGGTCACCGGCACCGGCGGCGCGCTGGCGGCCGGGGCGATGCGGGTTCCGCGCTGCAATGAGTTCCAGGCGATTGCCCGGGCGACGGGTTTCCTGGCTCCGAAGACCCGCACGGTCTTCGAGATCGGCGGCGAGAGCAGCAAGTACCTGCGGCTGGCCCCGGAAAACGGCGATGGCCGGCTGAGCATCATCGATTACGGCAGCAACGGCGACTGTGCCGCCGGTACGGGGGCCTTTCTCGACCAGCAGGCCGGCCGGCTGTCGTACGAGGTTCAGGACATCGGCACCGTCGTCGAAGGCGCCGAGCGATGCGCCCAGATTGCCGGCCGCTGCAGCGTCTTCGCCAAGAGTGACATGATCCACGCCCAGCAGAAGGGCTTTGCCCCTCCGGAGGTTCTGCGCGGGCTGTGCAAGGCGGTGGCGGCCAACTACCGCCTGGCGGTGGTCCGGGGCCGCACGCCCGAACCTCCGGTTCTCTTTGTCGGCGGGGTCTCGGCCAATGCGGCGGTCGTGCGCGAGTTGCGGGAGCTGTTCGGCCTCGACGAGGCGGCGCTGATCGTGCCGGCCGGGGCCGATGCCTTTCCGGCCGCGGGGGCGGCGCTGCTGTCGCTGGACGGCGGGGCGGCAGGGGAAGCCATGGTCGACGAGCTGGCCGCCCGGCTGGAGGAGGCCGGGCAGCGGGCCGCCGGCATGGCGACCCTGCCCCCGCTGACGCTCGACCGGGTTCAGCT
>CAZSYS010000126.1:0-11426 GCA_964611365.1 uncultured Planctomycetales bacterium
GGTCAGGCCCGATCGCCGGGCGTCGGAACAGCCGCCGGCTGCCGGTCCAGGGCCGGCCGGACGGCGACCCGCGCTGGCGGACCGCGACCCGCGGCCCCGATCGCATCGCCCAGGCCGCTGATTCGCAACCCGACCACCACGTGGAGGGGCCGAGGCCTCCTTGAGCCCCGGTGGGCCGGCCAGGGCGGTGCGTGGCTTCGAACAGGGGGGCTTCATGAAAAGGCTGATCACCGCGGCCCCGGCCTGGCTTTCCGCAGGGCTTGTTGCCGCGGCTGTGTGGCTGTCGATTTCGGCCGCGCCGGCATGGGGGGGGATGGTGCTGCTGAATCCTTCGTCCGACCAGTACGCCGGCGACCTCTCGACGGGCACGGTCGTCGCCCATGCCCGGTTTCGCGTGGACAACAACAACTGGGACATGCTTCTGGACCGTGACGGCTACCCGGGTAGCGGCAACGACCTCGGCCAAGCCGATCTGGGCACCCTGGCGGCCATGAACGGCTTATGGCACGGCTTTCGACTGACATACTCTCCGGCGGGCGGCTTTGCCTTCCGGGTGACCAACCCGGCCACCGGCCTCGGACGCGAGCTGTCCTGGGCCGGACCGTCGCCGGCCTTCAACGCCCTGAGGCTGCAATCCCGCGCCCTGGGCACCGCCACGATGGAGGTGGGGCTCGACGTTCGCGAACTGGCCTGGCAGGTCGGTTCGCCCCACGATACCCGGGGGACGCTGGGCAACCTCGACGTGTACAGCCCGATCGGCGGGCCCTCCGTGCTGGCGGACAACTGGCTGCTGGCCGACTTCGACCTTGCCTCGACGGAGTGGGAGATCTCCGGGCTGCTGCGGCCGGCGATGGCCGGCACGGGCAATCCGCAGGAACGCCTGCGGCTCTACCTGGACGTCATGGACGTACCGGCTCACCCGGCGGTGCCCGAGCCCCTGGCGGCCGTGCTGCTGGGGCTATGCACACTGGCTTTGCTGGTTACAGGCCGCCTGAGGTCGCCCCGGGCCGCATGAGCGGCGTACGTGTTCAGCGTGCGATAGAGAGGGCTTGGCGGAAAAGGGGTGTCAGGCCGGAATGGCGTGAAGCTGACGCCCTGCCTGTCCACGTGAAGATGATATCATCGGCGGGGCCTGGTCAGGAGGCCGCAGTGTCGGCCGTGGTTTGCGGCGTCGGGCCTTCGTGGATGGCGTCGCAGTTCGAACTGGCCGAGCCGACGGGCGGGCTTGCGTCCCATGACCGGCTGCTGGTTGTGGCCCGGCCGTTTGCCACAAAAAAGGCGCCGGGATGATTCTCCGGGCCTGCAAAAATCATCCTGACACCTTTTTCGGGACCCGGGGGAGGCACGGAACAGGTCCGATCCCGGCTGATCCGCCCGGGAAAGGACGGTTTTCCTGTCCGATGCTTGGAAACCCGGACCTGTGGCGTTTTTCGCTTCAGGCGATCAGGCCATTCGACCCGTGCCGCCTCTCTGCCCGGTGTGCCTCTGCCGGACGCCGGGCCGAAGGTATGGCCCCATCCAGCCAAGGGCCGCCAGCAGGCTGAACGTCGCCGGTTCCGGCACCACCTGGCTGAGCATGTAGTCCCAGACGGGTTCGTAGACCGGCCGGCCGTTTTCGTCCAGGCGCAACGCCGCGTCGACCGCCACTGCGTTGTGCGCGTTCTGACCCGGGGGCGGCGCCAGGCGCGAATACAGCATGTGCGAGCCCCCGTACGGAGGCGGCGACGTGTCCACGTTTACCGGGAGGCCGTACGCGTTGAGGCCGAGCGTGTTCTGATTCAGGATGAAAGCTCCGAAGCTCGGATCGTCGACATGGGTGAATGCGAAGATCCGGCTGGACGGGGTGACTCCCGGACGAAACAGCCACGCCGCCTGCTGACCGGACACGAAGTCGCCGGGCCCGCCGAAAAGCAGCGCCCCGGCCAGCTCATGGTCGCGCGTCCAGTAGGCCGCGTGACCGGCCCCCTGCGAATGCCCGGCAACCACCATCTGATGCCACACAGGTGTGGCCGCTCCGGTGAGAAACTGATCCCAGCCCTCATCGGGATGGGCAGCGTGCTGATGCGCCAGCAGGGCGGTCAGTCGATTCTGAACGCTGTTGGCGTAGTCCACATCGATGTCCGGATACTCGTCCACACCGTAAAGCCTCTCCCGCCGGATGTTTCCGGCCACGAGCGGGTCGGTCTCCCCGACGAGCAGCTCGCGTACCGCCGGCCAGTTCGGATACGCCAGGCTCACGGCGTGAAAACCCCGCTCGGCAGCCCGGATCACGATCCGCTGATAATCCTCCGGAAGGCCCCCGCTTCCAGCCAGGAACACCAACAGGCGGTTCACGTGGCTGGCCTGCGGATCAAAGGCCAGAAGATGGTTGCGGTTCGCCGACTCCCAGCCCGGTTTGACCTGATCCGGGGGAAAAGCCAGCAGATCCCGGATTCCCGGACCGGTGCTGCCTGGATCGACGAAACGCAGATCCACCGCTGCCGGAGCCGGCCTCGCCAGGCACGCCAGCGCCATGATGCCCATCAGCCGTAACCGGGCCATACCTGTTCTCCCTCCAGAGAATCATCAGAATGATTGCGCTGATCCGACAGCCCCCGCAGGCTGCTCCTTCCCAGGCAAACGGTCCACTGCGGGCCTTATTGCCGGCCGCCCGGGCCCGAAAAAGGTGTCAGGATGATTTTCCCGTCCGCAGGCCGATTCTCGGGACCGGCACCGCGAACAGGAGCCGGCCGGGCATGCTCAACCCGTGCGGAACCGCCGCGCGGCCGCGGGATCCGGCGGCGGATCAGCCTCCGGTCTGCGGCAGCACCACGGTCACCTGCGTGCCGGCTCCGGGACGGCTCTGCAGGGCGATCGTGCCCCCGTGGGCTTCCACGATCTTGCTGCAGATCGACAGGCCCAGGCCCGTGCCGCGGGCCTTGGTGGTGAAGAACGGTTCGAAAGCCCGCGCGGCCACCTCGGCGTCCATGCCGTGGCCGGTATCGGAGATCTCCAGCCGGACGCCGCGTTCGCCGGCGGCGATGGACACCGTGATGGAGCCTCCGTCCCGGCAGGCGGCCGCGGCGTTGAACAGCAGGTTCATCACCAGTTGCTCAAGCTGGCGGGCGTCGGCGGGTACCGGCGGCAGCGGCTCGTCGCATCGCACCTCCACGGGGACCGAACGCATGACCTCGGCTTCGCGGATGCTCTGCAGCACGCGGTACACGACGGTTCGCAG
This sequence comes from uncultured Planctomycetales bacterium, assembly GCA_964611365.1. GTDB lineage: Bacteria > Planctomycetota > Phycisphaerae > UBA1845 > PWPN01 > CALLOB01. The sequence continues at coordinate 3,218 of CAZSYS010000126.1, forward strand.
ATCGCAGGGCCGCAGCACCGGCGGTCGGGGGCGGGCGTAGACCAGCAGGTCCTTGACGGTGGCGTCCACCCGGTTGATCTGGGCCAGAATCTCGCGGATGACCGGCTGGCGTCTGTCGTCCGGAGGCAGCTCGTCGCGAATCACCTGGATGGCCCCGCTGATGCCGGCCAGCGGGTTCTTGATCTCGTGGGCCAGCGAGGCGGCCAGCTGGCCGATCTGGGCCAAGTGTTCCGAGCGGGTCAGGCGCTCGGCGGCGGCGGACCGCTCCTCGTCGCGGATCCGCCAGGCCGTCCGCTCGACGAAGGCCTGCAGCAGGAAGCCGAACTCCGCCGCCAGCCGCCGCCGGAGGAAGGCGGTGTCCGGCCAGGCCGCGCCGCGGTTCGGGTCGCCGGCCAGTTGCGCGAGGCTCTCGGCCAGCCGGACCGCCGCGACGGTCATTCCTGCCGGCGAGAGTTCCAGCCAGGCCGAGACGTGGCCGATCCGGCGAAGCACCTCCAGGTGCTCGTCGTCGCTTCGCCCGGCAAGCATGCCCTCCAGCCAGGCGCCCAGCAGGCGGCGAATCTCCTCGACGCCGCTGCCAGACGCCTGCCCGGACCCGCCTGCGACCCCGGCCACCCACTGCGGGAGCATCTCTTCGACCAGCCGGTCCACATGCGGCCGGGCGCCGGCCAGGGCCGCAGCCGCTTGATGCGGGTGTTCAACCCCCAGCCGTCTGCACAAATCGTCGTATAGCGTTCGCACGGCCCCATGATAGGCCATCGGCGCCTGGTTCAGAGAACCCGGCGTCAGGAAGGCCTGGCGTAAGGGGAAGCCTGGCCTCAAGGAAGCCTGGCTTCAGGATGGCCGGGCGTCAGCCATGCCGGGCATGCCTGGTCCCCCAGGTTTGGGGCACGGAGACGGTTCTGGTTTGCGGCGGCGGAGATGCGTGCAAGCCTGCAGATGCGTGGAGCCCCGGGAGTGGAGGCTCCTGACCGGCGTCGGCGGCGGGGGTTACGGTTTGTGGACCAGTCCACCGTCAGGCTGTGCGCAGCGAATCGGCGGGCTCCCGTCACCACTGACCGGTGCATTCCTGTGCCACTTTATTCTGTGTTCGTTGCTTGCCCGACCCGACGAGTCCCGACCGTGACACAGGGGGCTGAGGGCATGCGGCCGGTGGCGTGGCTGCAAGCTGGAATGTGGGGGCGGATTCTGTTTCAATCGGCGGTGGCCTCGATCGGCCGTGGCCGGGCAGCGAGGTTCTCGCCTTGGTGCTGGTCGCGCCGTTCAGGTCGTCTTGCGGACGACGCGGTTTCCGCGGTGAGGCCCGGTTTCGGCGGTGAGGTCCGGCGGCCTGGTCCCTGTGGTGAAGGTGGCTTGATTCGTGAGGTAGAGGTCTGGTGCCGCGGAGACCCGGAGAGATGCGGAGACTCCGCCGCCGCGTGCGGTGCTGACAGGCACAAGCATCCGCGTCTCTGTCTTGCACCGCAAACGGCGGTCGGATCCGGCGGTTCAGGCGGGTCTTGTGACGGAGGCGTGAGCAGACCTGACGGGAGCACGAACATGTCGGCATTGCGGGAGCGGGTGGAACAGCGGCTGGGCGAGCGGATCGCGTGCGAACTCAAGACCGCCGGCGGATGCAAGGATCGTCCGGCGGAAGTGGACACGGGCCCGCTGTTCAGACATCTGGACGAGGTCATTTCGATCGTGGCCGGCGTCCAGGACTACTCGGTGGACCCCTACATGGAGAGGGTTCGGGAGGTGGTCTGCTCCGGGTGCCGGCAGAAACCCGACGGCGGGTGTACGACCCGCGAGGACGGGCGCTGCGCGCTGGAGAGGTTCTTCCCCATCATTGTGGCGGTCATCGAGCAGGAACTCCGCGAGGAATCCCCCTGACCTCTGGAACCCCGGGCCAGCATGCCCGGATCGGTCTGCCCCGGCACGAAGTCCGTTCCTCGGCTCACCAGCCGAAGGAAGGCGGGCCGGCCAGGTCGGCGAAGCGTTCGTGGCAGGCCAGGCAGCCGGCCTTGATCCGGGCGAGGGCCTGGTTGGCGGCCGGGGCATCCCGGGCCTCGGCTGCGGCGTGGAGGGCGCGGGCCGCCTCGGCCAGGCCTGCGGCCTGGGCGTCGAAGACCTTTCGATCCTCTGGACTCAGCTGGGAGTCCGGCACGGAGGCGGGGATGCGCCGGGCTGCGGCGGCCAGAACGCCGGCGGTCTCGGCGAGTCGGGTGAAGCCGGCGCGGCGATCCTCGGCCTGCCGGTGCTGGGCGATTTCCTGGGGCCAGTCCTCGGCGGTCCGGGACTGCAGTGAGCGCATGACTTTCCTGAGAGCATCGGAGTGCACTGCGTGGGCCGCCCGGGGCTGTCCGGCCGAGGCGGGCCGGTCGGTGCCGGGGGACTGGGAGCAGGACACGGCCGCAAGAAGCCCGCTGGTCAACAGCCACAGCATTCTTCGATCATGCTTACGCGCGCTCATCGGTACAGCCTCCAGGTCGAATCGCCTTCAGCGGACTGGAACCATCGAAGGTTCAGCATAAGCGATCGGCGGCATCCTGCTAAGCCCGGGGCCTCCCATGGGCCGGCGGCGGACCTGCGGTCCATGGTTGGTGGGCGAGCCGCTGCCGCAGGATTCTGACGGGTGGTCGGGCCTTGTGTGCGGGGGCGGGGAGCGGTTATGCTCTTGTCTCACTCTTAACGTGCCGCTTTAATGCGGTCATCGGCGCTGCTCTGGCGGCCAGGGTGGTCGGCCCGTAGAATGCCTCGTTCTCGAGTCGGTGAGGCGGACCTGAGGCGTCGGGCCGGCGGTTTCGAGCCGTCGGACGCGCCCCCAGCCGGTCAATTCATTGGCGACGCCCGGATGGGATTCCCACAGCCCGGCGGATGAGGAGGACCAGGATGGTGTCACGTAAGTGGCAGTGTCTGACCGGGGTTGCCGGCGTGCTTGTTCCGGCGGCTCTGCTCCTGGGCCAGGCTCCGGCGACCGCGCCGGCCCCCGGCGATGTCCTGGAGGGCGATGGCCCGCCGGCCTCGCAGCCGGCCGAGCCGTCGTGGTTTGACGACGTGCGTCCGTTCAGCCTCGACCGTCCGACGATGACCGACAACTGGTTCGGCCTGGGCAAGCCGATGAAGGAGCTCGGGCTGGAGATGAAGTTCTTCTGGCTGCAGCACTGGTATGCACTGATCAGCGGCGGCCTGGAGGGGCAGGAGGGCGCGAACAAGCCCGACGCGACGATGGACTGGTTCCTGACCGCGGACCTGGAGAAGATGGGTCTGATCCCCGGGGGCGAGATCCTGGTGCACGCGCGTGAGCAGTGGGGCGGATCGGCCCGCGGTCCGGATCAGAACAGCATCAACCGGCTGACCGGGGCCAACCAGCAGATCAACGATGACGCCGACGGAACGCGCCCGCTGCACATCGACCAGCTGTGGTACCGCCAGTGGCTGTTCGACCGCAAGCTGGCCATCCAGCTGGGGCACCTGGACTACCAGGCGATCATCGACCGGAACGTCTACGCCAACAGCGAAGACACCCAGTTCTCCAACGCCGCCTTCGACAACAACCCGGTGATCCCCAGCGCCGGGCAGACCGGTCTGGGGGTGGCGGTCACGATCCGGCCGTGTGACTGGTACAGCCTCATTCTGGGGATCGGCGATGCCCAGCGGGTGCTGTATCAGTCGGGTTTCGGCACCGCGTTCCACGACGAGGCGTGGTTCACCGGTTACATGGAGCACGGTTTCAAGCTCACCCTGCCCAGCGAGCGCGGCCCGCTGACCGGCAACTACCGTTTCGGCATGGTGTACGACCCGCTGCCGCGGCCGGTGTACCGCAAGGAGATTCTGCCGCCGCGGACCCGGGGCGACGACTACGGCTTTTACCTCAGTTTCGATCAGATGCTGCTGCGGGAGGGGCCGGCCGACGAGCAGGGGCTGGGAGCGTTCTTCCGTTACGGGTACCGGCACGACGACCTTCCCAGCGACGCCGGGGCGGGGTTTTTCAGCCAGCACTGGTCCGGCGGCCTGGTCTACACCGGGCTGGTGCCGACCCGAGACAAGGACGTGCTGGGATTCGCGGTCGGGCAGCTGCTGCCCTCGCAGCAGTTCCGCGACGTGACCGGCCGGCATCCGGGCAATGAGACGATCTACGAGCTTTACTATGCGATCCCGGTGACTCCGTGGCTGGTGGTCACACCGGACTTCCAGTATGTTCACGACCCCAACGGGGGCGAGACGGTCAGCCATGCCTTCGTGGGGGGGATCCGGGTTCGAGCGACGTTCTGAACCGCGACCTGCCGTCGGGTCGGGGGCGCGTGGGCAGTCTTCAGGCAGCGGGCGGACCGCGTCGCCGGGAAGCCGGTCGCGGCCGCAGGATACGGCGCGGTCTTCCGCCGGGCGCCGCCCGAGGCGCCGGCGGGTCCGCGGACGGGCCACGTTCTTCGAGGAAGGAGTTCATTTCATGAGTGCCACCGGAACCACCGCATCGGGCGACAACCGCATCTTTCCGCCTCCGCCGGAGTTTGCGGGCAAGGCGCACATCAACTCGATGGAGCAGTACCGCCGGATGTACGAGCGGTCGATCCAGGACCCCGAGGGCTTCTGGGCGGAGATCGCCGAAGGCTTCTTCTGGAAGCAGAAGTGGACGAAAGTCCGCGAGTACGATTTCAGGGGCGGCATCTCGATCAAGTGGTTCATCGGCGGCAGGACCAACATCACCTGGAACTGCCTGGACCGCCACCTGGCCACGCGCGGCGACCAGACGGCCATCATCTGGGAAGGCAACGCCCCGGGCGAGGAGGCCGTGCTGACCTACCGGCAGCTGCACGCCGAGGTGTGCAAGTTCGCCAACGTGCTCAGGAGCCGGGGGGTGAAGAAGGGCGACCGCGTCTCGATCTACATGCCGATGGTCAAGGAGCTGGCGGTCGCGATGCTGGCCTGCGCCCGCATCGGGGCGATCCATTCGATCGTTTTCGGCGGATTCAGCCCCGAGTCGCTGGCCGACCGCATCGTGGACTCCGGGTGCCAGGTGCTGATCACCACCGACGGCGTCTTCCGCGGCTCCAAGGCGGTGACGCTCAAGGCCAACGCCGACGAGGCCATGGACATGGCCGCCGCCCAGGGGGTCCAGACCCGCTGCTGCATCGTTTACGAGCGCGTCGGCCAGGACCGGCTGCCGGTGACCATGAAGCCCGGCCGGGACTTCTGGTGGGACGACCTGATGAAAGACGCCTCGCCGGAGTGCGAGCCGGAGTGGATGGACGCCGAGGATCCGCTGTTCATCCTCTACACCTCGGGGTCCACCGGCAAGCCCAAGGGCGTGCTGCACACCATCGGCGGCTACATGGTCTTCGCCGCCACGACGCACAAGTACATCTTCGACTACCACGACGGCGACGTCTACTGGTGCACGGCCGACATCGGCTGGGTGACCGGCCACACCTATATCGTCTACGGCCCGCTGTGCAACGGGGCGATCACGCTGATGTTCGAGGGCGTGCCGACGTATCCCGACGCCGGACGCTTCTGGGACGTGGTCGACAAATACAAGGTCAACATCTTCTACACGGCGCCGACGGCCATCCGGGCCCTGATGCGCGAGGGCGAGGGGCCGGTGCTCAAGCGCAATCTGTCGTCGCTGCGGCTGCTGGGGTCGGTCGGCGAGCCGATCAACCCCGAGGCCTGGATGTGGTACTACCGGCACATCGGCAAGGAGCGCTGCCCGATCGTGGACACCTGGTGGCAGACCGAGACCGGCGGCATCCTGATCACCCCGCTGCCCGGGGCGACGCCGCTCAAGCCGGGCTCGGCCACGCTGCCGTTTTTCAGCGTCAAGCCGGTGCTGCTGACGCCCGAGGGCCAGCGGATCGAGGGCCCCGGCTCGGGCGTGCTGTGCATCGAGGAGCCCTGGCCGGGCATGATGCGCACGGTCTACGGCCAGCATCAGCGTTTCAAGGAGACCTACTTCAGCACCTATCCGGGCCTGTACTTCACCGGCGACGGCTGCCGGCGCGACGAGGACGGCTATTACTGGATCACCGGCCGCGTGGACGACGTGATCAACGTGTCGGGCCACCGCATCGGCACCGCCGAGGTCGAGAGCGCCCTGGTCAGCCATCCGGCCGTAGCCGAGGCGGCGGTGGTCGGCTTCCCGCACCAGATCAAGGGCCAGGGCATCTACGCCTACGTGACCCTCGTGGTCGGGCAGGAATACACCGACGCCCTCAAGAAGGAGCTGGTCGGCCACGTGCGCAAGCACATCGGTCCGATCGCCACGCCCGACGTGATCCACTGGGCCCCGGGGCTGCCCAAGACCCGCTCCGGCAAGATCATGCGGCGCATTCTCCGCAAGATCGCCGAGGGCGAGCCGGACAAGATCGGCGACACGACCACGCTGGCCGATCCCGGCGTGGTGCAGCACCTGGTCGAGACGTACGAGAAGTCCGGCTGACGGACGACGGACTCAGCACATGCCCGCGGGGAGGACGCGTCGGCGCATCCTCTCCGCGGGCACCCCGGACGTCCGGCCGGATCACGCCGTCGGGTCCGGGAGCCGTTTTCGATCCGGCTTCACCTCATCCGGCCCCGGCGGCCGGCGCGCGCCTGCGGCCGGGTGCCCTGCATGCCCCGCATGCAGCTGAAAGGAGCATCTCATGGAACAGCCGGGCAACAACCCCGCCCCTCCCGCCGCCAGCCGGGATGCGGCGCCGAGCCATCGAGGCTGGATCGTCACACTGGCCGGCACCGGCATCAACCTGGCCCTGGGCATCCTCTACACGTGGAGCGTGATCAGCAAGAGCGTTCCGAAGGAGTGGAACTGGTCGGAGACCGACAAGTCCCTGCCGTACGCCGTCGCGTGCCTGGTGTTCTGCCTCATCATGGTCCCGGCCGGCCGGATGCAGGACAGAATCGGACCCCGGATCGTGGCGACCATCGGCGGGATCCTGGTCGGCGTGGGCATGATCATCGCCGGCTTCAGCACGTCTCCGATGGGGTACATCCTGGGGTTCGGCGTCCTGGCCGGCGCCGGCATCGGCTTCGGCTACGCCTCGGCCACGCCGCCGGCGGTCAAGTGGTTCTCCCCGAAGCGGACAGGCCTCATCGCCGGCGTGGTGGTTTCCGGGTTTGGTCTGGCCAGCGTGTATGCCGCACCGCTGACGACGCACATGGCGGCTGCCTACGGCCTGCCGAACACCGTGCTTTCGCTGGGCGCAGGTTTCCTGGTGGTGGTGGTTCTCCTGGCTCAACTGCTCCAGCCGCCGCCCAGAGGGTACGTCCCGCCCGGAACGCCCGCGCCCAGGCCCGGCGGCGGCGCCGCGGCCAAGGAGGACTATACCGCGATCGAGATGCTCAAGACCTGGCAGTTCTACGTCCTGTGGTTCATGTACGCATGCGGAGCCGGGGCCGGACTGATGATCATCTCGAAGCTCGCCACCATCGCCCAGGTGCAGGTGGGGCTGTCGCTGGGATTCCTCCTCGTGGCCGTGCTGGCCGTCGGGAACGGGGCCGGGCGCATCGGAGCCGGGCTGCTCTCCGACCGGATCGGACGCAAGGCGACGCTGTTCATCTGCTTCGTCCTTCAGGCCGCCGCCATCACCCTGCTCTCGCTGACGACGAAGGAGGGTTTCCTGGCCAACCCCGTCGTTCTCTCGGTGCTCTCGGCGATCATCGGGGCCAACTACGGCGCGAATCTGGCCCTGTTCCCGTCGGTCACCAAGGACTACTACGGCCTGAAGAACTTCGGCGTCAACTACGGGCTGGTGTTCACCGCCTGGGGACTCGGCGGATTCGTCCTTGCCCTGCTGGCCGGCAGCGTGTACGACGCGACCAGATCGTTCGCCTTTGCCTACTACAGCTCGGCGGGCCTGCTGATCGCGGCGGCCCTGGTGACCTTTGCGGTGCGGCCGCCCGGTGCCCGGACCGGACCCGCGGCCGCCTGAAGCCGTCGCGGCCGCCAACGCCTTCGGGCCGGGCCATCGGCGATGCAAGGTGCTCGAGAGCGTGGATCAGGTCCGATCCAGGGAGCGCATGCCCATCCCGCCTCGGACCGCGCCGAAGATGCGGCCCGAAGCTCAGATGCCTGCCCGCGTCCAGGCCCCGGCGACGCCCCGCCCGCCGGACGGGATCATTGCCCTGGAATGATGCGACAGTCTCCGAAAAGGTGGCCTCCGAAAAGGTGTCAGGATAAATGGCATTTACTTAAGTCCACACGACACAAAAGCGACGTAAGTCCGCGCCAGCA
>CAZSYS010000127.1:0-11376 GCA_964611365.1 uncultured Planctomycetales bacterium
GGGCTCGGCCGGCCGGCCCGGGCGAGCCGCGCGGGGGCAGGCTTGTATTTCCAGTGCCCGCAAGTATCTTGAGGACTGGCCGCGCCGTGCGGAAACGTCCGGAACGACGGGAAGATCACTGCCATGATGAAGTTCTTCAGGAAATACACGAAGCACCTGCTGGCCGTTTTCATGGCCCTGCTGCTGATCGTCTGGCTCGGGGCCGACGCCATGCAGAGCCTCTTGCAGCCCGACCGACACAACACCTCGGAGAAGATCGGCTGGGCCCTGGGCAAGGTTGTCAGGCTGGGCGATCTCCAGGTTGCCAGCAACCGGAGCCACCTGCTCGGACGCATGGAGAAGCCCTGGCAGGCTCCCTGGTTCATGATGGCCGCGATGATCGCCGGCAGCCGGGACGTACGCGAAGCCCGCTTCCTGGCCCAGCAGATCCGTTCGGAGCCGCTGACCGAGGAGGAATGGATGCTGCTGGATCTGGCGGCCGCCGGCAGCGGCGCGGAGGTCTCCGAGGAGAGCCTGGAGCGGCAGCGGGGCGAGATCCCGCCGGCCTACCTTGACCGCCTTCGCGAGGCCACCGGCGCCTCGCTGCGGCAGATCGATGATGCCCTGCGAAGCTTCATTCGCGTCCAGGACGCCGCGTTCCAGGCCGTCCGCGCCGTCAAGGCCACCGACGCGGACGTGCAGGATTTCCTTCGCCAGACCGGAGAAAAGCTGCGCGTGGCCATGGCGGTGATCCCGGCCGACACCCTGATCGATCCGGCCTTCGAGCCGGCGGCCGAGGCGATCGCCGCCCACTTCGAGGAGCACAAGAATCATCTGCCCGACCCCGGGGCGGGGCGGCCGTTCGGATACCAGCAGCCCGAAGCCGCCCAGGTGGAGTTCATCCGGGTGAGCGTGGGGCCGCTGGTGGCCGGTCAGTCCATCGACGAGGACACGGCCTATGAATACTGGAAGGCGCACCAGTCCGAGTTCCTTCGCCCGGCCACCCAGCCGGCAACCACCACGGCGCCCGGCGAGCCGCCGGCGCCCGAGCCGCCCAGGCCGTATGAGACCTTCTCCGAATGCCGGGGCAAGGTTTATGACCGGCTGAAGCTTCAGGCGGCCAAGGCCCAGGCCGCGGAAATCGCCGAGGAACTGATCCGCAACCTGCAGCTCGCCTGGAAGGGCTCGCCGGTCACCCGGCCCGAGGGGGGGTACAAGGCGATTCCCGAGGCCGTCCTGGCCGCCGACTACTACGAGCGCCAGGCGAACTCCAGCCGCCACCCCGGCGTGCTGAGCTACGGCCGCACGATGCCGGGGGATGCCCGGGCGCTCGCCGCCCAGCCCCAGATCGGCCGGGCTTCGATCATGGAAGGCTCGACGCCCCTGGTGCCGTTTTCGCGGGCGGCGTTCATGGTTCCGGAGTCCTCGCTCAAGCCGACCGACGACCCCCAGACCGCCCGGTTTTTCCGCAACCTGTATGAAACCTGTCCCAGTCCGGTCGTGGACCACGAGGGCAACGCCTACGTGTTCCGCACCGTCGCCCTGCATCCGGCGCACGCCCCGGCTTCGGTCGATGAGGTGCGTCCGCAGGTGATCGCCGATCTCCGTCGGGTCCGGGCCCGCGAGCAGGCCAGGGCCCGGGCCGGGCAGCTGGCCGAACGGGCCAAGGCGGTGGGGCTCAAGGCGGCCGTGGACGAGGATGCCGAGTTGAAGGGCAAGCTCGGCCAACGGGGGTTCCAGGAGCCCGAGCCTTTCGCCCGCAAGAGGATGTTCGCGTGGGGAGGCCGGGCCCAGCTGTTTCCCGGCGGTCCCCCGGAGATGGCCGGCGACGCCGGGTTCGTCGATCTGTGCTTCTCCCTGGCCGGACAGCAGGACCGGGCGGCCCGGGTGGCGGTGTACGAGCAGCCGATGCGCAATCGCTGGGTGGTGGTCGAGGTCCTGGAGCAGGTGCCGCTGACCAGCGAGGAGTACGAACAGCAGCGCCCGGGGGCTTTCGCGGCGGTTTCGATGGAGCGGCGGCTGGACCTCCTGCGGGAGTGGTTCTCCGCCGAGCAGATCCGCCGCCGCGCGGACTGGAAGCCGGTGGAGCAGCCCGATCACGCCGCCTCGCCGGAGAGCGAGTCGCCGAAGGACCGGGCCGGCGCATCAGGCTGAGATGCTGCGGCACGCTTTGCTTGCGTTCCTGGCCGGGCCGCTTTTCGCCGGGACATCGCCGCCGGGCAGGCGGCCGGCGGCGCCGACCAGGCCCGCCGGGCGGTGGCCTTCTGCCATCGCTGCGCCCGCGCCCGACTCTTGCTGGCCGACCCGGCCGGCGGCCTGCTGCCGCACAACGTGCGGAAGCTGGATCAGGCCTGCTGGAAGGCCTGGGACTGCGCGGCCGATAACCACCCGTTCATCGTCCTGAGCGCCTTTGTCACCGACCAGTTTCACCTCCGGCCGACGGCGGAGTTCATCCTCCAACAGGAGCATCGCCTGACCAACCGCGTGGGGCGCATGCCGGACACCTTCTGCTTCGGCAGGCAGGGCTTCCATCATCCCGACCCGCTCACCCCGTGGCTGGTCTTGGGAGCCGCCGAGTACGCCAGGGACGGACTGCCGCCGATCACCGACTCGCCGTGACGGTGATCCCGCTGACCGGGTGAGCTTGTGCCGGTTTCCCGGCGCGCCGGAGCGGCAGGCCGGCCGGGCTTGGGTGCCGCCGGCCGCGGGCGTACAATACAGTACCTGCATCCCGGTCGCCCGAGGCTGAGAGCCATCGGTCGGCGGCGTCCCCGACCCGACTGGCGGGGATGGTCGTCGGATCAGCACACAATGGAACGTAAGTGTTTTTTAATGATGATGTTGCACTCGGAAAGGCCTCAAGTACGCCGGCGGCAGCAGGCCGGTTGCCATACCGGTCAGCCCGGGTTTGAGCCCGGCTCTGGTGCCGGCAGGTATCACCCAAGGAGGACCTCGCCCTGATGCCGGATCCGTTCTGCACGATTCCCCAGGCTCTGGCGGAGCTCTCCGCCGGGCGGTTCATCGTCCTGGTCGACGACGAGCGGCGAGAGAACGAAGGCGACCTGGTCTGCGCCGCGGAACTGATCACCCCGGAGATGGTCAATTTCATGCTCCTGCACGCCCGCGGCGTGCTCTGCGTGGCCATGCCCAGAGATCTGTGCCGATCCCTCGACCTGCAGCCGCAGACGGCCGAGAACACCGCCGCTCTGGGCACGGCCTTCACGGTCACGGTCGATGCCGCGGCCCGATTCGGCGTGACCACCGGGGTCTCGGCCCGCGACCGGGCCGCGACGATCCGGCGTCTGGCCCATCCGGAGGCCCGGCCCGAGGACTTCGGCCGCCCCGGGCACGTCAATCCGCTTATGGCCCGGGAGGGCGGCGTGCTGGTCCGTGCCGGACAGACCGAGGGCACCGTGGACCTGCTGCGCCTAGCCGGCATGAGGCCGGTGGGGGCCCTGATCGAGGTGATGAACGAGGACGGCACCATGGCCCGGGTGCCGGACCTGGCGGTGTTCTGCCGGACGCACGGGCTGAAGATGTGCACCATCGCCGATCTGATCGAATACCGACACCAGCGCGAGTCGCTGGTCGAACGGGTGACCACGGTGCACATGCCCACCCGGCACGGCCCGTTCACCCTGCATGCCTACCGCAACCGGGTGGACGATGAGATTCACCTGGCGTTGTGCGCCGGCGGGGTGGGAGACCGGGACGCCGACGGTCAGCCGGTGATCTGCGACGAGCCGGTCCTGGTGCGGGTGCACTCGGAATGCCTTACAGGCGACATCTTCGGTTCGCTTCGCTGCGACTGCGGCGAGCAGCTGGACCGGGCCATGGCCATGATCCAGGAGGCCGGGCGGGGCGCGATCGTCTACCTCCGCCAGGAGGGCCGCGGCATCGGGCTGCACAACAAGCTCAAGGCCTATCACCTGCAGGAGCTGGGGCTGGACACCGTCGAGGCCAACGAGGAGCTCGGTTTCCCGGCGGACAAGCGCGATTACGGCATCGGGGCCCAGATCCTGCGCGACCTGGGGCTGCGGCAGCTGAGGATCCTGACCAACAATCCCAAGAAGGTCTCGCGGCTGGAGCTTTACGGCATCCACATCGCCGAGCAGGTGCCGATCGTGGTGGCGCCCAACGAGAACAACCGCCGTTACCTGCAGACCAAGCGCGACAAGCTCGGGCACCGGCTGGACGGGGCGTAGACCGGCGTGGATCGCGGCGTGGCGCGGATTCTGGACGCCAACCTCAACCGGGCCCGTGAGGCCGCCCGGGTGATGGAGGACTACGCCCGCTTCGTGCTGGACGACCCGGCCGGCTGCGCCCTGCTCAAGCGGCTGCGGCACGATCTGGCGGCCTGGGAGCGGGCCCTGCCGGCCGATGTGCTGCTGGCGGCCCGCGACACCCCTGCCGACGTCGGCACGGCCATCAGCACCGACTCCGAGCGGCTCCGGGCCGGCCCGCGGGAGGTACTCTCGGCCGCCGCCCGCCGCCTGCAGGAGGCCCTGCGGACCGTCGAGGAGTACCTCAAGACCCTCCGGCCGGAGATGGCGGCACAGGTCCAGGCCATGCGCTACCGGGTGTACGAGCTCGAGCAGCGTCTGAGCCTGCGCGGCACCCGGGCCGCGGCGTTCGCCCGGGTTCGGCTCTACGTGCTGATCACCGCCGCCCTGTGCCGCGGCGACTGGCTGGAGACGGCGGAGGCGGCCATCCGCGGCGGGGCGGGGTGCCTGCAGCTCCGCGAAAAGCAGATGTCCGACCGCGTTCTTCTGGAACGGGCCCGCCGGCTGGCGGCTCTCTGCCGCGAACACGGCGCGCTGTGCATCATCAATGACCGTCCGGACCTGGCCGTGCTGGCGGACGCCGACGGAGTGCATCTGGGGCAGGAGGACCTGCCGGCGCCCCGGGCCCGCCGCATCGTCGGGCCGGACCGTCTGATCGGCGTCAGCACCCACGACGCCGGGCAGCTCGAGGCCGCCCTGCAGGCCGGTCCCGACTACGTGGCCGTCGGGCCCGTGTTCGCCTCGCCGACCAAGCCGCAGGATCACGTTCCCGGGCCGCCGCTGCTGGGCGCCGCCGTGGCCCGCAGCCCGGTGCCGGTGGTCGCGATCGGTGGAATCGACGCTGGAAACCTGGGTATACTGGTACAGGCGGGAGCCCGATGCGTCTGCGTCTGTTCGGCGGTGCTCGGCGCGGACGATCCGCATGCGGCGGCCCGGCGCCTGGCCGGGGGACTGCCCGCGCCGCGGCCGGTGGAGCCCGATGAGCCTGAACTGGCAGGAGCTTGACCATCTGGTGCCGCGCAACGAATGGCGCGTCCCGCTGCCGCCGGCCTGCCCGGCCTGCGGCTACAACCTCACCGGACTCACCGAGAACCGCTGCCCGGAGTGCGGCGGCGTTTTCATCTGGCGCGAGGTGCAGCGCCGGGCCGCCCGGGCGTGGTCGCAGGTCGTGCGCCTGCGACACGCCAACCAGGACTCCAGGACCGGTCTGGTCATGGCCGTGGCCGGCTGGATCGCGCTGGCCCTGGGGGTGCTGGTCGGGCCGGGGGTGTTCTCCGTCTTGCTGCACATCGGGGCCTTCGGCGTCGCCGTCATGGCCGTGGTGCTGGGCGCCCAGGTCCTGAACCTCTGCCGCGTGCCGGCGCGTCTGCGTGTCTACATTTCGACGCCCCCACCCTCGATGGCCCTGGGTGCGGCGGTCATGCTGCTCGGGCTGACGCTGCTGTTCGGCGCGCTGACGATCTGGTGACCCCTCCTCGATCCGGATGCCCGAAAACCGCCCGCTCGATTGCCCGGGCCGGGGCGGACCGGTAGAATCAGGTGGTGCGGCGCCCGATCCGGGTTCACCGACGCCCGGCCGCACCGCGGGAATCAGTCGATGTACCGTCTGTTCGGACTGGCCGTGGTGCTGCTGTGGGTCGTCGCGATGACCGCCCTGTTCTACCGCGACATCCTGCCGGCCTGGACCGCCCAGGACCCCCCGGTGATGAGCCGCGACCTCTTCGCGGACCTCCGCGAGTCCCCGCAGCAGCATGCCATCTACGATGCCCAGGGCCGGCGCCTGGGGACCTGCTGGACGCGAGCCTCCTCGAGTTCCGCCGAGACCACGGTCTACGGCACCATTCTGCTGCAGGGCCTGCTGCCCACCGGCAAGGTCCGGGTGGAGACGAGCACCGATTTCGACCAGGCCGGCGAGATCGACGCCTTCCGGCTGGAGGTCTACGGCGTGCCGATGACCGTCATCCGCGTCAACGGCGAGCGGCGGGGAATCTTCTTCCCGTGCACCATTCAGATGGGCCCCATCCAGCGGCAGGTCAGCCTCGACGCCTCCGCCAGCCGGCTGATCGGCGACTCGGTCCGCCCGTTCGGATTCCTGCCGCGGCTGAAGGTCGGGCAGTCCTGGCGGATGCAGATCGTCGACCCGATGTCGCTGATGAGGCGCACCAGCCGCATGACCTCGATCGTCGCCACGGTCACCGGCCGCGAGGAGATCGACTATCTCGGCCGGCCGGTGGAGTGCTTCGTCGTCCAGACCAGCCCGCTGGAGACCAGAGCCTGGGTCCTGCCCGACGGCCGCGTCGCCCGGCAGGAGGTTCAGGCCGCGGGCCTGGGCCGCATCGCGGTCCAGGAGGAGCCCTACCGCGAGCAGGACCTGATCGCGGCCCGCAGGGCGGTGAGCGCCGGCCCCGACCGCCGCGAGCAGGATGGAGCCGGCATCGACTGGAGCCTGCCGCCATGAGCCCCGCCGTCGGCCTGCACCACGTGACCAAACGCTACGGCCGCTTCACCGCCGTCGATCGGCTCGACCTGGAGGTCCGGCCCGGCGAGCTGTTCGCCTTCCTGGGACCCAACGGGGCGGGCAAGACCACCACGATCAAGCTGATCGCCGGACTGCTGAGACCCGACGAGGGAACGGTGCAGGTCTGCGGCCATCGGATGGACCGCGACGGAGACCAGGCCCGGATGATGCTCTCGTACGTGCCGGACGAGCCCTTCCTGTACGAGAAGCTCACCGCCCGGGAGTTCCTGGAATTCGTGGCCCGCATGTACCGTCTGCCGCCCGGGACCGCCCGGGCCAGGATCGACCGGCTGGTGGCCCGGCTCGACATGGGTTCCTTTCTCGACCAGCTCACCGAGGGCTTCTCCCACGGCATGAAGCAGCGCACCGTCCTGGCGGCGGCACTGCTCCACGAGCCGGCGGTGCTGGTCATCGACGAGCCGATGGTCGGACTGGACCCCCGGACGGTGCGGACCGTCAAGGAACTGATGACCGCCATGACCCGCGAGGGACGGACGGTCTTCATGAGCACCCACACCCTGGAGGTCGCCGAGGCCGTGGCGGACCGCATCGGCATCATCCGCCGGGGCCGGCTGGTGGCCGCCGGCACCCTGGCCGAACTCCGCTCGCTGGCGGCGGGCGATGAGTCGCTGGAGGACATCTTCCTCCGTCTGACCGCCGATGAGCAGGACCAGGCCGCGGAAACGCTGCCGGCCTGAACGACCGGAGAGGTTCATGCCGCCATGACGCAGCAGACGGCCGGCACCGTTGACCCCCTCCTGGCCCCCGCGGCCATCAGCCGCAGGCCGCCGGAGGGCGCCCTGGGCCTGCTTCTGAAGGTGCGCTTCCTGGCCCTGCGCAACCACGCGGCCCAGCTGCTCGCCGAGCACCCGCTGAAGGTCGCCGGCACCACCGCGTCGATTCTGCTGATCTGGACGGGCATGTACGCCCTCCTCGTCCGGGTGTTCCAGGAAATCAACCGCCAGCTGCTGGAGGGCATCGTCGCGACCCCCCTGATCTTCACGTTCTTCTTCCTCGCCCTGACGTGCATGCTGACGTTCTCCAACGCGATCATCTGCTACGGCTCGCTGTTCCGCCGCAAGGAGAGCGCCTACCTGCTGGCCGGGCCGTTGCCGCGGCGCGACATCGTGCTGCTGAAGTACCTCGAGAGCCTGACGCTGGCCAGCTGGTCGGTCGTCCTGCTGGGCCTGCCGATGATGTTCGCCGTGGCCAGGGTGTTCGAGGAGGAGGCGTCTTTCTACCCGCTGTTCCTGGGGCTGTTTCTGGCCTTCATCCCGATCCCGGGGGCCGTCGGCCTGCTGCTGGCCTGGGCGGTGGTCCGGTTCAGCCCCAAGACCCCCGAACGCACCCTCACGCTGGCCGGGGTGTCCGTTCTGGCCCTGGTCGCCTGGTGGGGCTGGCGGCTCTTCCGCTCGCCGGCCGTTGTCTCGGGCGACTGGCTGGCGGGGTTCTACGACCGCGTCTCGGTGGCCCAGAGCGCTCTCCTGCCGCATACCTGGGTCTCCAACGGCATCGCCGCCTCGCTGCAGGGCCGGCCGGCGGCGGGATTGTTCTACCTGCTGGTCACCGCGGCCAACGGCCTGTTCGCCAGCCTCCTGGCCGTGCGGCTGGTCACCGGCGGACTCGCCGGTGCCTATGACCGCGCCCAGATCTGCGGCTCGGGCAAGCGGCGCCGGGCCGGACGGACGCTCTCCTGGGTGGCCGAGATTCTTTTCGCCTACCTGCCCCGCCGGCAGCGCCTGCTGGCCGCCAAGGACCTCAAGGCCTTCTTCCGCGACCCGCTCCAGTGGTCCCAGATGGCGATTCTGCTGGGCCTGCTCACGCTCTATGTCTCCAACGTCCAGCAGCTCTGGACGGAGCTGGCCACCCCGGGCCTGCAGGTGCTCATCGGCTTCCTCAACCTCACCGCCGTGGCCCTCATCCTGGCCACGTTCACCAGCCGCTTCGTGTTCCCCCTGGTCAGCCTCGAGGGCCGGCATCTCTGGCTGCTGGGGCTCCTGCCCCTGAGCCGCACGCAGCTGGTAATCTCCAAGCTGCTGTATTCGCTGACCGTCACCGTGCTGGTCGCCCTGGCCGTCACCGGCGTCTCGGTGTACCGGCTCTCGCTGCCGTCGGCCCTGGCCGCCACCCACCTGGTCGCCATCACCGCCATGTGCCTGGGACTGTGCGGCATCAGCACCGGCATGGGAGCCCGCATGCCCATGATCCATGAGCGCAACCCCGCGCGGATCGCCGGAGGTCTCGGCGGCGTGATCGGCCTGATGCTGTCGGTGGGGCTGGTCGCGGCCTCGCTGGCCGGCGTGGGGGTGATGAGCCTGCGCATGGTCTGGACCGGCCAGGGCGAGCATCTGACCGGTTCGGCGCTGGCCTGGCTGGCCTGCGTGGTTCTGCTGAACGTCGTCGCGGCGGCCGCGTCCATGCTCGTCGGTATCCGCCACTTCAACCGCTCGGAGTTCTGAACGCTTCCGCAGGGCTTCTTCGTCGCCAATCCAGGACCGCCGGCCGCCGCGAGGCATCGCCGGGGCCAAACCCGCCGGACGACAGGCCCGCGCTCCGGCCGGCTGGCGGGCGGACGATGCGTCTGCCGCACCGATCTCCGGCTGCCTCGAACCCTGGCGGCGTCCGATAAACGATGGCCCGCCGTCCAGGCCGTCGGCGTTGCGCCCGACACAACCGAATCAGGCGAAAAACCGCCCATTCTGCGTGGATGGCGGTCCCACGAAACGGTAGAATCGGTCGTGAGGTGGAGGATGGTGGAGAAAACGTCTTTACGGCTGCTGCGCGCCGAGCGACCCGCCGCGGCCCGCGACACCTTTGTGCTTACGCGGGAGGAAACGCGGCGGATCTTCAAGGGCATGGTCGTCGCGGAACTGGACGCCGGCTTCCTTCGCTACTCCCGCCGGCAGGCGCTGCTCAAGCAGGCATCGCGGATGGGTATCGCCGACTTCGAGGCCGCTCTGCTGATTGCCGAGGCCCAGTATTACTCCGGGGACCTCGAGCCGATCGAGCCTCCCTCCGCTCTCCTGCAGGACGAAAGCCAGACGCCCGCCTGGTCCGCATCGACCCAGCTGGCCTTCGCGGCCGTCGTCGCGCTGCTGTTGGATCTCGCGCTGATCCGATGGCTCTTCTGACCCGCCTGATGAGCCGACACGCTGCACCGTGAGTCAATGCCGCGAGCCCATGTGGCCAGGCCGGTCCGGGGCCGGCGTCGCCTGCCGACCGGCGGCGCGGCGGTCCCGCAAGTTGCGGCGGCCAGGCCGGGGTTTGTACTCCGGCCGGTGAAGCAGTATCCTGGCGACCGTCCGCTGCGGGACGGTGGCCCCATCATCCCGCGGCCGGCGCCGACGGGGGCGACGGAGATCCGGGAGGCACGCCATGTCCTGCAGCCGGCACCTGATCGCGTGGGCAATCGCCTGGATGCTCGCGGGCGCAATGGTCGGATGCGGTCCCGGCCGGCAGGAAGCCAAGCCCCCGCCCGATCCTTCCACCACAACCGGCGCTTTCGAGGTGGGGGACGAGCCGCTGGTCGCGGCCGGTGACGAGACGCTCATGACGCTCACCATCGAGGGCATGCACTGCGAGGGCTGCGCCTCGGGCATCGGCCGGACCCTGGCCGGCATGCTGGGCGTCAGGAAAGCCAGAGTATCCTTCGCCCACAGGACGGCCTGGCTTCTGGCCGACCGTGATCAGGAACCCCAGACGGCCGCGGTGGTTGCCGCCCTGGCGAAGCTCGGTTACCAGGCCGCACCGGCCGGGCACGCCCCTCCTCCCGTGGTTCCAGAAACCGCCGCCGCAAACTGAGCTTCAGGCCGCCGGAATCCGGTCCGGCAGCCCGGGAAGGCGGATCATGCCGGCGACGCGCGAGCCAGGACCCCCCGTTGCTGCGGACGCCTGTCGGTCGAGGCGTCCGGGCGGTCAGCTGGACTCCGGGCCGGGCCATACGGCCGGCCTGCACCCGTACGGGTCGGCAACGGTTTCCGTGAGGCCGACCTGACAGCTTGTGGATCCCGGCCGGCGGCTATGGACTGCGCTCATGACCGGCACGTCCACACGGTGGATCACGCCCGGCTGCAGCGCTGCCGCGGCGTGAGCATCCGCCAGAACCATGGCTACCCCGGGTGGAAGCACGGCTGGGCGGAGGGATGGCAGGGTGCGAGGCTGGATTGGGCGGCAGGACGGTGAACAGGAGCGGCGGCGTTCGGCACGGCCGAACGGTTTGCGGCTGGCGCAGTCGACAGATTCATACCCGTGGCGCAGGGGGAGTGCCGGCGCGCGCGGCTGGACGACGATCTGGACGCCGACTCCGACGCCGCTCTGATCATGCGTGCCTGCCTGGGCGGGTCCAGCGGGCTGGCCGACCCCGATTGCGGGCCTTGATCAGCCTTGACACGAGGCGGCGGGCAGGGCACCTGTCGGTCAACGTCCCATCAGGCGCATCAAGAAGGCCACCTGTGAGTGCAGGTGGCCTTCCGGCTTTCAGTGTGGGAGAAGCCCTGCCGCGGCAGGGACTCATCGGCGATCAGTAACGGCTTCCCCGGCCGCCGCCACCGCCGTAGCCGCCCCGGCCGCCGCCGCCACCGCCGTAGCCGCCCCGGC
>CAZSYS010000128.1:0-2320 GCA_964611365.1 uncultured Planctomycetales bacterium
GTCCGGCTCCGCCCGCCGATGCCCGCGGCAGTCAGACGCCCGGCCGGGCGTCGCATTCCGCCGGCGGCGAAGTCGGGCCGGAAGCTTCGTCCCGCACCGCCACCCTGACCGACCGCGGCTCGCCGCCGATCGCCTTGGGCATCGATACCTCCAGCACCCCCTGGACCATCCGGGCCGAGGTCTCCTCGCCGCGCACCGCCGCAGGCAGCCGGATCGTGCGTCGAAACCGGCCGTAGCGGCGCCCGGACTCCAGCAGCACGGCCTGGCAGCAGCCCGCGTCGCCGGCGCCAGGCGAGCCTGGCGCAGGAGGCTTCTCCCCCTGGATGGTCAGCGTCGTTCCGGCAATGGACACCTCCAGGGCGGACAGATCAACCCCGGGCAGCTCCGCCGTCACCAGAAAACGCTCGGGCTCGTCCAGGACCTCCACCGGCGGGGCATAGTCCAGCCCGTCCAGCGGGCCGGTGCTCACGCCGCAGTGCCACAGGCGCTCCAACGCCCGGGCGATCTCCGATTGCACCACACCCAGATTCAACCGGTCGGCCAGGGGGTTCAGCGGCATGTCTGTCTCCCGGGCTCTGGGCCCTGGAAAAAGCCGGCCAACAAAGGGTGACGCGGCCCGTGGCCGGCCACTGTCCCATTCTAGGGTCGCCGCTGGCCGACGGTTCGCGTTCCAGCGGCCGCACGGGCCGACCGCCCCTCTTGGGAGCGGTGTCGCCACCAGCCGACGGTTCGCGTTCCAGCGGCCGGAATCCAGAGGGGTCAACACCCGGTTGCACGGGCTCCACGCTGACGTAATCTAATTATAAGAAAGTATTTATGATCAAAACGGCCCGCATGGGCCTCCTGGCAGGCCACGTGGCGGGATCATTGCGGGTACACACCGGCTCAAACCCTACAGGCCGCACGTCCGGCAGGGGGTCTGATGGGGGCCTCGTCGGGGCCGCGAAAGGGGGATGCTATCGGACTCAAATGCGTTAAGCTTTTGTTGGCACGGACGTTGCTACAGTTTTCCGCCGACGCTGGAGTTCCTCTACGGGGGGTACGGGGTCTTGCGCGCCGGGATACTGGTGATTCACTTGCTTGCCGGGGTCGCAGCCTGGGGCGGCTGCGCCTGTCGGGACGAGGTGATCCAGCCCGCGCCGCAGACCTCTCGCTTCCGTGAGGCGGGCCAAAGTGCCGCACTCGCCTCGGCGCTGCTGTTTGACCGCCATCCCGGCGCTTACTGCGCCAGCCAGTTCAACTGGCGGAGCGACTGGCCTTCGACGGCGTCGTACTACTCTCCAGGCCAGGTCATCTTTTTCCGCGAGCGGTTCGTCGACCACCAGGGGCGATCGTTCGGCGGGTGGGATCACTTCCACCGCCGGGCCGAAAGCGTCCGGGTGGGCGTCGGCTATCGCTGACCGGGTTCGCGCCGCCTCGGAGATCGCCGGGTTTCACGCGCGGCGGCGTGCCTCCCGGTGTCGCGTGTGCCCGGACCTCCCGCCAACTCGTCGTTTTCGCTTGACCGGCGGCGGTTTCCGGCTATATTCACGGTTGTCACTCTGCGAGAACATCGGCCGCACGGCCCTGGGCGTGGTGGCTGCAGCGCGGTCGTCGAGGGTGACGCAAGACGTCTGCGCGTATGCGGCCGGCGCGGCGGCGACGCGCGGGCAGGTCAGGTCCCGCCGAACACCGAGGGTTCAAGGATGCGACGAGAGTTGATGATCATTGTTGCGGTCGGCGTGGTGGCCGTGGCCGTGGCGGGCTTCGTGCTGATCAACGGTGCCGGCGGTTCCCGGTCGAGCCAGATGGCCGGCGGCCCGCAGAGCAAGGCCCCGGTCGCAGAGGGGGTTGAAAAGCCCGGGTCGTCGGCGTCGGAGCCTCCTTCGCCGCCGATGGTCATCCGGCCGGCGGGCAAGAATGAGCCGGCGGCGCTGCCGACTCCGGCGTCTCCGGCGGATCACAGCGAGAACGCCGCCTCACCGCCCCCCGCGCCGCTGCGCGATCCGGTGGAGCGGACGGAGCGGCCGTTTGCCCTGCAGCCGCGGTCCGGCGCCATGGAAACCACCGGCGCCGTGACGCCCGACCCGATCTCGCCCGGGAACGAAACGGTTATGGATCCGCCCGCCGCTCCGCCGGCGAAGGCCGTGGTGATCGAGCCGTCGATGGCGCCGACTGAGCCGCTGGAGCCGGCGTCGCCGGAGGCCCGCGTTCCGGCCCCGCTGCCCAGGAACGATCCGTCGCCCAATCCGGATCGCTCATCGGGCGGGATTCCGACGGCGGTGCGGCCGGCACCGGCGGGGCTCAAGCCCGATCCGGCAGCGCCGGCCTCTCCTGCACC
>CAZSYS010000128.1:2420-11344 GCA_964611365.1 uncultured Planctomycetales bacterium
AAGCACGCCGACAGGATCAGCAAGGCCAATCCGGACAAGGATCCGCGCCGTCTGGCGGTGGGCACGAAGATCCGCATTCCGGCCGCACCTCAGACCGGACGGGACGGCGCGGCGCCGCCGGCGGACACGCAGGGCCGGTCGCCGGCGGCCGGTGCGCCGCCGGCCCCGACGGCTGGACGCCCGATGGGGGCGGTGATTCCGGCGCCGCCGCCTGCTCCACCGGCGATCGCCAAGGGCCGGGAGTACCGGGTTCAGCCGGGCGAGGGCTGGTTTGACCTGGCTCAGCGTTTCCTGGGCGATGGGCGCCGATGGCCGGAGCTGTACGAGCTGAACCGCGAGCGGGTGGCGCGGAATCCCAGCCAGCTGCGTTCCGGCACGGTGATCGAGCTTCCGCCAGGCGTCACGGCGCCGGCCTCCGGGTCGGCGAGCACGACCCGCCCGGGCTGACCGGGTTGACCGGGCAGGCCGGGGGCATCGGATCACGTCGCGGGACCGGATCACGTCGGGGGAACGCGCTTACGCACCGTGCAGCTCGATGATATCGCCATCGTGCAGCACGTGGTGGCGCTGGACCTGCTGGCCGGGGTGCCCGTGGCTGCCCCAGACGCGGGCAAACTTCAGCGTTTCGGCCAGCTGCTTGTGGATCATGCCGGCCAGCTCCTCGACGGTGCTGCCGGCCGGCAGGATGAAGGGTTTTTCCCTGTCCGGGGGTTTGCCGGGTTCCTTGGTGTAGATCCGAATCACGTCCAGGGCCGTCAGCAGCTCCTGCAGCAGGGCGTCCAGGCCTTCACCGGTGACGGCCGAGACGGCGCGGATCGGGGGGTGGGGCGGTCGCAGTTCACGCAGCGCGGCCAGGTTGTCGGCGGCCCCGGGCAGGTCGAGTTTGTTGCCCAGGAGGAACAGTGCCGGCCCGATGCGCATGTGTCGGAGGTCGGCGTCAGGTTCCTGGTCATCCTCGGCCGGGTCGGCGCCGATACCGTGCGCGGACAGCACTCCCAGGAGGGTTTCGACGTCCTCCAGCAGCCCTTCGGCCGCCAGATCGACGACGGCCAGGACCGCGTCGGCGTGGCGCAAGGCGTTGGCCAGTCCGCCGGGCACATGCCCGGGGGTGATCGGGGGCAGATCGACCAGTTCGATGGGCACGTCCTCGTGAAAGGCCATGCCGGGCACGGGCAGGGCGGTTCCGTACGGGAAATCGGTGATCCGCACCGGGGCGTCGGTGAGACGCCCGACGATGGATGACTTGCCGCTGTTGGGCAGTCCGGCGAGCATCACCTGGCCGGCGCCCTGGCGCTCGATATGGTACGGATCGACCGAGGCGCCTTTCTGCTTCGGCGCCGCCAGGGCGTGCCGCAGTTCGCTGATCTTGGTCTTGAGATCGGCCTGTTTCTTCTCGCTGCTTTTATGCTTGGGAATGGCCCGCAGCATGGCCTCCAGCGCGGCCAGCTTGTCCTCGGGGGAGCGGGCCTGCCGGTAGCGACGCTCGGCCTCGAAGTAGTCGGGCGTCAGGTTCAGGGCCATACGGGCATTATACCGGCCGGGCGGGCACGATCCTGCTGCGGCGGCGGTTTTGGCCGGTCGCCCGTCGGGACTCTCCGGGCATCCGGCCTGGGGTTCGGGAGCCGCGGCCGGATCCGCGGGCAGGCCGACGCGGCTCCCCCGGCCGTCGGGCCCGGGGCGGTCTGCCGTCCGGCCGGACGGGGGGCATCAGCCCCACTTGCCCTTGTTCACGTGTCCCTGCAGCTCGGTCATCGAGAGCTTCATGATGTCGTAGCAGGCGGCCACGGTCTTGCGGAAGACGTCGGCGCAGCCGGGGTCGAGGTTGTCCTCGATGCCCTCGTAGCAGGTCTTCTCGATCTGGCGGGCCAGGTCGATGATCCGGGCATGGAGCATGTTGGTCCTGCGGGAGCGCTCGATGAGGTCGGCGGCGGCCTCGTCCAGCCGGGTGAACTTCTCGGGCGGCGCGCCGCACTTGGGGCAGGCGGCCGGAGGGGTGTCGCCGTCGTGGATATAGCCGCAGACGCAGCGATACTTAGTGGTCTTCTTCATGCGCAAGCACTCCTGGGCTGAGAACCTCGGCCGGGCGAGCCGGCCCGGAACCGGGGCTGCCGGATTGATCGGCGCGGATCGATCGGCGGCCCGCACGGGCGACAGTATAGCCGGACGGGCGGCGAAGGCCAGCGGGGCGGCCGACGGCAGGTCTGCCGGCGGGGGGTCAGGGTGTCACCACCCGTACGACCTCCTCGACGGTGGTGTGTCCGAGGAAGGCGGCGAGCTTGCCGGTCTGCTGGATGGTGACCATGCCGGCCTCGACGGCGGCGCGGTGGATATCGGAGGCGGGGCGGCGCTCGTCGATCAGGTGCCGGATGGTTTCGTCGGCGGCCATGATCTCGAAGAGTCCCATGCGGCCGCGGTAGCCGCTTCCGAAGCACTCGGCGCAGCCCCGTCCGACGACCAGCCTGGGGGTCTGGCCGGGCTCCAGCAGGTGGCGGATGTCGTCCAGGTGCAGAACGGACTCGGTCTCGGGAATGGGCTCAGCGCAGGCCGGGCAGACGCGGCGCACGAGGTTCTGGGCGACGGCGCCGCGCAGCGCCCGGGCGATGAAATGCGGCGGCACGTCCAGGCTCAGCAGGGTCTGGATGGTGGCCGCGGCGCCGAGCGAATGCATGGTGGCGAACACCAGGTGGCCGGTGACGGCGGCCCGCACTGCGGCGGTGGCGGTCTCGCGGTCGCGGATCTCGCCGATCATGATGATATCCGGATCCTGCTGCAGGACGGTCGGGAGCAGCGCGGCGTAATCCACGCCGATGCGGTAGTTGACCTGCGACTGGACCACGCCGGGGATGTCGTACTCGATGGGGTTCTCGATGGTGATGATCTTGCGGCTGCCGTCGTTGAGCCGGCTGATGGCCGCGTAAAGGGTGGTGGTCTTGCCGGCGCCGGTCGGGCCGGTGACGACCACCAGGCCGGAGGGCGAGGCCAGCAGCCCGAACAGCCGGTTGAGCTCGCGCCGCCGCATCCCCAGCTGCTCCACGGACATCAGCGAGACGCGGCGGTCCAGCAGCCGGATGACGCAGTCCTGGCCGTGGAGGGTGGGCAGCAGCGACACCCGCAGGTCGACCCGGCGGTCCTCGGCATCGACCAGCGCCCGGCCGGCGTGGGGCCGGCGGCGCTCGCCGAGGTCGATGTCGCCGAGGACCTTGACGTGGTTGAGCAGCCGCCAGGCGTCGTCGGCCGAGCGGACGACCCCCTGTTCGACCAGCCGGCCGTCGACGCGCAGGGCGACGTGCAGTCCGTCGGCCTGAAAGGCCATATGAATGTCGCTTGCGTGGTGGCGGACGGCGGTCTCCACCAGCCGGCCCCAGATCTCCGGCGCGGACTGTGCGGCGGCGACCATGGCGTCCAGATCGATCAGCTGCATGGGGCGGTCTCGCATGGGAGGTCAGGAAGGCTCAGTGGTCGTCGCCGCCGGGCGGGGCCGAAGGGCCGGCCTCCAGGCTGCGGCGGGCCTGGGCGACGGAATCCACGCACGGTACATAGCGGTCCAGCCCGACGGTGCGGAACAGCCGGACCAGGGCGGGAGGCACGTTGGCGATGGCCAACCGGCCGGAGCGTTCCTCGACGGCCTTGCGCAGCTGGAAAAGGGCCCCCAGTCCGGCGCTGTTGACGAAGCCGACATTCTCGATGTCGAGGATCAGCTCGAACGGCGTGCCGGGCCCCAGGCGCCGGTCGGCCTCTCCGAGGATCCGCGCGGCCAGCGATTCCCGGTCGTCGAAACTGATGTCGCCCGAGCAGGCCGCCAGCATCCGCCGGTCGCCTTCCCAGCTGGAATGCATTTCCATGCCGCGTTCTCCAGCCGGCGGACCGGACCGCCGCACACCGGGCGCCGCGTCCCCGAACCGCCGGCCATTATAGTACCGCCGGGCGGAACGGGTTGCGAATCGGGCGTCGGGACGGCCGGCATCCGTCCGGCAGGGCGGCATGCGCACGGAGGACAGGCCCCCGGCGGAGTTCACGGCCGGGCGGCGCGTGCGAAACGGTGGAGCATGAATTCAGTCGATCAGTCTGCGGGCCCGGGAGCGGCGGCCGAGTTCCAGGCCCTGCTGGCAGACATCGACCTCCGCGGCGCGGTACTCGCAGCCGATGAGATAGCCGTCCCGGCCGGGCGTGCAGTGGCGGACCACCGCCGGCACGCGCGGGCAGAAGCTGTCCTGGACGAAGAGTTTGATGAACACCGTGGTGCCGGCGGGAATGCTCATCGGCGAGAGGAACGCGATGCCCAGCTCCGAGGCGTTGTGGAGCATGGCGGGCAGGTCGGGGTCATAAGGGCGGTCGCCGGCGGTGACCAGCAGGGGCCAGGCGTGGTGAGCCTGGCGGATACGGCGGCGGCGCTGCTCGTGTCCCTGACCGTCGAGGTGCCGGGCGGCGGCAATGAACCGGGCGATCTCCTGGCGGATGATGGTTGCGCTGAGCGGCTCGGAGTCCGGTGCTGCCTTCATGTCGCCCTCCAGGCGGATATACGATTCGGCCGGAGGGCGGGCAAATGCGTGTTTTCAGGGCAAGCCGCTGAACGCGCGGCGGCGCCCTTTCCCGGACGTCGCCAGGCGGGCTCAGGCCGCAGCCTGAGCGTCGGCCGGCCGGGCGGCGGGCTGCGGATCGGGCAGGTACTTGCCGGCGGCCTTGACCAGGCGGTCGCCGACGGCCAGACCCGGGTAGAACTGCCTGTAGAAGCGGTGGCGCAGCCGGAAGCGGCCGTGGGTGCCCGCGTCGGTGCGGTACAGGATGGTGATCCAGGCATCCGGTGACGGATCGGGTCCGCCGGGGCGCAGACCGCGAATGCTCTCGACCACACCCTGCCAGGCGGCGGCACGCTTGCGCCTGTTGCTCCAGCTGACCAGGAAGCTCAGGACGACCAGCATCGCGATCCCATACAGCAGCCGTGATGGCATGACGGTGACTCCCGCCGGGCGCCGGGGGCCCCGTGGCCGCGACGCGCCGTGACGGCTTCTTTCATAGCCTTTCCGGCGGGCCGGTTCAAGGGTTGCCGGCGTTCAGGCCCGCCGGGCGTTTCCGGCGGCAGGCCCGGCGGACGGCGGGCTCCAGTCCGGCAGGATCCGCGGCCCGCGGCGGGGGCAGTTCGTTCCGAAGCCGTTCGGGCGCCAGAGGCCGGTTCGGGAGGCCAGCACGTACCACGCCGTGCGCACGAAGTAGGCGGGCGCGTGCCGCCCGCGGGCCAGGGAGGCGGTGCGCAGGGACTCCAGGAAGTCCCGGGGTCCTTTGAACGGGGCGAGCATCTGGTAGCAGACGTCCAGGTCGTCGCCGTGATGGATGTCCGCGCCCACCAGGGCCGGCCGGCCGAGTCCGGCGGCCAGGGCTACGGCGCGGCGGTTGGGCAGCGGGGAAAGGTTCTGGGCGTTGTGGACCTCGACGGCGTCGATGAGATCGGTGATCCCGGCCAGGTGGCGCCGCAGCCCGCAGGAGAACATGCTGTTGAACGGGTGCGGCACGACGACCAGTCCGCCCTGCCGGCGGATGGCCAGGGCGGTGTCGCGCGGGCTGAGGCCGGCCGGCACATGGGCCTCGAGGAACAACCCGATCAGATGTCCCCCGCTGGTTGAGACTTCCTCCCCGATGATGACCGCGGGGTTTCCGCCGGCGGCCTCGGCGGTCGCACGGGCTCCGTCGAGGGTGTCGTGGTCGGTGACCGCGACACAGCCGACGCCGCGTTCGCGGGCCAGGCGGACAATGCGGTCGGGGCTGTTGGCTCCGTCGTCGGAGTAGTCGGTGTGGATGTGGAAGACGGTCTTGACGGCGTTCATGCCCCGGTCCCCTTCCGGCGGGCGCAGGCGCGCAGACCCGCCCCTTTCTGCGGATGACATACGATATCCGCCCCGGCCGCACAAGCAAAGCCGCCGCCGGGCAGGCGGCAGGGGCGATCCCGCCCCGTCCGGTAACCGTTGAAGGGCGCCGGTGCGGGGATTAGAATCCGCCCGGGTTCCTGCGGCCGCGTGCCGGCGGTTCCGGTTCGGAACCGGGCGTCGCGGCCGGGGGCACGACGGAAACACCGGGATGGCGCGTCAGGTCTGCCTGGTCACCGGGGGAGCGGGTTTCATCGGCTCGCACCTGTGCCTGCGGCTGTTCGACGAGGGCCGCCACGTCATCTGCCTGGACAACTTCTTCACCGGGCGGATGGAGAACTTCGGGGAGCGGTACCGCGAGCTGGTGCTCAGCGGCCGCTTCGAGTTCGTGCGCCACGACGTGATCGAGCCGATCGTGCTGGAGGTGGACGAGATCTACCACCTGGCCTGCCCGGCCAGCCCGGTGCACTATCAGCACAACCCGGTCAAGACCATCAAGACCAACGTGATCGGCACCTACCACATGCTCGGGCTGGCCAAGCGGGTGCGGGCCAGGTTTCTGCTGGCCAGCACCTCGGAGGTCTACGGCGACCCGCAGGTGCACCCCCAGCCCGAGACGTACTGGGGGCACGTCAACCCCAACGGCATCCGCAGCTGTTACGACGAGGGCAAGCGGGTGGCCGAGACTCTGGCCTGCGACTATCACCGCCAGCACCGGCTGCCCATCCGGATCGCCCGGATCTTCAACACGTACGGCCCGCGGATGTCGGCCGACGACGGGCGGGTGGTGAGCAATTTCATCTGCCAGGCGCTGCGCGGCGACCCGCTGACGGTCTACGGTGACGGGTCGCAGACCCGCAGCTTCTGCTACGTGTCGGACCTGATCGACGGCTTCCTGCGGCTGATGGCCTGTGATTTCTCCGGACCGGTGAACCTCGGCAACGACGGCGAGGTCAGCATGATCGAGCTGGTCCGTACGATCGAACGGATTCTCGGCCGGCCCCTGCGGGTCGAGCACCGCCCGCTGCCTCAGGACGACCCCGGCCGGCGGCGTCCGGACCTGACCCGCGCGCGGCAGCTGCTGGGCTTTGCCCCCCGGGTGTCCCTGGAAGAGGGGCTGCGGCACACGATCGAGTATTTCAAGTCCGAGCTGGGCCTGGCGGGATCGGGCGCGGACGGCTGAGCCGGGCCGGCATGCCCGCGAGGGTGGCTGTATGGAGGCACATATTCGCTCGGCCGTGCAGGCCTGGCTGACGGACCCCAACATCGCCGAGGCGGATCGGGCGGAGATCCGCGCCCTGCTGGAGGCCGGCGACGAGCGCGAGCTGGCCGACCGGTTCTACCGCGACCTGGAGTTCGGCACCGGTGGCCTGCGGGGCGTGATCGGGGCCGGCCGCAACCGGATGAACGTCTATACCGTCGGAGCGGCGGCCGCCGGCCTGGCGACCTACCTGCTGGAGCAGGGCGATGCGGCCCGGCGGGCCGGCGTGGCCATCGCCTTCGACTGCCGGCGCTGCAGCGACGTGTTTGCCCTGCGGACCGCCTGCGTGCTGGCCGGCCACGGCATCCCCGCCCTCCTCTTCCGCGAGCTGCGACCCACCCCGCTGCTGTCCTTCGCCGTCCGCCACCTGGGCTGCGCCGCCGGGGTGGTCATCACCGCCAGCCACAACCCGCCGGAGTACAACGGCTTGAAGGTCTACTGGTCCGACGGCGTGCAGATCGTGCCGCCGCACGACGCAGACATCATCGCCCGCGTCCGCGCCGTCGGGAACTTCGGCCGGGTGCCGGCGATGGACGCCGCCGCCGCCCGCCGGGCCGGCCTGATCCGCGAGATCGGGCCGGAGGTCGATGAGGCCTTCCTCCAGGCGGTGCAGGACTCCTGCCTGGACCTTCAGACCTGCCGCCGGCGAGGGGCGACGCTCAAGATCGTGTATACCAGTCTGCACGGAACCGGCGGAACGCTGATCCCCCAGGCCCTGCAGCGGCGGGGTTTCCGGAACGTCATCGAGGTGCCCGGGCAGTGCGTCCCCGACGGTGGTTTTCCGACGGTGGCCTCGCCCAACCCCGAGGAGCCCGAGGCGCTGAGCATGGCCGTGGCCCTGGCCGCCCGCAAGGGGGCCGACCTGGTCATCGGCACCGATCCCGACGCCGACCGCATGGGTGTCGCGGTGCGGGATTCCGCCGGCGGCTACCCTCTGCTGACCGGCAACCAGATCGCGGCGCTGCTGACGGATTACATCTTCGGCCGCCACGCGGCCTGCGGCACGCTGCCTTCGGATGCCCTGCTGGTCACCACGCTGGTTTCCGGCGGCCTGATGAAGGCCGTCGCCCGCTCTTACGGCGCCGGCGTCGTGGAGGTGCTGACCGGCTTCAAATGGATCGGCCAGACGTTCCAGCGTTGCCAGGAGCTCCGGGCCGCCGGCCGGCCGGCCGGAACCTGCCTGTTCGGGGCCGAGGAGAGCTACGGTTACATGCCCTGCACGCACACCCGCGACAAGGATGCCGTCAGCAGCGCTGCCTTCATCGCCGAGGCGGCGGCGGCCGCGGCCGAACGGGGCAAGACGCTGCACGAGGTGCTCGAAGAGCTCTATCACCGCCACGGATACTTCCAGGAGGGCGCCCGCAACCTCACGCTGACCGGACCGGAGGGCGCCCAGCGCATCCGGTCGATCATGACCGGCCTGCGGTCCGATCCGCCGCGGATCCTCGGCGGCATCGAGGTCCGCACGATCGGAGACCTGGCCGACGGGCGGATCCGCGACGTGGCCACCGGCCGGACGACCGGCTCCTATGATCTGCCCTCCGCGGACGTGCTGGTCTTCACCCTGGCCGACGGGACCCAGGCGATCGCCCGCCCCAGCGGGACCGAGCCGAAGATCAAGTTCTACGTGCTGACCAGGGTCGCCGACGCCGACCTGCAGCGGGCCCGCGCGGGCGCCTCGGCCCGCATCGCCGCGGTGGCCGACGACCTGGTCCGCCGCGCGGGCTGACGGTGCCGCGCCGGGCGCCGGTCTTGTCCGGTGGCCGGCGCTGCTCTTCCGTCCGGCCCCGGGCGTTGACGCAGCA
>CAZSYS010000129.1:0-11258 GCA_964611365.1 uncultured Planctomycetales bacterium
GCCCAGTACACGCCGGCGCGGTTGCTCGACGAGCCCACCGCGGCCCTGGATCCGCGGCACCAGGCCGACCTGATCGGCATCATGCGCCGCTATGCCGCCGCCGGCCGCACGCTGGTGGTGGTCTGCCACGACCTGAACCTTCCGCCGGCCATCGGCGGGCGGGTGGTGGCTTTGCGGGACGGGGCGATCGCGTTCGACGCCCCGGTCGAGCGGCTGTTTGACCCGGCCGGACTGGCGGCGCTGTACGATACGCCTTTTGTGCTTCATGACGGCCCGGGCGGCCGGCGGTCCGTGCATCTGGACGTGTGAGCAGGCCATGGCCCCAAGCCGCACTGTCGTCTACCTCCTGCTGGCCGTCGCCTGCCTGGCGGCCGCGGCGGCTTCGTTGGGCGTGGGCACCTGCGGCGAGTCGATTCTGGT
Source organism: uncultured Planctomycetales bacterium (assembly GCA_964611365.1). Classification (GTDB taxonomy): domain Bacteria; phylum Planctomycetota; class Phycisphaerae; order UBA1845; family PWPN01; genus CALLOB01. The sequence goes on from CAZSYS010000129.1 coordinate 421, forward strand.
TCGCTGGGGCGATCCCGGCAGCCTGCACACCTTCACCCGGCTGACCCTGCCGCGGCTGGTCATGGGCATGGTCGTCGGCGCGGCCCTGTCGGTGGCCGGCACCATGTTCCAGGCGCTGTTTCGCAATCCGCTGGCCTGCCCTTACACCCTGGGCGTTTCCAGCGGCGCGTCGCTGGGGGCCTGTGTGGCCATCCTGGCGTTCGGCGGCGGGTTGTGGCACGGGTGGCCGGTGGTGGGCCCGGCGGCGCTGGTCGGGGCCCTGGCGTGCATGGTCACGGTCTACGCGATTGCCCGGCTGCGGTCCGGCTGCACCACCGGCACGCTGCTGCTGGCGGGCATCAGCATCGGCTTCGTGTGCTCGGCGGTGATCGTGCTGCTGCTGTTCCTGGCCCGCACGCACAACCTGCGGCAGGCGCTGATGTGGATGATGGGCTCGCTGGACGACGTGGTGGGCTTCGACGGGGTGCTGGAGTCGCTGATCCTGATCGTCCCGGCGGCCGGAGCCGCGGCCTGGCTGCACCGCGACCTGGACCTGCTGATGATGGGCGAGGCGGTCGCCGCCGGGCGGGGGGTCAACCTGGTCGCCGCCCGGCGTCTGGTCTACGTGGCGGCCTCGCTGATGACCGCCGGCGTGGTCGCCCGGTGCGGGCCGATCGGCTTTGTCGGCCTGATCGTGCCGCACGCCATGCGTTTGCTGGTGGGCTCGGCACACCGGCTGCTGATCCCGGCCTGTGCCCTGGCCGGAGCCACGTTCCTGCCGCTGTGCGATTTGCTGGCCCGCAACGCCATGTGGTGGTTGCGGCAGGAATCCCGGGAACTGCCCGTGGGCGTGCTGACCAGCCTGATCGGGGGCACGTTTTTCCTTTACCTGCTGTTGACCCGGAGGGGCGACCGCCCGATGTTATGAGAAGGCCGGACCGCCGCGATCCGCCGGCGCCCGCGGGAACGGCCCGCCCCGGCCGGCCCGCGCCGTCGGCGGGCACGATGAAGTCCCCGGGCCCATCGGCTAGAATGGCCTGCCGCAAGGGCGGCCGCATGGCATGCCGGATTCCCGCGGATCCGTCGGCGGTCGCATGAAAACCGCGCAGGTGACGACAAGGAGAGTCGGATGTTTTACCCGCAAAGGCATGGATGCGCCGGCGCGGTCGCGATCGGCGGGCGGATCGCGGTGGCAGCGGCGTGCGTGGTGCTGGCCGGCTGCAAGGCCCCGTCCGGCCCGGCGCACGAGCAGGCCTTCATGAGCCCGGCGGCTCCGGAGGTGGAGCGGCCCCGGCCGGGTGTAAGTCCCTTCGTTCCCCTCGCCGGACGCTCCGAAACGGTCGAACTCGGCCGGTCGGTCCAGGGCCGCCCGGTTTCCTGCCAGGTTTTCGGACAGGGCCCCGACACCATCCTGATCATGGCCGGCATCCACGGCAGCGAGCCGGCGGGCGGCCCGCTGGTGCGCGAAATGGCCGGCTACCTGGTGCGGCACCCGGAGCTTCTGGAGGGTCGGCGGATCATTCTCCTGCCGGAGGCCAACCCCGACGGACTGGCCGCCGGGCGGCGGTTCAACGTCCGGGGGGTCGATCTGAACCGCAACTTCCCGGCCTCAAACTTCGCGGCGGTCTCGCGCCACGGCCCGCGGCCGCTGTCGGAGCCGGAGAGCCGCCTGCTGGACGATCTGCTGACGCAGTATCGCCCGGCCCGCATCGTGACCATTCACCAGCCTTTGAACTGCATCGACTGGGACGGGCCGGCCCAGCGGCTGGCGGCGGCGATGGCGGCGGACTGCGCCCTGCCGCTGAGAAAGCTGGGCGCCCAGCCGGGCTCGCTGGGCTCCTACGCCGGCGACATGCTGGGGATCCCCGTCGTGACCGTGGAGCTGCCGGGTTCGGCCAGCCGGCTCAGCCCGGCGGAGCTGTGGGTTCGCTACGGCCGGATGCTCCTGGCGGCGGTTCTCTTCAGCGAGCGGCAGACCTCGCCGGCGCCGCCGGCGCGCGGACCGCGCTCCGCCGGGGTTCCGGCGGCGGGAGCCCGCTGAAAGCCTGCCGGCGGCCACGCGGCCGGCCCGCCTGCGACCGGCGACTCCGGCCGGCGGCTCAGTAGTCGATCCAGCCCCATTGGCGAAAGGCCAGCCGCAGCCAGGAGTGCGTCCACGGATTGCCGTCACGCATGGCGAAATAGACGCTGTAGAGCGACATCGCCAGCATCATGTGTACGACGATCTGTCCTCCACGGCTTCGGCCGAGGCGCTCCAGACCGGCCGGCAGAAAGACCAGCCACAGCGGGATCATCCAGAACAGCCAGCGGAAGCCGTTGCAGCCGCCGCCGTAGTTGTTGGTGGTGAACGTGTAGACGCCGACCACGGCCGCAAAAAGCCCCGCGGTCAGCCCGGCCAGCGCCGGACAGGCCCCCGGTCGTCCGCGCAGATGGCCGGCCAGCCCGACGGCGCCGATCAGGAAGATCGGTGTCAGCGAGAAGAAGCCGTCATGCCCGAAGAGCATATGGGCCAGATACACCGGCTTGGGCTCGGCCAGGGCATCGACGCCCTGGGGGTGGTTCCAGTAGCTGCCCGGATAGTCGTAGGGCCCGCCGGGGACGCCGAAGCGGGCGTAGGCCGGGCTGAACGAGCCGGTCACGAGGTAGTTGGTATACAGGGCGGCGCAGGCCGGCACGGCCGCGGCGGTCAGACCGGCCAGCAGGGTCCGCCTGGGATCGCGGATCAGCAATCCGGCGAACAGGGCCACCGCCAGGAGGCCGGCCGGCAGCTCGATCGCGGCGGTGAAGGAGGCCAGGAAACCGGCCAGGGCGAACAGGTGCCATCCTCGCCGCCGGTCGTACCAGATCCGCATGGCCGCCTCGACGGCCAGGAAACCGGTGCAGGCCGCCGGGACGTGGTTGTTCAGCGTCACCACCCAGGGGGTCAGGTAGGTGCACAGGGCGGCGCAGGCCATCGTGAAATTGCGCACGAAGACCGAGGAGGTCAGCCGGAATACCCGTCCCCGCAGCACGAAGAGAAACACGGCGAACGGCAGTACCTGGGCGGTGATCAGGATGACACGCTCGATCGCCCGGGGGTTTTCGCGGAAGCTCCAGCCGGTCAGCCTCGAGGCGGCCAGCCCGATCCCCGCCAGGCAGGTCGGCAGCAGCGGCGGCTTGCTGGAGTAATAGCGGCCGTCGATCCGGATCATGTCGATCGTCCAGAGGACCGCGGCGTTGCCCGCGGGCCCGTCCGGCGAAGACGGCGAGGCCCAGGGCAGCTCCGGGTCGCGCACGAAGGCGTAGGTGCCGTGCTCCATCAGGGCGTAGACCGTGTCCCAGCGCGAGGCGTCGTTGGGCGAGTCGGCCAGGCGTTCGGTGGTCAGGATCGTCCAGCAGGCCAGGGCCACGGCGAACAGGATCACCGGGACGGTCAGGTCGAGGCGAACCGTCATCAGCGGGTTGCCGGGCGGACCGGCGGATCGGGCACCATGGGCGTCGGAGTCCTGCATCCGCTTATCCCGCGGCGGCCGGCGTCAGACCCCGCTGAAGGCGCTGAAACCGCCGTCGACCGGCACGGTGATGCCGGTGACGAAGGCCGAGGCCGGTGAAACCAGCCAGGCGACGGCGCCGTAGAGGTCTTCGGGTTTCCCATAGCGGCCCATCGGCGTGTGAGCCAGGATGGTCTTGCCGCGCGGGGTCATTTCGCCGGTGTCCCGGTCGATCAGCAGGAACCGGTTCTGCTCGGTGAGGAAGAAGCCCGGCGCGATGGCGTTGACCCGGATCCTCGGCGAGTACTCCTGGGCCATGTGGACCGCCAGCCACTCGGTGAAGTTCTTGACCCCGGCCTTGGCCGCCGAATAGGCGGCGATCTTGGTCAGCGGCCGCAGGGCGTTCATGCTGGCGATGTTCAGGATCACACCCTCGCCCCGTTCGGCCATCGCCCGGCCGAAGACCATGCTGGGCAGGATGGTCCCGATGATGTTGAGGTCCATGACGCTTCGGAAGGCGTCGATCGGCAGGTCGAAGAACGGGTGGTCCGGGCCGGTGGTGGCCTTGGGATGGTTGCCGCCGGCGCCGTTGATGAGCACGTCGATCCGCCCGAAGGCGGCCACGCAGGCCTCATAAGCGGCCTGGAGGCTGGGGCGGTCCAGCACGTTGGCGGCCGCCGCGATCGCCCGGCCGCCGGCGTCGCAGATCCGGGAGGCCACCGCCTGGGCGGCCTCGAGCTTCAGATCCAGCACCGCCACCGCCGCCCCGCAGCGGGCCAGGTGCTCGGCGATGCCGCCGCAGAGTACCCCCCCGCCGCCGGTGATGGCCACCGTCCTGCCGGTCAGATCAGACATCCGCTGTCATCCCTCGTGCCGCCGGCGACCCGCGCCGAACCGCCGCCTGCCGAGGCTTCCCGGCGGACGCCCCGGCCAACGAGCGCGGAGACACAACCCCTGCGGGCCGCCGCCCGGTGAATGCGTTCCCCACTGGACTCGAACCAGTAACCTTTAGCTCCGGAGGCTAACGCTCTATCCAATTGAGCTAGGGGAACGTCTCAACCCGGCGGCCGGCACAAGGTGCGCCTGCGGCGCATCCTGCCGGGTCGCCGGGGCAGCCGGCCGCGGCACCTTTGGCCGCTGCCGCTTCAGGAAACAGACATAGTCTAGCAGGCGAAACGCCAAATGCAACGATGTCTGCGCCGGCCGGGCCCCCGGGCCGTCGGTTTGCCCCGCTGCGCAGGCCGGGAGCCGCAGCCCGCCACGGCGGCCGGGGTGAAGACGTCGGTGCCGAGCCGCGTCTGCAGGTCCGCAGCCCCCCGGAGCGTCGAAAGCGATCACGGGGTTCGCCGGGCGGCCCGCGGCCCCCGGGCGGCGGCGCGGATGCGCGGTCAGCGGGGGACTCCGGTCCGGGACCGGTCGAGCTCGTCCTCCTCGAGCCAGGCCCGGTCCTCGACCGGCTCGGCCGCCGTTTCCTCGTGCTCGGCCAGGCGGGCGAGCTCCTGCTCCCAGCGGATCAGTTCCAGCCGGCCGTCGGCGTGCTCGACCACGGCGGTGCAGGAATCCACCCAGTCGCCGGTGTTGCAGTAGAGGACCCCGTCGATCTCGCGCATGGCTTCCTGGTGGGTGTGGCCGCAGATGACCCCGTCGACCTGCTGGCGGCGGGCCTCGCGGGTCAGCAGCTCCTCGAAGCTGCTGAGGTGCCGCACGGCCGCCTGCACCTTGCGCTTGATGGCTCCCGAGAGGCTCCAGTAGGGCCGGCCGAGCAGCCGGCGCGCCCAGTTCACCAGCCGGTTGAGGACGATGACGTAGCCGTACGCCCAGCTGCCCAGGTGGGACAGCCAGGGCTTGTACAGCACGATGGAGTCGAACTCGTCGCCGTGCATCACCAGAAACCGCCGGCCGTCGGCGGTCTCATGGATCGCCCGGGCCACGACCTGCACGTCGCCGAAGCGGTAGCCGACGAACTGCCGGAAGAACTCGTCGTGGTTGCCGGGAATGTAGAACACCCGGGCTCCCTTGCGGGACCGCTTCAGCAGCTTGTGCAGCAGTTCGTTGTAGTGGGGGGGCCAGTGCCAGCGCTTCTTCAGCGCCCAGATGTCGATGATGTCGCCCACCAGGTAGAGGTAATCGACGCGGATGCTGTCGAGGAAGCTGTAGAGCAGGTCCGCGCGCGCGTCCCGCGTGGACAGGTGGGCGTCGGAGATCCACACGCTGCGATAGCGCACCTTCATGGTTCGTCCCTCACGGTCCGCCGACGTCGGCGCGCCCGGCCTACGCCGTGGCCGCCGCGGCCGCCGGAGCCCCGGCCAGCTCGGAGGCGAAACGCTCGATGGCCTCCAGCGACTCACGGGCGCCGTCGCGCATCCGGCGGCGAATCCGGCTTCTGAACTCCGGCCCGCGCCGCAGAAACTCCCGCAGCACCTCCGGGCTCACCCGGCGGCGGTCGATCTGCATGCCCGCACCCAGGCGCTCGATCTGGCGGGCGTTCAGCCGCTGCTCCAGGCAGGCGATGGGCATGCCCAGCACCGGCTTGCCGAAGTACAGGGCCTCGCCCATCAGCTGGTTGCCGGTGGTGGCGAATACCGCCCGGCAGCCGGCCAGATCCTCGATGAACGGCAGGTTGGCCGTCGGCTTGAACTGCAGGTTGCCCTGCAGGCCGCGCCGCGGCGTGCCGTAGACCCGCACCGGGCAGCCCGCCGCCAGCAGGGCCCGCTCGATCCGCGGCGTGTACTCGTGCTCCCCCATGCTCAGATAGACCAGCAGGTGCTCCCCGTCGCGCGGCTCGGTCTCGCGCACCTCGCGGCGCATCACCGGGCCCACGACGCAGACCCCCGGCCGGACCGCAGGGGCGTCGAAGAAGGACGACACGATCACCCGGTCCGGCTCGCCGAACAGCCAGCGGTAGGCCAGGGCATTGCCCCGGCACACCAGGCGGTCCGCGCTCGACATCTCCGGCCGGCAGTACACCAGCAGACCGAAGTGGTCGAAACTGATCCGCGGAAGGCCCAGCCGCTCCGCGGCCCGGTGGGTCAGGGCCTCCGAATCGGTCAGCACCACGTCGGGCCGGAACTCGGCCAGGGTCTCCATCACCATGTCCAGCGCCGGACCCTGCAGCCGGACATCGAGAACGCCGCCGATGTTGTGCCGCAGATTCAGCAGGTTGGAGAGCCTGCCCCTGCGATTGTAATGATACCGGAAAGTCGGAATCCGGACCACCGCCCGGTCGGCACATAGTGCCTGATATGCGTCGCCGCCGGCCAGCACCAGCACCTCATGACGCCGGGCCAGTTCGGGCAGCACCGCCAGGGCCCGCATCGCGTGGCCGCGGCCGTAACCGTGGACTCCGTAGGCGATTCTCAAGAGCAGTTCCTTCGCGGCGGCCGCCTCCCCGGCCCCCAGGCTCTTCCAGGCTCATAATGTACGGCAATTTGCGCGAGGATCATGTTAAGGGCACGTGGGCAATGCGCGAAACCTGCGAGCCCCGCGGCAAGCCCCCGGCAGCCCCGGCGCCCTCCCCGGGCCGGCCCGCCGCCGGCAGGTCATCGCCGACCGTCTCCCTCCGAAAAGTCCCGCCCGCCCGGCGTGCCTGAGACCTTCCGCCCGGCGACCATGACCACGACCAGCAGCCCGGCGCCCCCGGCCGGCAGGCACGCCCACCAGGGAACCTGGAGCGACACCGGCAGGTACCCGGCCACCACCGCCGCCACGGCCGCGGTCAGCGCGTAGGGCATCTGCGTCCGCACGTGCTCCAGCAGGTCGCAGCCGCAGGAGATCGACGAGAGAATCGTGGTGTCGGAGATCGGCGAGCAGTGGTCGCCGAAGATCGACCCCTCCAGCACCGCCCCCACCGACATGATCACCAGCCCGATCCCGGTCAGCGGCGAGTGCTCACCCACCGCCAGGGCCAGCGGCACCACATTGGGCAGGAGGATGGCCATCGTGCTGTAGGAGGAGCCGGTCGCAAACGACACCAGGCATCCGATCCCGAAGACCAGCATCGAAAACCCGATCGGGTGCAGGGCGTCGCGGAATACGGCCACCAGGTAGCCGGCCGTGCCCACGTCGCGGCTGGCGGCGCCGATCGACCAGGCCAGAAACAGCACCACGACCGCCTTGAGCACCGGGCGGATCGAAATCAGCGACGCCCGCAGGGCCGCGCGCAGGCCCATCACCCGCCCGGCCAGCACCAACGCCAGTGCGACCGCGTAGCCCAGCATGGCCGCCCGGGACAGGGCCCTGGCCGAGTTGCAGTGCGCCAGGGTCTTCTGCAGGTACTCCAGCACCCGGGCCCCGCCGGAGGGCTGGTCCAGCGTCCAGGGCGGGCTGCAGGCCTGCGGCCGGCCGGTCCACCAGAGCCCCAGCAGCGTGGCCGCGACGATCAGCCCGACCGGACCGACCGCCAGCCATGCCCGACCGGCCGGCGGCCCCGGATCGTCGGCCGCGGTTCCGCCCTCCGCGGGTCCCTCCGACCGGGCCCGCCGCTCGGCCGCCAGCATCGGTCCGAAATCCCGCCCGCCGACCGCCAGGATCAGGCCCAGCAGCAGCGTGAACACGCAGTAGAAGCGATACGGCAGCGACTGCACGAAGACCATGAACGGTTCGAGCTCCAGCCCCGCGGCCTGCAGCCCTTCGCGGATCTGCATGGTCTCGAAGATGATCCAGGTCGAAATGATCGACAGGCCGGCCACCGGCGCGGCCGTGGAGTCGACCAGGTAGGCCAGCTTCGCCCGGCTGACGCGATGCCGGTCGGTCAGCGGCCGCAGGGTGCTGCCGACCACCAGACAGTTGAGGTAATCGTCGAAGAACAGCATCATCCCGCCGGTCCAGACCGCCAGCCGGGCGGCCCGCGGCGTGCGGCAGAACCGCACCGCCAGGTCGATCATCGCCCGGATGCCCCCGGAATCCCGGGCGATGCCCACCGCGCCGCTGATCAGCAGCACGAACAGGATGATGTCCACCCGGAAGGCGTCCAGCAGGGCGTGGCGCACCAGGTACGCGTCAAATGCGTGCCATAATCCGGACATGACCGAGCCGCCGCCCGGCACCGTGGCCAGCACCCCGCCGGCCAGCACCCCCACCGTCAGGCTCAGCACCACCTGCCGGGTCAGGATGGCCGACACGATGGCCAGCAGCGGCGGCAGCACCCCGTACCAGGCGAAGACCCGCCGGCGCGGCGGCCCCTCGCCCGGACGGAACTCCAGCTCGGCACTGTGGTTGCCGGAGGTCAGACGCACGCCGAGCTTCGCGGCCCCTTCGGCCCCGGCCGATCCGGGCTCGACCCAGCGCAGCCCCCGAACCCGCACCGCCCCGGCCACCAGAGCAGCGGTGTCCGAACGGCTGCCGGGCAGAACCTCCAGCACCAGGGCCGTCCCGCCCGGTCCGGACCCGGCCGCCGCGCGGGCCAGCTCCGGTTGAAGAAAGGTCCGGACCAGCTGGCCGGCCAGGAAGCCCTGGTCAGGCCGGGCGACCAGCGCCCCGCCGATCACCACCAGGGTCACCGCGGCCAGCGAAAGCAGACGAAACATCAGGGCGGCCTCGACACCCGCTCCCGACGCGGGATCTCCCCGTCCGGCGGCGGATCCTCAAAGCAGCGACAGCAGCTCGTCCGGCCGGTCGATCAGCTGCGCCGCCCCGGCGGCCAGCAGCTCGTCGCGCGAACGATAGCCCCAGGTGACCCCCACCGGCCGGGCCCCGGCGTTGCGGGCCGTGCGGATGTCGGTGGACGAATCACCGACCATCAGCACGGCCGCCGGCGGCAGCCCCATGCCGGCGGCGATCTCCAGCAGGTCGCGCGGGTCCGGCTTTCGCCGCTCCTCCCGCTGATACCCGCGGACCTCCATGAACAGCCCGGCACCGAAAAGGGCCTCCACGATCGGCCCGGTGTGGATCTGCGGCTTGTTGGTCAGCACGGCCATCGGAATGCCCGCGCCCGACAGCGACGCCAGCAGCTCGACAACGCCCGGATAGGGGCGGGTGCGGTCCAGCCGGTGGGCCGTGTAGTGCTCGGTGACCAGCTGAACCAGGCGGTCCAGCGGCGCATCCGTCCGCGAACCCAGCGCCCGGGCACACAGCGTCGGAAGGCCCTCGCCAACCCAGGCCCGGACCTGCGCGATCGAACAGCCCGGCAGCCCCAGCGCGGTCAGGCCGGCGTCCACCGCCCCGGCGATGTCCGGCAGCGTGTCCGCCAGCGTGCCGTCCAGATCGAAAACGACGCCCCAGCGGCTCACCTGCCGGTGCTCGCCAGCTGGACCAGGGGATGATCGACGAAGCGGACCGGTGTGCCCGGCCGCACCATCCGGCTCAGCCGGACGGCGTCCCAGTTGGTCAGCCGGAAGCACCCGTGCGAGCCGGTCTTGCCGATCAGCTCGGGGTTCGGCGTGCCGTGCATGCCGTAACCGGGCAGGCTCAGCTGCATCCACACCCGGCCGACCGGGTTGCGCGGGCCCGGCGGGATGCGCAGCCGGCCGGGCACCGGCTCGCGGACCTCCGGCCACTTTCTGGGGTCGAACATGTAGTCCGGGTCGCGGACCACCAGCGTGACCTGGGCGTTGCCGCTGGGCATCCTGGTCTTGTCCGCGGCCACCGAGCAGTGAAACAGCGCCGCCAGCCGGTCCTGGTCGTCCAGCACCCGGATGACCTTCTGCTGGAGGTTGATCTCGATGGCCGCGGCGGTCGGGACGGCCAGAGCCGACTCGACCACGTTGGGCACGGCCACGCGGTCGCCGGGCTTCATGGTGTGGATGCTGCGCCCGGGGTTCAGCGTCGCCAGCAGGTGCGTCGCGCACTGAAACTTCTCGGCCAGGACGGTTTCCAGCGAGGCGTGCCCGAGGCGGCCGAGCTTGCTTCGGGCCACCCAGCTGGAGGGCACAGGCCCGATCTCGGCCAGATCGGCCGCGGTGATCACGTACCAGCCGAACGCATTGTCGGGATCCACGCCCAGCGCCTGGGCCGTGGCGTCGTCCAGCCGGCCGGTGACCGGGAACCGGCGGACGCGCTGGAATTCCCGCGTGGCCAGCTCGGTCTTGGGGCCGATCCGCCCGTCGATCAGCCCCGGCGAGAAGCCCACGCGGTTCAGGGCGATCTGCCATGCGACCGCCTTGCGCAGCGAGGCCTCATCGGCCTGGGCAGCGACGTTGACGGCCGAGGCCGCCAGAACCAGGACTGCCGCGGCGGCGATACACCGCCTGCGGCCCGATGCCGTCGATCCGTCAGAAGCGTTGATGAAGCCGGACATGGGACCTCCCTGTCGTCACTCTGCTCTGCCCTCTCCGGCCGCGTTGGCCGGCAACCCGCGGACCACAACAGGAACGCGTCGCCGCCGCCGGCCCTGGCCTCCGCCGAAGGCATCACCGGCCGTTGCCTCCGCGCCGGCCGAGGGCTCCCGACGCC
>CAZSYS010000130.1:0-11091 GCA_964611365.1 uncultured Planctomycetales bacterium
GGCCAGGCGTTGGCCGGCCGGCGGGGGCGGATCGGCGGGCCGGCGGCAAGGGTCGGGTCGGGCCGCGGCGGCGGGCTGGCGGATCGACCGGCGCTGCATGTCCAGCAGCACCGGCTTGAGGGCCTCCAGCCGCCGGCGGCTGCGCGGGGATTCGTCGAACAGGGAGGACGAGGAGAACAGCGCGAACCCCTGTCCCCAGCGGTCGGCGCACTGCAGCTGCCGGACGCTGACCTCATCGGCGGCGTGGGCATACAGCCCCAGTCCCGGGGCTACGCGGCTGCCGCCGGTGGCCCGCATCCAGGCTTCCTGCCGGGCCTGGAAGGTTTCGACATCCCTGGCGTAGTTCATGGTGAACGCCCAGTCGATCAGCCGCTGCCGCACCCAGGCCGGACCGTCCTGAAAGTAGCGGCCGATGTGGTGTTCGGGGTCCGGCCCCACGGCGGCGGTCAGCAGGATGCCGGGGCGGACCTGGTTGAGGCCGGTGCGGATCTCGCGCACCAGCTGCGTCACCTGGGCGGTGCGCCAGGCGGTCCAGGCCGCCCGGTCGTCGGCCGGCCGCTTGCCGGCGGCCTGTCGATACAGCGACAGAGTCCTGGCATCATACGGGTAGTCGCGGCCCTTGCTGGTCTCGCTGGGGAACCGGATGTAGTCCATGTGCAGCCCGTCCACCGGATAGCGCTCCGCGATTTCGCGCATCACCGAGACGAGATACGCGCGGACCTCGGGCAGGCAGGGGTTGAGGCTGACGTAGAAATCGTCCAGCGGCTGGCGCCGACCGTCCTGGTCATACCAGAACCACTCCGGCCGGGCGTTGTAAAGCTGGCGGGGGTCGCCCGGCGGGGTCTTGCCTTTCCAGGCCGGCATCACGTTGACCCAGGCATGCAGGGCTATTCCGCGGCGGTGGGCCTCGTCGCAGGCCACCTCGAGCTGGTCGAAGCCGGGATCCCGCCCGCCGTACTCGACCGCCGGTGGCTCGATGGTTGAGCGGTGGAAGGCGGTGCCGTTGCCGCGCACCTGGAAGAGCACCGTGTTCAGGCCGGCCTGGCGGCACTTCTCCATGAGGTCGGCGATCTGGTCGGGGGAGGAATAGACCTGGCGGACCACCCAGACGGCCCGCGGAGGCCAGACGTCGCCGGGGGCCGGCGGCCTGGGGCGGTCCGGCGACAGGACCGTCGGACCGCCGGGCCCGGAGGACGGCGGACAGCCCAGAATACAGGCCAGGCCGGCGGCGGCCAGGGTCGTTCGCGCGATGCGTGGGCAGGACTTCAGGCGCATGGTCACCTCTCCGGCGGGTCCGGGGCCATCTTAACCGGTCAAAAGCCCGATCACCACGGCGGGCGGCCCGGAAAACGCGGCGGATGGATGGGTGAGTACGCGGACCGCCGGGCTCAGCCCGCACGGCCCGGCAGGGTGACCTGGACGACCTCGTTGAGGCTTCCGCTGCGGAACCCCCGGAGATCCAGGGCTACGTAGGCGAAACCGCAGGCCCGCAGGGCGGCGTCGATGCGGGTCCGGGTCTGGGGCTCGGCGGCCTTCTGAAGCTGATCGGCCGGCAGCTCGATCCTGGCCAGCGTGCCGTGGTGGCGGACGCGGCAGACGGAGAAGCCCATGGCGTGCAGGGCAGACTCGGCGGCCTCGATCTGGCGGAGTTTTTCGGGGGTGACGGGCTCGCCGTAGGGGATGCGGCTGGCCAGGCAGGGGCTGGCCGGCTTGTCGGAGGTCGGGAGTCCCATGCGGCGGCTGAGTTCGCGGATGTCCTGCTTGGTCAGGCCGGCCTCGATGCAGGGCGACCGCACCGGCAGCCCCTCGGCGGCGGCGTGGCCGGGGCGGTGGTCGTCGAGGTCATCGACGTTGTTGCCGTTCACCACGGCGCGCAGGTTGTGCCGGGCGATGAAGTCCGCCAGCCGGTGGTACAGCTCGGACTTGCAGTAGAAGCAGCGGTTGACCGGGTTGGCGGCGTAGCGCGGGTCGGCCAGCTCGTCGGTGTCCAGGATCACGTGGCGGGCCCCGAGGCGGCGGGCGATCTCGACGGCCTGTTCCAGCTCGTGGACCGCCATGCTGGCGCTTCGCCCGGTGACGGCCACGACGTTGTCGGGCCCCAGGGCGTCGAGGGCGAGCTTGAGGACGAGGGTGGAGTCCGTGCCGGCGGAGAAGGCCACCGCCACGCGTTCCAGGGAGCGCAGGATCTCCAGGGCCCGGGCGTGTTTGTGTTCCAGCGTTTCGGCGGACAAGCCTGCACCTCCGGGAGCCCCGGCCGATCTGCCCCGGCAGGCCGGCGCGGGTTGCACGCGTGCATGAATATAGGCGGGGCGGCGCCGCGAGCCCAGCCCGGCGGACCGGTCCGGCGGCTTCCTTGCGGCCCGGTGCTTACGGAACGGTGACGGGCGCGGCGGCGGTTCCGGACGTTTCGGGGCCGGCGGCGGATGCTGCCGCGCCCTCGGGCGCGGTTTCCGCCGGGCGAGTGGCCACGATCTTCAGCGGGGCGACCCGGGTGGCGAGCGTCTGGGCCATTTTCTCGGCCAGGGGTTTGAACGGACTGGCCGGGTCGGCGGCGACCTGCTGGTAGAGCGCCTGGGCCTCGTCGGCGCGGGCCTCATCGAGCAGCACAAGGTTCTCGATGCACGCGGCCAGGCTCATCCTCAGGCGGGCGGCGGCCAGGGGCTCGCGGGCATGGCCGTCCAGCAGTTCCTGGTAGAGTCGGCGGGCGGACTTGAGCAGTTCGACGCGCCGGCCCCGGTCCCCGCCGACCGGGGAGAGCTTCATGGCCTCTTCGTAGGTCAGGTCGGCCTGCAGCTCGCGGGCGGCAAGACCGATCTGGCGATGGCCGGCGTATTCGTCGGCCAGGCGTTCGGCTCTGGTGATCAGATCGACGTCCCCGCCGGCGTCGTCGGAGGGATCGACGATCTCGTAGAAGCGCTTCCACCCGTTCTGGGTCGCGACCTGCCGGCTGTGGCGGAGGTAGGCCCCCACGACGAGCACGAGGAGGACAACCACCAGGCCGCCGGTGATGTAGTTGGAGTAGAGCTGCGCCCTCTCGTAGATCTGGCTGAGATAGACGCTGAGCGTGTTGGTCTTAAGTTCCTGCCGCCTGGTCTGTTTCATGGCATGGGTCGCCTGGCCGGCGCCTCCGACGGTGAACGGTTGAACGGCATCACGACGGCCTGGATCCTGACCTTGCCCAGCGTCCCCGAACGGTCGATGGTGATATGGCAGGCCTCGGTCTGCTTTTCGAATCGAATGGCGATGCTGCCCTTGACGTTCTGGTCGCTGACCCGGTTCCACCCGACCAGCGGCATCTGCTCGCGGTAGAAACTCCGCACCGCGTTGGGGTCGGCGTAGCCTTCGTACACGTGGCGGGCCATGCGCTGGGCGCCGGACTCGTAGTCCTCGGTCATGCGGTCGACCAGCTGGAAGCCGGCCGGCACGGGCACGCCGTCAAGGAACGGCACGCCGCGCGGGCTCAGGCGGTTCACCCCGTTCTTGGGATCGCCGCAGCCGGCCAGGGCCGCCAGCGCCGCTGCCGCGGCAAGCCCCCGGAGGCGGCCGCGAGTCGCCAGGAGGCGCGGATGACGGATCGGAGAAATCGGAGAATGGGCGACGCTGCGATTCATCGGCTTGCAGCAGGCGGTCATGGCTCGTTCTCCCGCACCCCGCGGCGCCCGCCGGCGATCGGTCGGGCCCGTTTCGCCGGCGCCGTCCGCGCCACGCGAACCGGGAAGGGTATCTGAAAACCGGCCGCCGGACAAGGGCGTTGCGATCGATCCGGCCTCCCCGACGGACCCCCCGGGCCGTACCCGGCGCATCGACTCCAGCGGTCCGAAGGGGTATTCTGAAGACCGCGCCCGCCGACGAAGGGCCAAGGCGGCGGACGAAAGGCGCCGGCCCGCACAGGCTCCGGGACCGCGTCCCGGCCGTCGCTCATGCGGGACCGGCCCCACGGGTCCTCCTCGTTGCAAGGCGGATCCGGGCGGTCGGCTGCGGGACCGGCCGGCCCGGGCCTGGGGCCGCGGAGGGCTTGCCTTTTTGCCGGCAGTTTGCGGGATGGCAGGTTTCGATCGGACATTTATCGGACCGGGTCCTCTGTGGCAGCTGATGGCCGCCATGTGGGATCAGCAGGTGCGCGAATGGCCGCGCCTGGCCGAGGGCCTGGCCAGTCTGCGGGCCGCGGAAAGAAGATCCTTCCAGCTGGGCGGCTCGCAGATCCTGGTCCAGTGCAACCCGGCCCGTGCGGCCAGCGCCTCGGCGAAGGTGGACGCCGCTTCGCTGGCGGCCCGGCCCTGTTTTCTGTGCGGCGCGAACCTGCCGCGCGAGCAGTGCGCGGTGGTCTACCGCCGGGACTGGCTGATTCTGTGCAACCCCGCTCCGATCCTGGAGCCGCATTACACCGTGGCTTCGGTCCGCCACGAGCCGCAGCGCCTCGAGCCCGCGCTGCCGGCGATCCTCTCGCTGGCCCGGGATCTGGAGGGCCGCTATACGGTCTTCTACAACGGTCCGCGGGCCGGAGCCTCGGCCCCGGATCACCTGCACCTGCAGGCCTCCAAGGCCGGGGCGCTGCCGTTCGAGAAAGAGCTCATCCGGCAGCTGTGCGGCGGGAACGGAGACTGGATCGACTGGGTCTGTTCCAACGGCGTGCGGGTGGGCACGACCCGCAACGGCCGGCGGGCGGCGGTGATCGTGATCAGCGGATCGATCGATCGCACGATGTCCAGCGTCGGACGCGTGCTGGAGGTCCTCGGCAGGATGCGCCCGGCGGACCCCGAGCCGATGGTCAACCTTTTCGCCACCTACGCCGACGAAAGCTGGGTGACGTGGCTGTTTCCCCGGGCCGCCCACCGGCCGAGCGTCTACGGGCTGTCGCCCGAAGCGTTCCTCATCAGCCCCGGGGCCATCGATCTGGCCGGCGAGCTGATCGTGCCGCGCCGCGCGGACCTCGAACGGCTGGACGAGGCTCGCATCCGGGCGGTCTACGACGAGGTGCTTCTGCCTCCCGAGCAGATGCAGGTCCTGCGGGCTCAGTTACGCTGAGCCTCCGACCCCCGCGGGCCTCACCGGCCGGCCGGAACCGTCGCCGGGGCGTGCTCCGGGGTCATCCAGCGGATCCGCACGCGCAGGCCGACCGTCTCCCCGGGGACCGCGCCTTCCGAGGCCGGGGCGGCCGGCCTGGTGGACGGCTCCGCGGCTGCGTCCGTAGCCTTCGTGGCCGCTGTGGCCGCATCTGCCGGCCGGGGCGGTTGCGGGGCTACCGACCCCGGCAGGCGCACGATGGCCGGTTCGGTCACCGCGACTGGGGCGTGCTGCTCCCGGGATTCAGGGAAGGATTCGCCGGCCCGGGCAGGAGCCGGTTCCGGCGCGGATTCCGGAGGGAGGCCGGCCTGAGGTGCCTGGTCGTCGTCGGTGGAGACGCTCCGGGCCCGCTGGAGCGGGGCGTTTTCCAGGACGCGTCTGAGCCGCTCAAGGTAATGCTGAATTCGGGCCAGTTCCAGGAACGCCGGCCCGGGGGAGCCTTCATCCCGGTGGAGGTCGGCTCCGGCAGCCGGAGGCGGCGCCGCGGCTTTCGCGAAGGACGCGGCCGGTGCGGGCTGTCCGGTGTCCGACGGGGTCATGAGCTTCATGTTCAGCGGCCGGGTGCGGCCGAGTTCGGCCAGGATGGCGATGGCGCCGGCTGCGTCGGCCACATCGACCAGAACCTCGTCCTCTTTGGCCATTTCAGCGGCGGGCGCGGGCGCGGCGTCCTTGGAGGCGGGGCGACCGCTCAGCAGCCGTCGGGCCAGATTCCGGCTGGAGGCTTCGGCGTAGGCCAGTTCGACGACCACCGTCTGCTCGCGCTTCGCAGCGGCCGGCGGCTCAGCGGGCATGCCGGCCGTGGCGAGGGGCGGGGCGACGGCATCGGCGATTTCGTTTCCGGCGTCCGGCACGGCGGCTTGTTCGGCAGGCAAACGCAAGCCCGATTCGGCCGGCGGGGTTGCACGGGGGGCCTCCTGCGGGCCCGGGGGCCGGGCTTCGAGAGTCACCGTTCCGCCGGAGCGTGGCCGGGCCAGAGCCAGCGGCGAATCAGCGTCGCGGCGTTCGGCGGACGCCTGGTGCGTCCCGGTGTCGCGGGCCTGGCCGGCCGGCCAGCCGCCCGGCGGCTCGCGGAACGACCATATCAGGTAGCCGGTGGTGAAGGTCAGTGCGATCACCGCGGCGGCGGCCAGCCCACGGCTTCGGCGGATGACCGGGGATTGAGGGGCCGGTCCGGGTGCGGCGGAATCTCCCAGCAGGGCCTTCCGCTCGAGGCGGTTGCGGACGCCCTCGGCCAGGCCGGGACCGGCCGTGGCCCGGGGCAGATCGCGCAGGAGGCCGGCGGTGGCCCGCAGCTCTTCCAGCAGCGTCCGCACGCCGGCATCGGCCTGGAGCAGTTCCTCCACGGCCTGGCGCTCCACGGGGGCCAGTTCCCCGTCGAGGTAGGCCGAGAGCTGAGATTCGAGTCTGGCGCGCCGACCGGGCTTCATCGTGACGACCTCGGTTGAGCGGAACCGGGCGAGACCACCGGCGCGAGTCTCTCGCGCAAGCTCATGCGTGCCCGGTGCAGTCTGGATTTCACCGTTCCGACCGACACCTCCAGAATGGCCGCGATCTCGCGGTAATCGAACCCCTCGACGTCGCGCAGCACGACCACGGCGCGGTGATCGTCGTCCAGAGCCTCCAGGGCGGCCTCGATGAGGCCGTGGGACTCGCGGCGTCCGAGGACCGCGGCGGGGTCGTCGGACGGACCCGGGCGGCGCGATCCGGGATCGACGCCGTCGGGCACGGGTCCGGCCTCGTGCAGTGAAAGCGCCGGTCGCCGGCCGACCTTGCGGCGGTGCGAGACGGCCAGGTTCACCGCGATCCGGAACAGCCAGGTGTAGAACCCGGACCGCCGCTGGAAGCCGTTGATCGCCGCGAACGCCCTCAGAAACGCCTCCTGGGCGAGATCCTCGGCGTCCTCGCGGTTGCCCGACAGACGCCAGCAGGTGTTCACCAGCCGGTCCTGGTAGCGCAGCACCAGCCGCTGAAAGGCGTGGACGTCGCCGTGGCGGGCCTGCTGCACCAGGGCGGCGTCCTCGGCGGACGGGCTCGGCGGGCTTTCGGCGGCGTGCCGCTGGTCGCTCATGGATTAGACGCCCTGCGGGCCGGTCGGTTCCCGCCGGAGGAGATGGTTCCGATTCGGGCGGAAAGCCGGCCTCGCCGGCCTATCATCCGGCCGGTTTTCCGGGGCGTCAACGGCCCCGGCCGGCAGGGGGCCGCGGCCGGGGCGGAGCCGGCGGAGTCGCGCGCGAGCGGTCCGGGCCCGGTGGGCGTTCGAACCTGCGATCCGGAGTCATCCGCCCGGGGCGGCCTGTTCGCCAGAGGTTTGCGTGGCCGGCGGCCTGGCCGGCCGGGTGGCCGCCGGCTCGGTGGCGGCCGGGCGGGTGGCGTAGCGCCGCTTGAGGTTTTCCATCTGACGCTGGCGGTTGCGGCGCTGGTCCTCGGTCGGAATGGTTTCCAGCCGCGAGCGCAGCTGATCGAACAGAGCGCTGATCGGCCGCTCGATCTCCTTGCGGCGTTGGGTCAGGTCCGCGAACTGCTGCTGGTAGGCCTCCCGGTCCTTGGGGTCCTGCTTGGGGCTGCCGGCCCGCAGCTGGGCGGCCTCTTCGTCCAGCCGGGCGAAAGCGTCGGCGCGGCTCTGGCGGTAGCGCTGAGCCTCGGCCTTGAGCTCGCGGAGGATGGAGTGGGCGACCTGCTGCTGCCCGTCGTCCAGCTGGTAGGCCTGGATGAAGTGCCGGACGTAGTACTCCCAGGCGTCCTCGATCCTGCGGACGCTCGGCGGCTGCCGGCTCACGCGGCCGGGGATGTCGGTCGGCTCGACTTCGCCGCGCTCCCAGCGGCTCAGGCCCCGCGAGAGATTGTCGAACCAGGCGGTCATCTGTTCGAGGTCGCGGTCGTGGCGGCTGCGCTGTTCGTCGTCGAGAATCTCGCGCCACGCCATGTTGCCCTCGAAGATCTCGCGGCGCATCGCGGCGACCAGCGGGCCGGCCCGCCTGGCGAAGTCCATCGCCACGTCCGGAGGCGGGAGCTCCTGGCTGGTCTGGTAGTCCATGTACTCGGCCATCAGCGCACGCACGTCTCTCTCGTAATCCTTCAGGAAGCTCTTGACCCGCTGGGCCATCAGCTTGCGGGTGTAGTCCTCCTGCTCGGGCGACAGGTTGTAATAGCGCGTGACCTGCCGCACCCAGAGTTCCATGATCGTCTCGGTGCTCCAGAACAGCGGAGAGCCGCCGAAAGCCTCACGTGTCGTGGGCTGACGCGGCGACTGGGCGTTCAGCGGGCCGCCCGTCATCGCCATCAGGGCGATCATCCCGATCATGCATCTGTGCATCCGACGTATCCTCGCGCCGCAGCGGCCGGCAGCCGACCGACCGCCGCCGTTTCGCAATCTTCGTGCGGGCAGACACTAACGGGTTTTTATAGTCCCGGGCGCCCGTCCGGTTGCATCGCATCGGGGCGTCCGCGCCGATCCTGCGTTCTTCCGGGTCCGCGCCGTCACCGGCTCCCCGGGGCTCGGGGCATCCTATCCGGACACCGGTTGCGGTGGAAGCCCCCTCCGGGGCCGGCGCCTCGCGGCAGGACGGCGGAGCAGGGGTGGCGGTGTCGCCTCCCCGGCCGGACGCCGCCCGGCTTTGCGGTCGCCGGACGGGGCCGTAAACTGCCTGCCGGGAAGCCGTTGCGGTCCGCCGGAGGCGTGTCGCGCTGCTTCCGGCCGCCGTCGGAGCCCGGGTCGGCCGGTCGGGGCGGGGGCGGTTTCTGCCGGCCTTGGGCGGAGCCCGGCGGGCCGGCACGGGTCCGGGCCGTCGATGGCTGAACCGGAGGTTCCGTTGAGCCTGCACGAGAAACTCGCCGGTCGATTCCTGGTGCTGGACGGCCCGGACGGCTGCGGCAAGAGCACCCAGATCGGTCTGCTGGCCGAACGGCTGGGGGGCGGGCCGCTGGAGGTCGTCCGGACGGTCGATCCCGGCGGCACCCGCATCGGAGACCGGATCCGGCAGCTGCTGCTCGGGGATCACCTGGCGGCCATGGACGTGCGGTGCGAGACGCTGCTGTTCATGGCCTCGCGGGCCCAGCTGACGGCCGAAGTGGTGCGCCCTGCGCTGGCCCGCGGGGCGGTGGTGCTGTGTGACCGGTTCGTCTCGGCGACCTGTGCCTATCAGGGGGCCGCGGGGCACGACGTGCGGGCCATTCTGGAACTGGGCCGGCTGGCGGTGGGGGACACGTGGCCGGACCTGACCTTGATCCTCGACGTGCCGGTGGAGCTGGGTCGGCGGCGCCGCAGCCATCGTCCCGCCGACGCGATGGAGTCGCGGTCCGAGGACTTCCACCGCCGGGTCCGCGAGGGTTTCCTCTCGTTGCCGCCGGACTACCCGGGACGCGTGGAGGTGCTGGACGCCTCGCCCGGCCCCGGCCAGGTGCATGAGGCGATCATGGAGGCCCTGGAACGTGTCTCTTTTTGACGTCCGGCACCAGGCCCGGGCCCTGCGCGTGCTTCTGCGGGCGATGAGCGCCGGCCGGATGCCGCATGCCTACATCTTCGCCGGCCCGGAGGGCGTCGGGAAGGAGATGCTGGCCGACCGGCTGGCCAGGCGGCTGTTGTGCGGCGCGCCGATCGATCGGCCGTTGCCGCCGGAGCTGGCCGCGGACCTTCCGGACGGCCGGGTGCCGGACGCCTGCGGGGTCTGCGACGACTGTCGGATCGCCGCGGCCGGAACCCACCCCGACCTGCACCTGGTGCACCGCCAGCTCAACCGCCAGCACCCCGACGCCGCAGTGCGCAAGCAGCAGGCCCTGACCCTCGGCGTCGAGGTGGTGCGGCATTTCCTGATCGATCGGGCCTGCACCCGACCGCTCCGCGTCCGGGTCAAGGTGTTCATCGTGCGCGAGGCCGAGCGGCTGGGCGAGGCTGCCCAGAACGCCCTGCTCAAGACGCTGGAGGAGCCGCCGGCCGACACATTCATCATTCTGGTCGTTGCCGCCCTGGACCGGATGCTTTCCACCACCCGCTCGCGTTGCCAGCTGGTGCGTTTCGCGGCCCTGCCCGCCGGGTTCGTGCAGGATTCGCTGGCCGGACTCCGGCCGGATCTGGGCGAAAAGGAGCTTGCCTGGGCGGCCCGCCAGGCCGAGGGCAGCCTGGGGGAGGCCCTGCGGCTGTGCGACGACGGGGTCCACGCCCTCAAGCAGTCCTGGGGCCGGCATCTGGCGGAGCTGACGCTCGCGAGGGCGGGCTTTGCGGCGACGGGGCTGTGCGAGCCGTTCGAAAGCGACGCCAAGGCCCTGGGGCGGCTGGCATCGCAGCGCGACCCGGACATGTCCGATACCGACGCCACCCGCGGGGGCATCCGGACGCTGCTGGCCGTGCTGGCGGGTTTCTACCGTGACGCCCTGCGGGCGGGGCTGGGATCGGCCGCCGATCCGATCCACGCCGACCAGCCCGAGGCGGTCGCGTCGATCGCCCGGGCCTGCGGGCCGGCCGCCTGCGCCGCGGCTTTGCGTGAGCTGGCCGCGGCCGACTTCAACTTCGCCCGGAACGCCAACCTCGGCCTGGCGGTCGAGTCGCTGTTCATCCGGCTGGCGCGGCTTGCCCGGGGGTGATGTGTCCCGGACGGTCCGGACCCTTGGAAGGCCCGCGGGGCGCGTGCCCGGCGGGTTTGCGGTCCGCCCGGCGGACGGCTACGCTTGAGGTGTCGGGGCTCCGGGCCCGCTCGCGGCCTTATTCCTGTGGAGGGTCGTCCCTTGGCATGGATCGTTCTTGCCCGGCTTGCGGCCGGAGCGTTGTGTCTGCCCTGCCTGCAGTCGGCTCCGGCGACGTCCGCGCCTTCGCCCGGCGAGGTACTCGACCGGGCGGTCCGGGCCTACCGGGCGCTGACCGCCTACCAGGACACCGGCGTGCTGACGGTGACCCTGGACGTCGAGGGCTCCGACGCCGACCAGCTGCCCGCGCCTGAGCCGGAGGAGTTCGCCCTGGCGTTCGCCGGGCCCAACCGGCTGATGCTCAAGACGCCGATGTACGCGGTGTACTGCGACGGCCGGACGCTGTGGGAG
>CAZSYS010000131.1:0-11008 GCA_964611365.1 uncultured Planctomycetales bacterium
GGGTGTCCTTCATCGCTGCTTCGAGGAGAGCGAGCAATCAATGGGTGTCCTTCATCGCTGCTTCGAGGAGAGCGAGCAATCAATGGGTGTCCTTCATTGCTTGCCCTTGCTTGCCCTTGCCTCCTTCATCGCTTGCCATCAAGAGGTGTCCTTCACCGGTTATCATGGGTGTCCTTCATTGGTCCTTCTTGCCATCAATAGGTGTCCTTCACCGGTTACAGGTGTCCTTCATCGGTTATCTTCCTTCATCGGTTATCTCTTCACCGGTTATCAATGGGTGCCCTTTGCCGGTTCTTCGCCGGTTTTCTTCCTTCATCGGTTTTCAAACCTTCCTGGGTGTCGTTCAAACCTTCTTCTTCAAACCTTCCTCCGGCCTGAACGTCCACCCGGTCGATGATGGCATGCAACCTGCGGCGTTGAGTCGAGGCCGCAGCGCAGCCGGCAGCGGCATCGACGGGCATCCCGAAGACGGCAGCGCGCCGGCGGAGGCGGGAAGGACCTGTCCGTGCCGGGCGAAACAGGGCTTCACGGAATCGGGCGGGCGAAGGGGCGGACGTGTCGGCCGAGGTGCCGGACCAGGGTCTCGTGGTGGTCGGCCTCGTGATCCAGCAGGCATTCCATCAGCCGATCGCGGAACAGCGGACGGCCCTCCGGGCCCCTGGCGGCCAGCACCGACCCGAACGTCACGTGCAGGATCTGGCGGCCGTCGTGACCGTCGAGCATCGACTCGAGGGCGTCGTCGGGCAGGTCGTGGACCCGGGGCATGGCCGCCGGGCTGGCGGAAATGTGGTAGCTGCGGCGATCCTCCTCGAAACGGCTCAGGGCGAAGTCCAGGATGCCGCGGAACAGTTCCGGGTCCCGGCGGGCAATGACCCGCAGGGCCTCCAGGTAGCTGGTTCCGGCGGTCTTGAGGTGCACCAGGCCGGCGGCATGCTCGGCGCAGACCGGGTAGATGCTGAACTTGTCGCTGCCGGAGTGGAGGCTGATCTTGTAGGGGCCCAGCGTCCGGGCGATGGCCGCATGCAGGGCGAAGGACCTCCCGAACGCGTCCAGATCGCCCTTGTAGTCCACGCCCTTCTCGAACGCGCCGACGAACCTGGGGGCCAGGCTGACCCAGCGCACGCCGAGACGACCCAGTTCGGCGGCGATGATGTAGTGCTCGGCCGCGCTGGTCGGCGTCTCGGTCTCGTCGACGGAGACCTCCAGTTCGAAGGGCCGGTCGCCGCAGGCGGCGCGGAGATGGCGGTACATCCTGAGCGTGTGGGCGATGGCGGCGCCATACTTGACGGCGGCGCGGCAGACGGCCTCCTCATCGAGCGTGAGGCGCGGTCCGCCGGCCAGGGGGATCTGGCGGCCGGCATAGGAGCGTATGAAGTCGTCGGCACTGATCTCCAGGCCGTCCCAGACGACCACTTCGGCGACCAGAGGAAGGGACGAGGCGGGCATGGCATCGGCGTCGGCGTTAACGTGGTCGCCGGGATCGATCGTGAACATGGTGAAGCCGGCGGCCAGGGTACGATCGATGTCCTCGGTGGTCTTGAGGTGGTCGGCGTCGCTGCCGAAGCCCTCGCGCCAGCCGGCCTGGAAGACCCCCCAGCAGGCGTCGTCCATGACCTGGCCGGGGGATCGCTGCGTGCGGGTCATCTCACGGATGGACTGCTGAGCCACGATCGGAGCGACGCCGGTGCCGGCCACGGCGGCCAGGTGGCCGGGGGTGGCCACTCCGAGCCGGTCGCCCAGCCCGACCGAGGTCTGCAGCCCGATCAGCCGCGGCGTGGTGCAGGGCAGGGCGGTGCGGAGCCAGGCCGATGCCTCGGGGCTCCGGGGAGCGGAGACCACGGTGAGCCGTCGATCGCCGGTCGAAACCTGGACCGACCGGGCTTCGGGCAGTCGGGCGGGCAGCAAAGCGGGGTCGGCGGCGACGGCGACGAGGCGGCGCAAGCGGCCGTCGGCGGCACAAGCCAGCAACCGGGCTTCCGCCCGCGACAGCGAGGCCTCGTACACGCGGCATTGGAGGGCCGCGGCCAGCTCGCCGGCGGCGGCCTGACGCTGCGGGGCGGTGATGGGCGCGGATTCCGGCTGGTCGAGGATTGCTCGAATGGTGTTCATCGCCACCTCGCGGGGCAGAACCTGACGGGCAGGCGGCCGCGCGCCGCATAGCCACCTCAGGGGGATGATACCCGCAAATCGCCTCTTGCCCAAGGGCATTCCCGAGCGGCCGGGCCAAGCGGACGATTCTCCGTCGATCCGCCCCGGGCACGCTTTTGGAGCCGGGCGGCAACTCCTCGGGCCGGTGGAACGGGCCTGTCCCGCCAGCTATCATGAGTCGCCGGGGGATGGGGTGGAGGCTGTCCGAGGGATTCCCGCCGATGGTACGTCCCGCAAAGGCACTGGCCGGCGTATGGCTGGCGATGCTGGTGTTTCCGGCGTGGGCGCATGCCTGGGGCCCGGCCACGCACATCAAGCTGGCCAGCGACCTGCTGGAGAATCTGGCCCTGCTGCCGGCGGCGGCCGGGGCCCTGCTGGCCCGGCACGCGCGGCACTACCTGTTCGGCAACATTGCCGCCGACGTGGTGGTGGCCAAGCGGCTCAGCCGGGTCAAGCAGTTCTGCCATCACTGGAGCACGGGTTTTGCATTCCTGGAGGAAGCCCGTTCCGAGGCCGGGGAGGCCTTCGCCCTGGGCTATCTCTCGCACCTGGCCGCCGACACCGTGGCCCACAACAAGTTTCTGCCCCGGCAGATGACGCTGACCCGGACGTCGATGAGCTTCGGGCACCTCTACTGGGAGCTGCGGGCGGACAGTTCGATCGGGCCGCACTACTGGGGCCGGCTGCGGGAGGTTCTCGGCGAGGTCTATGCCGAGCACGAGCAGAGCCTGTGTTCGAGGCTGACGGACACGTTCCTGCCGTTTTCGCTGAATCGCCAGGTCTTCTACCGCATGAACCGCTTCATCAGCCGCCGGGTGTGGCTTCGGGCGGTGGACCGCTGGGCGGACGTCTCGAAATGGCACCTCTCGGACCAGCTGATGCGTGAGTACCGTGCCGAGTGCCTTGAGCGGATGCGGGAGGTCGTGGCCCTGCGCAGGCAGGCCCGGGTGCTTCACGAGGATCCCAACGGCAACGCTTCGCTGGCTTACACCCGGCTGCAGCGGCGACAGCTCCGCCAGATGGCCCGGGCGGGGCTGATCGCGCCGCACATCTTTTACGAGGCCCAGACGATCCACGCTCCGCGGGCGTACCTGACCGCTGCGCCCCGGCCCGGGGCCGGCACGGGGCCGGGCGGCGGACCGGAGCCTGCCGGGCCGTCGACCCTTGGCCGGTGAGTGGCTTCTGCCCGCTCCCACAGGAGGACTTCGCGATGAAAGCTGAACCCCTGCTGGCCCGACTCAACCAGCTTCGCAAGGAAGCCGAGGGTGACCCCGGGGACCCCGAATGGCTGGCCCTGCACCACGCCTTCTGCTTCATTTCCTACCGCCTGGCCGACTTCCAGCGCTACCTGGACGAGGTGGATGCCTCAGGTGCCGAGAGCCGCGAGGACTGAGCGGCCTTGCACCCGTCGGCTGCGGCCCGATGCCCGGGGAGAGGCCGTTGCCGGGCGGGTGTCCCGGCCTGCGGCCCTGACGCGTTGCCGTCCGGCCGTCCGGCGGTCGTGCAGATCCGGCGGCTCCGGCGGGTTGCGGGCTCTGGTGGCGTGCGCGGAGGCGGCCGGTCTTTGCCTCAAGCGGCTGAAAGCCGTGGTCCGATATTTTCAGGGGCGGGCGTTGTCCAGGCGTCCGTCCGTTTTGAGCGAGCGAGGGCGCGTTCCGTGGAACAACCGCAGGCTCTGTGCCCGTACCTGGAGCGCCGGGATATGCGCTGTGGTGGCACCATGACCCTCGTGAATCTGCCAGAGGCGTTTCGTTTGTGCGCTGGTGATCATGAGCGTTGCACCGTCTACCACCAGATCCGCCAGTCCGACCGGTACCACGGGGCCGCGTCCGTGCTCGCCCGCTCGGCCTGAGCGGGACCAGGCCGCCGCTCCGGGCCCGCCGGCGTCCCCGGCGTCCGAGGTGGCGGGTCCGCGCCCGCTGATCGAGCGTTTCCTGGGCGAGCTGTGGGCGGAAGCCGGCCTTTCGGAGAACACGCTGGCCGCCTACCGCCGTGACCTGGAGGTCTTCGCCGGCTTCCTGGAGCGGCGGCGGATCGCGCTGTCCGGGTTGACCGCTGCGGACATCCAGGAGTTCGCGGTCTGCCTGAAGACCGAGCACGAGCTGGCGATCAGCTCGATCGCGCGGCGGCTGGTGGCGGTCAAGATCTTCTGTCGTTTCTGCCACGCCCGGGGGCACATGGCCCAGGATGTGGCCGAGCTGATCGAATCGCCCAAGAAGTGGCAGAACCTGCCGCGCGTCCTGAACGTCCAGGAGGTGGACACGCTGCTGTCGCTGCCGGAAGCCGGGGACCCGCTGGCCCAGCGGGACCGGGCGATCCTGGAGATGTTCTACGCCACCGGCCTGCGGGTCAGCGAGCTGGTGGGCCTGCGGCTGGAGGATCTGCACCTGGACATGGGCTACGTGCGCTGTTTCGGCAAGGGCTCCAAGGAACGGATCGTGCCGCTGGGGCGGCGGGCGATCGAGGCGACGCGGGAGTACCTGTCGAGCCTCCGCGGCCAGCTGGTCGACGGCCAGGCCACCAGCCGGGTGTTTCTGTCCCGGACCGGGCGGCCCCTGGACCGGACCAACTGCTGGCGTCTGGTGGCCAAGTACGCCCGGCGCATGGGATTGCGCGGCCGGATATCCCCCCACACGCTGCGGCACTGCTTCGCGACCCACCTGCTGTCCGGCGGGGTGGACCTTCGGCTGGTGCAGGAGATGCTGGGGCACGCGGACGTGAGCACGACGCAGATCTACACCCACGTGGACAAGGCCCGCCTCAAGGCCGTGCACCAGCAGTTCCATCCCCGGCAGTAAGTCGGCGGCGAGGGACGGGGAGCCTGTCCGACGCGGGGCGGCGCAGCCTGCGGCCTGATCCGCACCGCTGAAGCCGACGTCCCCGCCGGGCTGGGCGGTGCACGTGGATGAGTCTTGCGTGGCCTGAAAGCCTGGTCGCCGCGGTTCGCGGCCTCAAGAGCGTGTTCGCCTTCTTCAGCCGGCACCGGCTGGCGGGGGTGCCGCTGGACCTGCCGCTGCGCTTTGTGGTGATGGCGGCGGGGCAGGTCTGGCTGCGCCGGCGGCTGGGGCCCCGGCAGGCGGTGCTGGCCTGCACGGCGGTCCTGCTGGCCAAGGAGGTCTTCGACGTCTTCGCGGTGCGCGACCCGGTCCACCCCAAGAGCCCCAACTGGGGGGATGTGGCGGACGTGGTATCGGGCCTGGCGGGCATCGCCGCGGCCGAGACGCTCATCCGCCTGCGTCGCCGGGCCTTGAACCGCCGCTCCGGGGCCCGGGGCGGCTGAACGGTCAGGGCGCGCAGCCGGGGTCGCCCGCCCGCCGCGGGCCGCTGAAGCAGCGCCCGAACGCCGCCACGTCGGCGGCGTCCACGTCCTTGTCGCCGTCCAGGTCGGCCGGCTCGCAGGCCTCCTGGGTGACCGGATAGGCCGAACCGGTGATGCAGCACTGCAGGTGGCCGAAATCCTGCTGGTCCACGTCGCCGTCGTCGTCGAAATCGGCTGGAATCGGCAGCGGGCAGCCGGAGGCATCGACCACAGCGCCCGGGGCGTTGTCCGGGCAGGCATCGCAAACGTCGCCGACGGCGTCTCCGTCCTGATCGGACTGGTCGGCGTTCGGTGCGCGGGGGCAGTTGTCGTCGCAGTCGGAAACGGCGCCGGCAACGCAGGGGTGGTCCCCCGCCGTGCCGCTGGAGTCGCCGTCGTCGAGCACGCCGTCGTTGTCGTCGTCGGGGTCGCAGTCGTCCGGCAGGCCGTCAGCGTCGTGATCGGGGTCGCACTCGTCGGGGATGCCGTTGAGGTCGCAATCCAGGCTGGTGCCTGAAGCGATGTCCAGGGCGTCGGACACCCCGTTGTGGTTGCAGTCCGGCAGCATGACGCCGGTGTCCGGCAGGCTGAAGCCGCTGACGGCGATCTGGTTGGCCGCCTTTACCCAGTAGAAGTAGGTCGTGCCGTGCTCGACCTCCAGATCGTCGAAGGCCGGTTCGGTCAGGTCCGCCCGCTTCGTCGCCGAGGCGGGGTTGTCGGCGGTGTGCCGCCAGACCTCGTACCGGCTCGCTCCGGGGCAGGGGTTCCAGCTCACCCGGATGCGGTCCAGGAACGCGTAGTCCGATGCCGCCACGCCGTTCGGCGGCGGCAGCTCGTAGTCGGCCCAGTAGGTGTACTGGCCGATCCGCGAGCAGCCGTAGGCGATCCGCATGTAGCCGCTTTCACCCCAGCCGGTGCCCCAGGAGTTCTTCATGATCCAGACGCCCTGGGCGTCGTCCCACCCGACCAGCACGACGGCGTGGTTGATGGCGGAGTCCTGGCAGGCGTTGAAGATTCCGCCGTTGTAGCCCTGGAAAGCGCTGTTGACGTAGACGGTCGTGGCCACCGGCCCGTGGTGGTAGATCGCGGACTTGATCGCGGAAGTCGTCCAGGTGACCGAGTGGTATCCCCGCAGGCAGTAGGGGTGGCTGTAGGGGCAGCCGCAGGGCGCGTCGTAGGCCACGTACGGGAAGCTCGACTCCAGCACGGCGCCGCTGGCCCCGCAGGAATCGCCGGGTCCGTTGCAGGACATGTAGTTCATGGCCGAGTCGTGCCAGCCGCCGCTGCAGGAGCCCGAGTTCGTGCAGCTCACCAGCCACTGCTCGGAGAGGTTGACCGAGAGGGCCAGGTTGATCCGGATCACCGCTTCCGTCGCCCCCGTCGCCGCGAAGGCCCAGCAGCTGCCGCAGCCGCCCTGGCTGCGCACCGGCGTGACGCCATTGTGTTGGCGCCAGTCCCAGGCGGTCGGCAGATCGCCCTCGGCCATCGGCTCGGCGGGGCCGGCGTCCTGCTCGACCCGGCCGGCCGGCGGCCGCGTGCCGCAGAGAACCTCCAGCGGGTACCTGGTGGCCTCGTTCTCGCCGACGGTGAACGTCCACCCTTCCTTCTGGCCGCGGACGCGCAGGGCCGCGATATCGGCGGCGGACAACTGGGCCCAGGCCGCGCCGGGCAGGAGCGTCGAGGCGGCGACCAGTATTGTCCAGCCGATCCGCCGACACCCGACCGACACGCCGCCTGCCAGCGGCCAGGGTCGGCAGCGGCCCTGGCAGAGCCCGGCTTCGGCGGTTGGCGCAAGTGCTGAGCGGGGGAGAACGTGGGAAGAGGGGACCGCTTTCATACGCTGCTCCTGACCGTCAGGCCGCCCGAGTCGGCCCGGCGACGTGATGGCCGGCGGTTCACGCCGGATCGCCCGGCCTGCCGCTGATTGTAACCGAAAGACCGATTCCTCCGGGCGCCTGTTCGAAAAACCCGCGCGGTCGGACCGGCGGACCGGGCGTCCGGGCCCACGGGCCCTGCAAGAGAGGGTCCGGCGTCGATCGGGGGAAACAAAAAGAAACCAGAGGACGCCCATGGAGTCGGCCCGGGGGGCGACGGCGATCCGTCTGACCAGAACGTGGTTTGTCCTCCTGCGATGGACTGAGAGGCACGCGGCCGTCTCGGGTTGGCCTTGGATGACGGACGGGGTTCCGGTCAGGCCTCGCCGGACGGGATGGTATATGGGTGTCCTCAAATAGTGTCCGTATATGGGTGTCCTCAAATAGTGTCCGGATGGTATATGGGTGTCCTCAAATAGTGTCCTCAAATAGTGCCACGCCGCTACCTCGCGAGGCGGGAGGTCATCCGCCTTCGACGGCCGGCAGGGACGCCGGCTGCTACGGTGCTTCGCGTGACCTATGCACATCCGGTGGTGGTTACACCGACGGTCGGCAGGGACGCCGGCCGCTACCTCGCTTCGCGTGGCTCACACGCGGGCGGCGATCAGGGCACGGAAAAGGTGTCAGGATGAGTTTTGCAGGTCCGGAGAAACATCTGAAACCTGTTTCTGCCCCGGAAAATCATCCTGACACGTTTTTCTGCGGCGTGTGTCCGACTTCAGGATTCCGGCCTGTTTCTGGCCCATTGGTGCCGATCCATGTTCGTCGGAGGTTCTCGTCGACCCTCCTTTCGGCTCGATTCTCCAGCGATCCGCGCCGTCACATGCAGCGGGGGGACCGCTACTTGCCCTCCAGCCAGTTGTGGCCCCAGTTGATGTCCACCTTGACCGGCACGTCCAGCGGCAGGGCGGTGCACATCTCCTGGCGGATGAAGGCCGCCTCGGCCTCGACGGCCTCGCGCGGAACGTCGAAGACCAGCTCGTCGTGCACCTGAATGATCATCCGCGACGGGCGGTTTTCCCCACGGATCCGGCGGTGGATGCCGATCATCGCCCGCTTGATCAGATCGGCCGCCGATCCCTGGATGACGGTATTGACCGCCAGGCGTTCGGCCTGGGCCCGGGCGTTGCTGTTGCGGGAGTGGATCTCCGGGATCGCCCGCCGCCGGCCGAGGATGGTCTCGACCAGGCCACGCTTCCTGGCCTCGGCGACGGTCCGGTCGATGAACAGGCGGATGCCGGGGTAGCGCATGAAATACATGTCGATGAAGGCCTGGGCCTCGCCGACGGACATGCCGGTGCCGCGCGAGAGGCCGTAGGCCGTCTGCCCGTAGATGATGCCGAAGTTGACCGCCTTGGCCCGGCTGCGCTGCTCCTTCGTGACCTGATCGAGCGGCACGCCGAAGACCTGGGAGGCCACGAACTGGTGGATGTCGCGGTCCGAGGCGAAGGCCGCCCGGAGGGCCTGGTCGCCGCAGAAGTGGGCCAGCACCCGCAGCTCGATCTGCGAGTAGTCCGCCGTCAGCAGCACGCAATCCCGGTCGCGCGGCACGAAGGCCCCGCGGATCCGCCGGCCGAGCTCCGTGCGGATGGGGATGTTCTGCAGGTTCGGGTCGCTGGACGACAGCCGGCCGGTCACCGCCCCGGTCTGGTGGAAGCTCGCGTGGATGCGCCCGGTGCGCGGCGAAACCATCCGCGGAAGCGTATCCACGTACGTGCTCTTGAGCTTGCTGACCTCGCGGTATTCCAGGACCAGCCTGGGCACGGGGTGCTGAGTCTCCCAGGCCAGGGCCGCGAGCGTGCCGGCGTCGGTGCTCAGGCCGGTCCTGGTCCTGCGGCCGGCCGGCAGCCGCAGCTCCTCGAACAGCACCGTCGCCAGCTGCCGCGGCGAGTCGATGTTGAACGGCCGGCCCGCGGCGGCGTGGATCTCGCGGGTCAGGGCCTCCAGCCGGTCCTGCAGATCGCGGCCCATGCGGGCCAGAACCTCAGGGTCGAGGCGCACCCCCTGGCACTCCATGTCCGCCAGCACTTCGACCAGGGGCATCTCCGTGTCGGCGAAGAGCCGCTCCAGCCCGCTGCCGTCCAGCTGCCGGCCGAGCACTTCGGCCAGCCGCCAGGTGATGTCCGCGTCCTCGGCGGCGTACGCGCAGGCCCGGGCGGTGTCCACGGCGTCAAAACTCACCTGGTCGCGGCCGCGCCCGATCAGGTCGGTGATCGGAATGGGGGTGATGCCCAGCAGCTCCTTCGCCAGCGCGTCCATGCCGTGCGAGGGCCGCGAGCTGTCCAGCACGAAGCTGGCGATCATGGTGTCGAAGGACACGCCCCGGACGGGCACGCCGTGCGAGGCCAGCACCACCATGTCATACTTGATGTTCTGCCCGATCTTGCGGATCGACGGATCGGCCAGGATCGGCCGCAGGGCCTCCAGCGTCTCCTCCGCCGGCAGGCAGCGGCCCAGGCCGCGAACGGGCAGGTAGTAGCCGGTGCCGGACTGCCAGGAGAAGCTCAGGCCGCACAGCCGGGCATCCACCGCCCGAAGGCTCGTCGTTTCGGTATCCAGGGCAAAGCACCGCTGTTGCCGCAACTCGTCGAGAAACGCCTTGAACTTCTCCGGCGCGTCCACCAGCACATACGTACGGTCCGGCGGGCTGACCACCGCCGGCGACCCACCCGGCGGCCGATCGAACAGGCCCCCCGGAGGCGACATGTCGAACAGGCCCGCGGCCGGCGCGGATTCCGCACGGTCCGCCGGCGTTGCAGACCGGACCTCTGCCTGCGACGACCCCGGCTGCGGCCCGGTGAGCGACGCCGGAGCAGGCCGCGGCTCCGGTGCCGGCGCCGCCGGGGCCTGCTCCAGCAGCCGCTGAAAGCCCAGCTCGTGGAACATCGGCTCCCAGGCCGACCAGTCCACTCCCCGCCAGCGGCAGCGGTCCAGGTCGAAATCCAGCGGCACGTCCTGCCGGAGGGTGACCAGTTGCCGCGTGCGTTCGAGGTTGTCGGCGAAGGCCCGCACGTTGGCCCGCATCGCCGGGGTCAGCTCGTCGGCGTGGGCGAGCACTGCGGCCGCGGTGCCGTATTTCGCGATCAGCGCCGCAGCCTTTTTCGGACCGATCCCCTTCACGCCGGGCACGTTGTCCGTCGGGTCGCCGCTGAGGATCTGGACCTCGACGGCTCTGGAGGGCGGGTAGCCCTTGGCGGCTTCCAGCTCAGCCGGGCCGATCCATTCGCCCTTGCCCGGGTCGAACAGGCGCACGCGGTCGGAGAGCAGCTGGTCGAGGTCCTTGTCCCGGCTGACCACGACGATCTCGACGTCCTCGCCGGCCAGCCGCCGGCAGATCGTCGCGATGATGTCGTCGGCCTCGAAGCCCTCCACCGCCAGGATGGGAATTCCCTGGGCGGCCACGATCTGCCCGATGCGCTCGATCTGCGGGACCAGGTCCTCCGGCGGCGGTTCGCGGTTGGCCTTGTACGCCGGGTCGATCCGGCGGCGGAAGACGGTTTCGTGCCCGCTGTCCAGGGCCATCGCCAGGTAGTCGGGTTTCTGCTGGCGGATCAGCTGCAGCAGCATCTGGGTGAAGACGAACGTCGCCCGGACCGGTTCGCCGGAAGGCGCGGTCAGCGCCCGAAACGGGGCGTAGTAGCACCGGAAGATCTGAGAGAAGCCGTCGATGATGAGGAAGCGCTGGCTC
>CAZSYS010000132.1:0-10994 GCA_964611365.1 uncultured Planctomycetales bacterium
GGATCATCCATTTTTCCGCACGGGCCGCCTATGATCTGCACGAGTCGGGACCCGCCTCCGGGGATTCCGGACCGTAACGAGGAAGCCTGATGATCTCACCGGCCGCCAAGAGCCCGGACCTGACGGCGCTGAACGCCGAATTCGAGCATCGCGACGCCCTGGACATCATCGCCTGGGCGGCCGAGGAGTTCGGGGACGATCTGGCGGTGTCCTCGTCCTTCGGAGCCGACAGCGCGGTCATGCTCCACCTGGCGGTCCGGGTCAGGCCGGACATCAAGGTCATCACGCTGGACACCGGGTTTCTGTTCCCGGAAACCCTGGCCTTCCGGGATGATCTGGCCCGGCGGCTGGGGCTGAATCTGCATATCTACCGGCCGGTCATGGCCGCCGAGGCCTTCCTGGCCGAGCACGGCCGGATGTGGGGATCCAACCCGGATGCCTGCTGCGCCTTTAACAAGCGTGAGCCCTTCGACCGGGCCAAGCGGGAACTGGGCATCCGGTGCTGGCTGACCGGCATCAGGCGGGAGCAGTCCGCCACCCGCAAGAACGCTGCCATCGCCCAGCGGGACAACCTGGGCCTGCTGAAGCTGTGCCCGATCGCCCGCTGGACGGCCAAGGATGTGCACTACTACCTGCTGGAGAACGACCTGCCCTACCATCCGCTCCGCGATCAGGGCTTCCTGAGCATCGGCTGCCAGCCGGAACCCGGCTACTGCACGGTCAAGGTCAAGCCCGGCGACGACCCCCGCTCGGGGCGGTGGGCGGGTTTCGACAAGACCGAGTGTGGGCTGCACACGCACGACGGCGGCAGCGGTATTTAAGCTTAAACATCGTCTGAATCTTATCTTGCGATCGTTGGACCTCGCCTGGTCGCCGGTCTGCAGAAGTCCGGACCTGCGCCCCGGTCCCCCACCGTATCGCGCGTCTGATAACCTCCCGGGGATTGCTGGCGACCAGAAAACGCAACGCCAGACGAAAAACCGCCATATTCCGCTTGATTGCTGCGGACGACCGGGCATAGAAAAGGGTGCGGGGGTAGCCACCTCACCTCTGCGGGGATACGGACAAGCGATGGGGACCTGAGGCGACCGCCGACCATTCACCGGGCGCAAGACGCCGGGGAAAGAGTCGAGGCCCGTTGAGCAGCGGCCGTGGTCCGCCGGGGCTCCACGTCTGGAATCCCGTGTATTTCCGGGGGGAAGTAAATGCGAAAGATCATCTGTCCGGTTGTTCTGTCGGCTCTGTTGGCCACCACCACGCTGGGCGCCCCGCTGCTGCCCGAGATTGTGGACCACAGCTGGATGTTCGGGGCGTACAACAAGGGCGTTTCGCCGACCATCGAGTACCAGACCAACGGCACCGCTGCCGACATCCTGATCTTCACCAGTAGCAGCTCGGACCATGAGGTGACGACGTATTGGCCCCAGGGCCCCCAGGGTCCTGCCTACCCCGTATGGTCGCTGGCCGGAACGCCCTTCTTCGGCGGGGACATGGTTCTGCAGGTCGCCTTTGACGGCGAGGACAGCGCCACCAGCCCGTTTGCCGTGAGCCTGGTGGGCACGGGGGCGAACCCGGCCGGTGTGGCGGATCTGGAGATCTACGGTGCCCTGTTCATCGGACCGACGGCTTATATCGGCCTTCTGTGGGCGGTGGACCTGGAGGCCGTGGTGCTCTACGGCAACCCCGGCAGCAACTCGTACATCCTCGAGGGCCTCGGAACCGTGCTGGCGACTCCGCTGGCCCTGGACATGCAGCTGGTCGGGCAGCCTGCTGCGACGCGTGGACACCTGGACTTCGTCAACCCGCCGGCGGGCTGGATGCCGGCGAACTACAGTCCTTCCGCCGACATCCACACCGCGGTGCGGGCGGACTATGACGCCGAGACCGGGTTGATCATCCCCGAGCCGGTGACGGCCGTGCTGCTGGTCGCGGGTCTGCCTCTGCTGACCCTTCGCCGCCGGCGTTGACGGAACG
This sequence comes from uncultured Planctomycetales bacterium, assembly GCA_964611365.1. Lineage (GTDB taxonomy): Bacteria > Planctomycetota > Phycisphaerae > UBA1845 > PWPN01 > CALLOB01. Next base: position 1,975 of record CAZSYS010000132.1, read on the forward strand.
GGCGCATCACGAACGACTGGAGGAGGTCCCGGGGGCGGCCGCCGATGGCGGTCGTCCCGCTTGTTTTGGGGGGGCGGGTACCGGCGTTCGAGGCGGGACGGCGCGGTGCAGACTCCGGAGGCTCAGGGGCCGATGGCCGCCGGGCCGGTCTCCCCGGTACGGATCTGGATACAGTCGGCCATTTCCAGGACGAAGATCTTGCCGTCGCCGGTCATGCCGGTTTCGCCGGTGCGGGCAGCCCGGGTCACGGCCTCGACCGCCGGCTCGAGGAAGGCCTCGTTGACGGCGATCTCGAGTTTGAGTTTCGGGACCAGGCGGATGACGTTCTCCTGTGCCCGGTAGACCTCGGCAAAGCCCTTCTGCCGCCCGCAGCCGCGCACCTCGCTGACGGTCATGAGATAGACGTCCACTTCGGCCAGGGCCCGCTGCACCTCCTCGAGCTTCTCCGGCCGGATCACTGCGACAATCATCTTCATGGGTTTTCTCCGCCGGGTCTCGCCCGGATCCGCGCCCGGGAATCCGGTCGCCGGCCGGACCACCTCTGCCCGGATGTCGCACCCCACGGCCCGCCGGCAGCCGCGGCGGGCGGCGCGCCCTCGGTCAATCCTCGATGGTCGCCTTCACGCCGGAAGCCACCGGTTTGAACAGCTGCTCGAGGCTGCGTCGGACCAGTTCCCGGTCGCCCCCCCGGAAACGGAAGCTCGATCCACGGATGGTTGAGACACGGGCATAGACGGTCCTGAACTCGGGGGACGGGGTGCCGTTGCTCTCCTGACAGAGCTGCCGCCAGTGTTCGGTCATTGCACCGACGTCGATGCCGGAGAGCGAAACGGTGAAGCGTCCGCCGCTGACCGGCGGCGGGCTCATGGCCGGTCGCGGCTCGCGCACATTGACCACGGTTTCCCCGCCGCCCAGCAGGTAGGCACGCTCGCTGTGCTGGGAGAGGTCCATGCCCACGATCTCTTCGTCCTGCCGGGCCCGCACGGTGGTGATGGCGTTGACCACGACCAGCAGGACGTAGGTGCCCAGGCCGCAGAAGGCGTAGGTAGCCAGGACCGCGGCCAGCTGGCGGAGCATCAGAGCGGTGCCGGCCTCGAGGGCGATCGCCGGGTTGACCAGCCGGGTGGCGAAGAGCCCGGTGAGAAAGGCCCCCACGGTTCCGCCCACGAAATGGACGCCCACCACGTCCAGGGCGTCGTCGTATCCCAGTCGCGGCTTGAGGGACACGGCGGTGTAGCAGACGACGCCGCCGGCCATGCCGATGAAGATGGCCGCCAGCGGGGTCACGAAGCCGGCGGCCGGCGTGATGGCCACGAGCCCCGCGACCGCGCCGGAGGCGGCGCCCAGCAGCGTGGGCTTGCCGGTCTTGACCCACTCGGCCCCCAGCCAGGCGAGGGTCGCGGCGGCGGCGGCGGTGTTGGTGTTGACGAAGGCGATCGCGGCCAGTTCTCCGGAACCCAGGGCGCTGCCGGCGTTGAATCCGAACCATCCGACCCACAGCAGCGAGGCACCGATCAGGGTGAACGGCAGATTGTGCGGGGGCATAGGCTCGCGCCCGTAGCCGAAGCGCCGGCCGAGGTAAACCGCGGTCACCAGGGCCGATATGCCGCTGGAGATGTGCACCACCGTCCCCCCGGCGAAATCCAGGGCTCCCATGTCGCCGATCCACCCTCCGCCCCAGACCCAGTGGGCCAGCGGGTTGTAGATGAACGTCGACCACAGGAGCATGAACAGGGCAAAAGCCGGAAATCGCATCCGCTCGGCGAACGTGCCGGAGATCAGGGCCGGCGTGATGATCGCGAAGGTGGCCTGGTAGACGACAAAGAGGATCTGGGGGATGGTCGGGGCCAGCGGGTGCGCCGTTCCCAGGATGGGGTTCCTGTTGCCGAACCCCAGCCCCCAGAGGCTCAGGTTGCCGATGAAGCTGTTGTCACCGACGAAGGAGAGCGAATAGCCGTACAGCACCCAGGTGACGCTGATCATGGCCGCGCAGAACAGGCTGTGCATCAGCGTGGACAGGACGTTCTTGGCCCGCACCAGTCCGCCGTAGAACAGGGCCAGCCCGGGGATGGTCATCATCAGCACCAGGACGCTGCTGGTCAGCATCCAGGCGGTGTCCCCGGTATCGAACGTCGGCCCGGCGGGCTCCGAGGCCCCCAGCGCGGCCGGAGCGCCGATCAGCGCCGCCAGCCCCCAGGCCGCCGCGATCCGCCGTGAACGGCGGAACCGGAGTCTCCGGCCGCCGGCGGTCGCTTCACACCGGCAGCCGCACGCCGGGCGACAGCGGACAAGGCGGGTCGAGGGCGGATCGGCCTGATGCATCGAAGGGCCTCCGTTTCCGGGGCGTCGCCGCAGCGGCGGCGCAGGATGAGTCGGAGCCGCGCCGTGAACCTGCCGGCAACGGACTCGGAAGGTCCTGCAGGATCGGCCGGGAGACAGAATCGGGCCGAGCGGACCACATGCGCGGACGCAAGGCTTCGCCCGGTCCGCTCAGACGGTCATCCAGACATCCAAGCGATACCCGCGCCGCTGCGCGCGGGTTCACAGTAAGAATACGGCAATTCGCGTGCCGCAATACCGACCGGGCGTCTCGATCGCTTCTGTGGCTCGAAAACCGGGGGGCGGCGGTGCCGGATCCGGCCGGTGCTGCCCGCAGCCTGGGCAACGGCGGCCCCGGTGCCGTTTTCGTGAGCACCGTCCGGGGTCCGCGGGATTCAGCAGATTCCGATGCGGCGGAGGTCTTCGCGGCCCTTGGAGAGGGCGTCGGTCAGTTCGTCGAGTGATTCGAAGAAGACATCTACTCCGACCTGGCGGAGGCGCCGGGGGAAGGCCGGTCCGTGGGTCAGGGCGACGACGCGGCAGCCGGCCTCGCTGGCGGCATAAGCGAAGGGGACGGTGCCGGCGATGGCCAGGGTGACCCGCGTTCCGGCCATCTCGCGGAGCGACTCCACGCGGCGGCGCGGCTCTTCGGGCAAAACCGTCTTGCGGTCGAAGTACATCCAGAGGCTGAGCCGGTCGAGCGTGGCGTTGATGCCGTCGCGGTTGCGGCAATACGTCGCCAGGTGGCAGTTGCCCATGTTCTTGAGCACGCGGTAGTTGGCGGCGGCCCCCTCGACGGCGACGTCCAGGGCCATCAGGTCGGAGGCATCCACGCGCTGGGCCCAGACCCGCTTGTACTCCTGGATGTGATGGGGCCGGGCGTGGGGAATCATCTGGGCGGGGGCGGCTCCCTGGCGGCAGAGGCGTACGAACTCTTCCTGCGGCGGGCCTTCGAACCCCGCGGCCCTTGCCGCCTCCTGGTGGGCCGCCCAGTAGCGGGGCATGACCTCGATGACCGCCCCTTCGTATTCGGCGATGGTGTTGAGATAGTTCATTGCAGACGCCCGCCGCAGGCCCGGACACGCCCGGCCCGGCGGTCACCCCGGCGCGGCCGCGTTCCCTCCCGGATCGCTGAAAGGGTGGTCTATACCGGGCCGGCGGCGCCTCGTCAACCACTGCGGGCGGACGTTGCTTCCGATCCGCCGGCTGCTACCATGACGGCCCCGGCGCCGACGGATGAGGCCGAACCATGCCGCGACCGGCGTTTCCGACGCTCTTCGACCGCCCGCCCCACGCCGGCGTCCGCGTGGTGTTCACCGGACAGGTGGGCGTGGACAAGAAGAGCTTCGTCGAGCAGGTCGCCGACATCGCCCGCCAGCACGGCCGGGCGGCGGCCGTCGCCCACATCGGCGACCTGATGTACGCCGAGGCTCCGGACGTCGCGGCGGGGCGGATCCTGGACCTGCCCCGCAGCCGGCTGGAAGCCCTGCGCCGCAGCGTCTTCAAGGACGTGCTCCGTCTGGCCGAGGCCAGCGAGAACCTGCTGGTCAACACGCACGCGACCTTCCGCTGGAAGCACGGGCTGTTCCCCGCCTTCGACCCCGACCAGATGACCGCGCTGGACGCCGATCTGTACATCACGGTGGTGGACAATGCCGACGTCGTTCACGACCGCCTCACCCGTGAGCACGAGGTTCACCACAGCCTCAAGGACGTGCTGGTCTGGCGGGAGGAGGAGATGCTGGCCACCGAGGTGCTCGCCCGGGTGGTCCGCGGGCACGGCTGCCACTACGTGGTCTCGCGCGGCGCCTCCGGCGACACCGCGTTGAGCGCCTACCGGCTGATGTTCGAGCCTTACCGCCGGAAGGTGTACCCATCCTTCCCGATGACCCACGTGATGGACCTGCCGGACGTACAGGCCGAGATCGACGCGTTCCGTGCCGCCCTGGCCGAGCATTTCGTCACCTTCGATCCGGGCGACGTGGACGAAAAGCGTCTGCTGATCGAGGCCGCGGCCGCCACCCGGCGCGGGGAGAACCACTTCACGGTCATGGTGCAGGGCCGCCCGGTGACCTTTCCGGTCGCCGAGGTCGCCGGGCTGGCCGGCGACATCGACGGCCAGATCTATGCCCGCGACTTCAAGCTCATCGACCAGTCGGACATGATCGTGAGCTTCATTCCCGAGCTGCCCGGCGGCAAGCCGGGGCTGTCCAGCGGTGTGGAGCGCGAGCTGCAGCACGCCTACGAGATGACCCGCGAGGTCTACGTCATCTGGAAGCCCCGGGCCGAACCCTCCCCCTTCGTGACAGCCACGGCCACGCGGGTCTTCGGCGGCGTGGATGAGGCCCTGGCGTTCTTTAGCGACCACGGGATGATTCCGGCCTGACGGGCCGGCCGCCCGGCGAGCCGCCGTGGCGTGAGCCCGCGAGGATCCCCGGGGAGGACGGCGCGTGGGCATTGACCACGGTAAGTCATTATTTTGAAAGGATTTGCAAGAGATCCGCCGCACGGCGGCCGCCCCGCGGGCGTGCCGGAACGCGTGTGGAAAACCGGTGGATAAGCCCTTGGCACGCCGGCGTTCTGCGGTTAGAGTACGGGGTGCCGGCGTGGATCGGGCCGGTGATCGGGTTCGGCGCCGGCCGGCGCGTCCGGCTTACGGGGTCCGGGCAGTCGGCGCTGCCGGCCACGAGCGAGGTGTAAGGCCTCGAAGTACCCGCCTTTCGCGGCGCGACCAGGGAAGGTCGGGGCACGAGGACAGGGAGGTCCCGCGGGATTCATGTATCTCAAGAAACTGATCTGCCAGGGATTCAAGAGCTTCGCCGACCGGACGGAGTTCGAGTTCCTGCCCGGCGTGACCGGGATCGTCGGCCCCAACGGCTGCGGGAAGAGCAACGTGGTGGACGCGGTCAAGTGGGTGCTCGGCGACCAGTCCGCGCGCAGCCTTCGCGGCCGGCAGATGATGGACGTGGTGTTCAACGGCTCGGGCACGCGCAAGCCCTCCGGCATGGCCCAGGTGGATCTGGTGTTCGACAACGCCGACCGGCGGCTGCCGTCGGAGGCCGAAGAGGTGACCGTCACCCGCCGGCTGTACCGCTCGGGCGAGAGCGAATACCTGATCAACGGGCAGGCGGTGCGCCTCCGCGACGTGCGCGAGCTGTTCATGGACACGGGCGTGGGCATCGGCGCCTACTCGATCATCGAGCAGGGGCGGGTGGACGTCCTGCTCCAGGCCAACCCGCAGGAGCGGCGGCTGATCTTCGAGGAGGCCGCGGGGATCAGCCGCTACAAGGCCCGCAAGCGCGAGGCTCAGCGCAAGCTGGACCGGGTGGAGCAGAACCTCCTGCGGATCGAGGACATCGTGGAGGAGGTCGAGAAGCGGCTGCGGAGCGTGAAGAACCAGGCGGGGCGGGCCCGGACCTGGCGTCAGTACGACGAGCAGCTGCGGGCCCGGCGTTCGACCTACGCGCTGGCCGAGTACCACCGCCTGAGCGGGCGGACGGCCGAGCTGGACGGCCAGATCGCCGGTCTGGTCGACGAGTCGACCCGACTGCGGACGGAGATCTCCGCCGCCGAGGCCCGCGACAGCCGGCTGCAGTCCGACCTGCTGGCGCTGGACGAGCAGATCCGGGAGCTGGACCACCAGATGCTGGCGGTGACCTCGGACATCACCGCCTGCCGCGAGCGGGCCGGGCAGTCACGGCAGCGGGTCGCTGAGCTGGGCACGGTGCGGAACCGGGCTCTGGCGCGTCTGGCCGGCGAGCGGCACCGCATGGCCGGGGTTGGCCGGCAGATCGAGCTGGAGGAGCAGGCGGCCGCGAGCCTGGAGGCCGAGTATGAGGCCGCTCACGCGGTGGTCGAGTCACGGGCCGGCGAGGACCGGGCCCTGTCGGCCGAATCGGCGGCCCTGCGGGCGCGCAGCGAGGAGGAGAAGGCCGGGGTGATCGACTCCATGCGCCGCGTCGCCCAGGCGCACAACCAGATCCAGTCGCTGCAGCAGCGGCGCGAGCAGCTGGAGGCCGAGCAGACGCGGCTGCGCTCGCGGGAGGCGGAGGTGCTGGCCGAGCTCGACGAGCTTGCCCGGTCGCGCGGCGGGCTCGAGGAACGTGCAGCCGGCCTGGCGGCCGACATCCGGCGGTGCGAGGACGATCTGTCGGTGCTGCGCGATCAGGCCGCCCGTCTCGACGGCCAGCGTGCCGCCCTGCACCAGGACCTGGCCTCGGCGAAGGAATACCGCAGCGGGCTGCTGAGCCGCCGCCAGCTGCTGGCCGAGCTGGACCGCAGCCTCGAGGGGGTGGACGCCGGCGTCCGCGAGCTGCTCCACCTGAGGGAGCGGGACGCCTCGGGCGGGGCTTTCGGCTACGTGCAGGGGCTGGTCGCGGACCTCCTGGCCGCGGACGTGGCCAGTGCCGCGCTGATCGAGACGGCCCTGGGCGAGTTCGACCAGTATGTGGTGGTGGACGACAGCCGGGCGTTCTTCGCCGATGCCGCGCGGCTGGCGGACTTTCCCGGCCGCGTGCGGGCGATCTGCCTGGATCTGCTGCCGCCGTTCATCGCCGGGCCGGACCTTTCGGGCCAGGAGGGTTTCGTCAGCGTGGCATCCTCGATGGTGCGGTGCCCGCCGCAGGCCGAGCGGCTGGTCCGCCACCTGCTGGGGCGGACCATCGTCGTGCGGACGCTGGAGGACGCCCGTCGCATGCTGGACACCCACCCGCCGATGTTCCGCTTCGTCACGCTCTCCGGCGAGCTGCTGGAGCCCGACGGCCGCTGCCAGCTGGGGCCGGCCGGTTCGGGCACCGGGCTGATCTCGCGCAAGAGCGAGCTTCGCGAGATCGACCAGCAGCTGACCGAGATCGACGAGCGGATCTCGGCCATGTGCGACCGCATCGAGCGGAGTTCGGCCGAGATCGAGGCCGTCGAGGGCCGCCAGGAGGAGATTCGGGCGGTGCTGGCCGCTGCCCGCACCCGGGAGGTCGAAAACCACGCCGCGATCCAGTCCAATGCCGCCGCCGCCGCCCGGCTCGAGCACGAGCGTCCGCTGATTGCCGGCGAGATCCGCGCGGTCGGCATGCAGATGGAGGAAAACGACCGGCGTTCCGGCGAGGCCGCCGCCGCGCTGGCCGCGATCGAACAGGAGAGCGCCGCCTGCGAGCAGCGGGCCCGCGAACTGGACGCCGCCATCGAGGATCTGGCGGCCCGCCGCGCCGCCCTGGCCGAGCAGCTGACCGAGGCGAAGGTGGCCGTGGCCCGGCTGGGTCAGCGGCGCGGAACCCATGCCGAGCGGCTGCGGACGCTGCGCGACGCGCTGCGGGCCGGCGAAGAGGCCCTCCGGGAGGCGGCCCGGGAGGCCGAGGACGCCGCTGCCCGGATCACCCAGGCCGAACGGGTCATTCTGGCCGCCGAGGCCCGCCTGGCCGAGCTCTGCGGGCGGCAGGAGGGTCTGGACGCCGAGGTGCGCGCCGGGCGCCACCGCCGCGAGCACATCCATCTCGACCGCGAGCGGCTCGCCGCCGGCCTGAAAACGCTGCGCGGGTCGCTGGAGGAAAGCGAGAGCAGGCTCCACGGCCTGCAGATGGAGCAGCACGAGTTGCGGGTGCGGATCGAGGAGCTCGTCTCCCGGACGCAGGCGGAGCTGGGCATCGACCTGGTCGCGGCCCACGCCGGCTACCGCCACGAGGAGCAGGATTGGGACGCGGTGCAGGCCGAGATCGAGGACCTCCGGGAGCGGATCCGGCGGCTGGGCAACGTGAACCTCGACGCCATCTCCGAGCAGGAGGAGCTGGAGAACCGGGCGTCGTTCCTCACCGGCCAGCGCGACGACCTGAGGCACTCCAAGCGGCAGCTGGAGGAGCTGATCGAGCAGCTCAACCAGGAGTGCCGGGAGCGTTTCACGACCACATTCGAGGCGGTTCGCGGCCACTTCCAGGAGCTGTTCCGCCGGCTGTTCGGCGGCGGCAAGGCCGACATCCTGCTGGAGCAGCCGCCCGAGGGCCGGGCGATGGACGTCCTGGAGGCGGGGATCGAGATCCACGCCCGCCCGCCGGGCAAGGAGCTGCAGAGCATCTCGCTGATGTCCGGCGGTGAGAAGACGATGACCGCCATCGCCCTGCTGCTGGCGATCTTCCGCAGCCGGCCGTCGCCGTTCGCGATCCTCGACGAGGTGGACGCGGCGCTGGACGAGGCCAACAACGAGCGCTTCAACCGGATCATCGGCGACTTCCTGGAGCATTCGCAGTTTTTGATCATCACCCACTCCAAGCGCACCATGGCGATCGCCGACGTGCTCTACGGCGTGACCATGCAGGAGGCCGGCGTCAGCAAGCGGGTCAGCGTGCGCTTCGCCGGCGCGGACGTGGAAGCCGCCGCGGTGGCCTGAAAGGCCGGCCCCCCGGCAGCGGATCGGCCCGACGTCGCGGCCACCGTCCCCGGCGGCGGGGTTCGTGCGGGAGCCCGGGCGTGCCCGGTTTCAGGGTGGCACAAGCGCCGGTCTGTTTCCTCTGTCTCTTCTTCTTCCTTCGAACCCGAAAGGTTCGCAGATCACAAGGTTACAGAGCCAGGCGTGAGGTCGTGCGCGATCGACGGCCGGCGGGGGCGCCGGGCGGTACGGCCGGTGCCCAGGCCTCGGACTGTTGCGCCCGGCCGGCACGGGGGCCGGCCGCTACGGCGCTTCGCGATGCCAATGAGAGGCCATGACGATGCCTCGC
>CAZSYS010000133.1:0-10905 GCA_964611365.1 uncultured Planctomycetales bacterium
GGCTCCAGCAGCGTGACCGCCATGCCCTCGCCGGCCGCGGCGATCGCGGCCACGGTTCCGCCGGCCGTCGCCCCGTACACCAGGACGTCGCAGCGCTCGACGGCGGCCGGCGCGCAGCCGGCGGCGGCGCAGGCCAGGAACAGTCCATGAAAGACCGGCCCGGGTCGGCCGGCGGCCGCTACGATGGTTCCGCGCATGGTCTGGTCCTCGCAGATCGGGCGTTCCCGGGGATTCAGGCGCCCCCCGGCACGTCCGCGACCGATTGGCGTTCGATCAGATCGATGTCGATCACCACGTGAGCATAGGAGCGGCCGATCCACTCGCGCTGCCGGCTCTCGATCACCCGGCGCTCCAGCAGATCCACCGCCGCCCGCCCGATGTCGTCGGTCCGCTGGGCAACGATGGTCATGGGCGGGCGGATCGCGTGGGCCAGCTCGGAGTCGTCAAAGCCGATCACCGACACGTCCTCCGGCACGCGCAGTTCAAGACGGCGGCAGGCCTCGTACACGCCCCAGGCGGCGTAGGCGTCGATGGCCACCACCCCCACCGGCGGCTTCAGGGCGCCCAGCACCGGCTCGATCGCCGTGCAGGCCCCCAGCCAGCGCCGGTTTTCCGCGAAACCGCGGTGGTGAATCGCGGCATCGATCCAGACCATCCACCCGGGATCCGGCCGGATGCCGGCCTCCCGCAGGGCCCGCTCGTATCCGTGGATCCGGCCGACGACGGAGGATACGTTGGGCTCGTGGCTGACCATCAGGATCTGGCGGTGGCCGCGGGCGATCAGGTGGCCGGCGGCGATGTACCCGCCCTTCTCATGGTCGGACTCCACCAGGTCGGCAGTCAGCCCGGGCAGAGTCCGGTCGACCAGCACCAGCGGAAAGCCGGCATGGTGGATCCTGAAGAGCGCGTCCACGTTGGCCGGATGCCAGGGCGGCAGCACCACCGCCCCCTGGGCCCCGCTCTCGGGCAGACGCAGCATGTTGCGCGTCTCCAGCTCGATGTCCAGGTGGGCATCGAGGATCTGCACCGACCAGCCGCGCTTCTGGCAGGCCCGTTCCACGCCGCGGGCGATGGCCATGTCAAAGGCGGCGCTGAGGTCCATGGCCACGAAGGCCAGCATCCGGTGCTCCGGTTTCCCGGCCGGCGGATGGCTGCGGACGAAGGCGCCCACGCCGGCGATGTGCCGGATCAGCCCCTCGCGGTCCAGCAGGCGGATCGCCTGCCGCACGGCCATGGTGCTGACGTCGAATTCCTCGGCGATCTCGCGCAGCGTCGGGAGCTTGGCCCCGGCCGCTAGGACGCCGGTGAGAATCCGTTCGCGGAGGTGTGCGGCCACCGACCGGTGCAGGAAGCCCGGCTCGCCGCCGGGGGTGTCATTTCCGTTGTGGGGGGCGCGGCTCACACCGGCAAGATAACCCCGCCGCCGGGGCCGGGCAATGCTCCGCGGCGCGTTCCGGAGGCCGCTGCGCCACGGATCACATCGCCCGCGTGGCGCCGGTGGAGATGCCGCCGTCGACCAGCAGGGTCTGGCCGGTGATGTAGGCCGAGGCGTCCGAGGCCAGAAAGACCACCGCGCCGTCGAGGTCGTCGGGGCGCCCCGGCCGTTTCAGGGGGATGCGGTCGATCAGGTAGTCCACCCAGGCCTGGTTCTCATACAGCACCTTGTTCTGCTCCGTGCGGAACCAGCCCGGGGCCAGGCAGTTGACGGTGATGCCGTGCGGGCCCCAGTCGTCGGCCAGGCTCATGGTCAGCTGTCGCACCCCGCCGCGGGGGGGGCACAGTAGGGTGCCAGCCCGGCGTAGCCGAACACACAGGTCACCGAGCCGATGTTGATGATCCGGCCGCGTCCCAGCGGAATCATCCGGGCGGCGACCTCGCGGGCGACGAAAAAGGTACCCCTCAGGTTGGTGTCCAGCACCTGGTTCCAGTCCTCCCAGGTGACCTCCAGGGCGGGCTTGCGGACATTGCACCCGGCGTTGTTGACCAGGATGTCCAGCCGGCCGAAGTGGTCCCAGGCCTGGGCCACCGCCCGGCGGATGCTGGCCAGGTCGCGCACGTCGAGCTCCACCGGGAAGACCCGCCGGCCCATCTGCTCGATCTCGCGCGCAAATGCCTCCAGGGCCTCGAGCCGCCGGCTGGTGATGACCAGGTCGGCGCCCGCCCGGGCCAGGGCCCGGCCCATGTACTGTCCCAGTCCCCGGCTGGTGCCGGTGACCATGGCCACCTTGCGCGAAAGGTCGAACGGGTTTGCGCTCATGTCGAGTCCCCGGGTCGCAGCACGACCTTGATCAGGCCCGGCTCGCGCCCGTACAGGCGCTCGAACCAGGCCGGTCCCTCCTCCAGCGGCGCCACGGCACTGATCATGCTGGCGACGTCCACCCGTCCGGCGGCCAGTGCATCGATGCAGGCCGGATACTCGCCGCAGGAGGCACATGAACCCGCCACGGTCAGCTCCCGCGTGACCGCCTGCTGCAGCGGAAACGGAACATCCGCATCCAGGTTGCCGACGACCGACAGCGTTCCCCCTTTGCGCAGGCTGGCCACCGCCGTCCGCAGTGTGTCTCCCCGCCCGACGGCGTCAAAAGCGATATCCGCGCCGTCTCCGCCGACGGCCTGGCGGACCAGCGCCTCGGCCCGGTCGGCCGCGACCTGCACGGTTTCATCGGCTCCAAGCCGCCGGGCCAGTTCCAGCCTGCCCGGGTCGATGTCCGCCGCCACCACCCGCCCGCAGCCGGCCAGCCGCAGCGCCTGGACGATCAGCAGCCCGATCACCCCCGCCCCCACGACCACCGCGGTGTCGCCCAGCCGCAACGGCGCGCGGCCGGCGGCGTGAAAGGCGATTGCCAGCGGCTCGATCATGGCCGCATGCTCGAAGCTCAACCCCGGCGGCAGGCGGTAGACCACCCGTTGCGGCACCGCCACGTACCGGGCGAAGGCCCCGTCCCGGCGGTACTCCGCACAGGACACGCCCAGCACCCGCCGGTCGTCGCAGAGGTTGATCCGCCCGCGCCGGCAGGGCCCGCAGCGACCGCAGTAGACCGTGGAGTCGAAGGTCACCCGCTCGCCCGGTACAAGCCCCGACACCTGGGCACCGACCTCGGCCACGATGCCGGCGGCCTCGTGCCCCATGATCAGCGGCGGCACCCGCCGTCCGGTGCTGCCGTCGTAGCCGTGCACGTCGCTGCCGCAGATCGCACAGGCCTGCACCGCCACCAGCACCTCGTCGGGTCCGGGCACGGGCACGGGCACCTCGGCCATCTCCAGCCGCCGACAGGCTTTCAGCACCAGGGCGTCCATCATCGCAGACCTCGCCCCCTTTGCGGGTCACTCGAAGATCGTGTACCGCCGGGCCGGCTCGGCAAAGCCTGCAAAATGCTGCGGTACGTCGTCGAAGGGTCCGGAGTCCCAGTTGTCGCCGTAATGATACAGCCAGGTCTTGGCCCGCACCTCGCGCGGAAGGGTGCGCAGCTCGGTCAGCAGGGCGTGAACCGGGTTGGGCTGGTCGAACAGCTGGGTGTCGTGGAAGCATATGTCGGCCTGCTCCATCATGGTCGCGTAGGCCGGGTAGTCGAAGCGGCTGTCGCCGCTGAAGAACAGCGACCGGCCGGTCTGGGCGTCCACGATCCGCACGCCGTAAGACGGCCAGTCGTACTTGCGCTCGATCTGGATGTGGTCGGTCGGGAAGAGGCTGACTTCGTAGCGCTTGAGCATGGTGAAGTGATCACGTTCCGGCTCGCTGAGATTCAGGGCCAGAATGAAGAAGTAATCCTGGAGCAGCACGTAGCGCCCGGCCATGGCGTTCAGGCCGCCCTTGAGCGAGTGGTCCCAGAGGTTCATCAGGATGCTGATCGAACTGATGATCTGCGGCTTGAACGGCCGACCCCTGCGCCGGTCGCCGAACATGTAGGCATTGACCAGGGCCATCTCCTCCAGCCCGCCGATGTGGTCGGCGTGCTGGTGGGTGACGAGAACCCGCCGGATCGCCGGGTAGTTGATCGCCCCGCCGGATCGCAGGTACTCGAACCCCGGCCGCTGCATCAGCGCATACAGGGCCATCGGGCCGGTGGTGCCGAAGTCGATCAGCAGGGTGTCGTCCGGGGCCTCCTGTCGTCCGGGGCCCTGGGACCATGCCTCCACCAGCACGTTGGACTGGAAGTTGCGCTTGGCGAAGGCCGAGCCTACGCCCAGGAAGGTCCAGGTAAGCATGCCATTTCACCTCTGATAAGGCGCACAACCCCGGCGTCCTGATAGACGCCGTCGCTTCCGGGCCGGCAGCTTGAGACGCCCCTCCGCCGGCTGAAAACCGTCAGGCAAGAGGGCCCGCTGGCCGACCGCGATCGCCGGCGGTGCCGTGCGATCCGGGGGGTTCACCGCCCCGTCCCGGGCGGAGGTTCCGGCCGGCGGCCGCGCCGGCCCCCTGAACGGGGCGTGCCAGGCCGTGGACGCCCCATATCCGCCCCTTATAATCATTCATCCGGGGCGTGCAAGGCTCCAGGCGAGGGACGCCTGTGAAAGGGGATACGCCATGGTACTCAAGCGAGGCAAGACAGAGGTCACGTTCGTCTATCGACCGACGGGGAGCTGCAGTGCCGTGCAGGTGGCCGGGACCTTCAACAACTGGCAGCCGAAGGACGGCAAGATGTCCCGGCAGAAAGACGGAACCTACCGCAAGCGGCTGAGCCTCGAGCCCGGCAGGTACCTGTACCGTTTTGTGGTCGATGGCCAGTGGACCGAGGACCTGGAGGCCGAGGAACAGGTGATCAACCAGTTCGGAGGGCGTGATTCCGTGGTCACCGTCGGCTGACGGGTGCCCGGGCCCGGCCAGGGGCTCATCGTCCGGGTCAGTCCCGGCCGCCTGTGGAGGCGCGAACCCACTTGGTCCGCCCGGTGCCGACACCCGGGCAAAGGTGCCGGGACCCGGGTAAAACGGCCGGCGTCCTCGCGGCTCTCTGAGGCCGTTGCCGGCCCGTGGGCGGAGTTCTGCACAGCCCTCCGTCGCAGCGGGCGTTCCGCCCGGGGGCCATCGGACCGGTTTGCCGGACTCACCGCCCGAGGGCGGCGGCCAGGGGAGCCTGGGGGCGCCCAGGTTCGCGCCGTGGCGTTTCCGTCCAGCATGGGGAGCATGACTGCATGGCTTCGCTGCCCGTAGTGCCTTCCCCGGTGCCCGGTCCCGGGCGGCGGCTGCCGCCGTGGCTGAAGCGCCCGATGCCCGACCAGGCCATGGTCGCGACGTCTGAAGTGGTTCAGCGCAGCGGGGTGGCCACGGTCTGCCGGGAGGCCCGCTGCCCGAACCTCACCGAATGCTGGTCGCACCGCACGGCCACGTTCATGATCCTGGGTGACCGTTGCACCCGGCGGTGCCGCTTCTGCGCGGTCACGACCGCCCGCCCCGAACCGCCGGCGGCGGACGAGCCGGAGCGGCTTGCCGGGGCTGTGCGGTCGCTGGGGCTGCGGCACGTGGTCATCACCGCCGTGGCCCGCGACGACCTGGCCGACGAAGGCGCCGGCCACTTTGCGGCCTGCGTGCGTGCGGTGCGAAGCGCCAGCCCCGAATCGACGATCGAGGTGCTGCCGGCCGACTTTCACGCCCGCCGGGAGCCGATCGCGACGCTCTGTGACGCCGCCCCGGACATCTACAACCACAACCTGGAGACCGTCGAGAGGCTGACGCCGGCGGTCCGGCCTCAGGCCGGCTACCGGCGCTCGCTGGAGGTGCTGCGGACCGTGCGGCGGCTGTGCCCGCAGATGATCACCAAGAGCGGCCTGATGGTCGGGCTGGGGGAGACGTCTGACGAGCTCCGGCGGACGTTCGCCGACCTGCGCGAGGCCGGCTGCGACGTGATCACCGTCGGCCAGTACCTGCAACCCTCCGGGCAGCTCCTGCCGGTCGCACGGTATTACCGCCCCGAGGAGTTTGAAGCCCTGGCCGAGGAGGCCCGGGCCGCGGGATTCGCCGGCGTGGCCTGCGCTCCGTTCGTGCGCAGCAGCTACAACGCCGGCGGGGTCTACGCGGTTCTGCGCGCGAGTCGCGCGGGATACGGCGGCTGAATCCGGCGTGTCGGGCCTGGCGGTGGATCGTCGAAGGATCACCTGAGCCGACGGGGAGGGATGGACCGTGTGGAACCTGGCGGCGGCCGCGACGGTTTTCTCGCTTGCGGTTGTGGCGAACCCTGAAAACCGCGTCGCGAATTCCGGCTTTGATCTTCTGGCCGGCGACGGCACCGCTGTCGGATGGCAGCCGCTGGACCAGTACCGGATCGTGGATGGCACCCTCCTGGCCGAGCCGGCCGGACCGGCGCGATCCGCCGGGGCGGTACAGATCATCCGTTGCGATCCGCCGCTGGCCGAGCCCTTCACCGCCTCGGCCGAGGCCCGGGCCGAAGCGGTGGGGGATGGCGGCGACTTCGCTGTCTGGCTGGACCTCATCTGCGACGACGGTTCACCGCTGTGGGCCAGGGCAGTCGGGTTCGCCCGCGGCACCCACGACTGGCAGGAAGTCAACCTCGATGTGGACCCGCCGCGTCCGGTCCGCGAGATCCGCTTTCATCTGCTGTTGCGCGGCACCACCGGACGGGCCTGGTTCCGGGGGCCTCGTCTGGAGCCGACCCGGCCGAGGATCGAACGCCTGGAGGCGGTGGCCGGCCTGTGGGGCTCCGGCAGCCTGCTGGTGCGTGCCGAGACGAACATGGACGCCGCGCTGGTGCTGACGGCCGGCGGCGGGGCCAGGGAAGACCGGCCGATCGCTTCGGCCAAAGGGCGGCGGCTGAAGATCGACCTGACCGCCGGGCGTGGAAAGAAGTCGAGGACCCTTTCCGTCAGGGCTCAATCCACGATGCGGCTTGAATGGGCGGCGACCCGCCGGCTGGAGCCGGTGAAGGTATCCGGGGCTGCCGGGCCGGTGTTCGCCTGGACGACCGACTCTCTGACCCGGCTCTTCGACGACAGCCTTCCGCCGGCGAAGGTCGAGCCGATGGAGCTGGAGGCGGTCCGCGACGGTCACGCGGCCTTCCAGGTGGGCATCATCGCCCGTCCGGACCGCGGACCGGCCACAGCGAGGGTCGAGATCGGGCCGCTGAAGGCTGACGGCGGCGCGGTCGTCGATGCGGCCTGCTGGCGGCGTTCCCGGGTGGCTTTCATCGAGACGCTGCAGCCGGCGGCGCACCCCTTTCTTGAACGGCGCGGGCCGACCTGGTGGCCGGACCCGCTGCCGCCCTACCGGCCCGTCACCGTGCCGCCGGGTGAAACGCGTGCGGTGCTGCTGGACACGCGCGTGCCGCCCGATCAGCCGCCGGGACGGTATCGCGGGTTCGTGACCGTCCAGAGCGAGGAGGGACCGTCGCTGCGGCTGCCGATCGTGCTGCGGGTCCGGGACTTCCGCATGCCCGTGCGTCCGGAGATCAAGACCGCCTTCGCACTGATGGACGGCTTTCTGGAGAAGATCTACGGCACGATCACCCCGGAGCTGCGGCGGGCGTGCACGGCCTGCCTGCTGGACTGCCGGCTGAATCCCGACGACATCAGCCGCACCGCGCCGCCGGACCTGGACGAGCTGAGCTGGGCGAAGGACCGGGGCCTGAACGCCTTCAACGTGCTCAACGTCGTGCCCGAGCCGCAGACGCCGACGACGTGGGTGTGCTTCGCCCCGGTGGAGGCCTACACGGAGGAATTCAAGGCCCGTTTTCTTCAGCGGCTGGACCAGGTCGTGCCCGAACTGCGCCGCCGTGGCCTGCTGGAGTACGCCTATGTGTATGGCTTCGACGAGCGCGGCGAGGAGTACCTGCCGGTGATCCGTGACCTGTTCGGGGCCATCCGGGCGCGTCATCCCGGGCTGCGGACGCTTTCGACCTGCTGGCCGCCGGCGGGCACGGATCCGCTGTCGCTGAACATCGACTGGTACTGCCCGCTGTCGAACAAGTACGACCCGGCGGCGGCGGAAGATCTGCGCCGGCGGGGCGGGCAGATGTGGTGGTACATCTGCATGGGTCCGGGCTATCCGTATGCCAACTGGCTGTTCGAGCATCCGCTGGTGGAAGCCCGCGTGATCTGGTGGCAGGCCTGGATGCAGGGCGTGGACGGCTTTCTGTACTGGGGGCTGAACATCTGGGACCGTCCGCGCAACGACGCCCCGATTCCCGACGACGCGGACGTCCGCCTGGCCTGGTCGGTTACGCCCTTCGAGCCGCTGCACGGCGACGGGGTGCTGGTGTATCCAGGTTCCGGCAGCCTGATCGGCTCGCTGCGGCTGCTGGCCATCCGGGACGGGATCGAGGACACGATGCTGCTGGAGGCGGCGGCGCGCCGCGTCGGCCGCGAGAGGGTGCGGGAGGCGGCCCGGCGCGTCGCGGCGGGCATGACCGACTTCACGCGCGACCCGAGGGTGCTGCGGGCGGTGCGGCGCGAGCTGCTGGATCTTCTGGAGGCGGTGCCGACGGCAGGTCGCGCTCCGGAGAGATGAACATACCTTCACCCCGTGTCTGCCGGGCCCGGTGCCGGAGGGTCCGCCTCTGGTGACCCGGCCCCATGAAGGCCCGGGCGGCAGCTCCCGGCGGGGTGCGTACCGCCGGCCCGCCGGTCAGGTCGCCGCGCGGGACCGGGCCGGAGCCCGCAGTAGCCCGGCCAGCTGCTGGTCGACGCGCGAGCGCACCGCCTGCATGCGTGCGGAGCGGACCTCGGCGAAACCGGTGACCGCCTCGACGGACCTGAGCACCTCCACCCACTGCGGGTAGGCGGCCGGGTCGTCCAGCGCCAGGCGATCCACGATCCGCTCGTACCAGGCCAGGAACGCCCGCTCCTCGTGGCGGTAGAAGGGGATCACGTGCCGCAGGAAGCGGAGGTTTCTCAGGATGTACAGCGACCAGTGCGGGATGCGGATGTCCACCTGCCGGCCGAAGAACCGCGGGTGGAACGTGCGGCGGTAGCGGATGCGGTCGCCGTTGGCCGGGTTGACGTTGTAGCGCTGGCGGTCGCGGCGGATCTTCTCGAAGCTGGTCAGCAGCGCCGGCACGTAGAACTCGTCCTTGATGAGCATGAGCCGGGCGAGGTTCCAGACCACCGCGCGGGTGGCCTGGAAGCCGCGGTCCTCGTGGTCGGCCAGGAACGTCCGGCGGACGCGCTCGACGTAGCGTCGCGCGTAGCGGACGCCGCCCCACTGGATCAGGTCGTAGATCCGCACGGCGATGTCGCGCATGGTCTGGCGGTCCAGTTCCCGGCAGGCCCGCAGCGTGGTGTAGACCATGTGTTTGTAGGCCCGGGCCAGCCGGGTGTCCGGGAGGCGCCGGCGGGGGGCGCCGGGGCGTTCGTTCCGCAGCGCCCGCCGGGCCCCGAGGGTCCGCATGTTGAGGTAGGCGGCCTTCTCACGGACCACGCGGGCCAGCGAACGCCTCGGGAACTCCGGGTCGAACAGTCCGGCGAACAGCTCCGGCCGGCAGACCAGCTTGCGTCCCACGTCGAAGGCCCGGAGGTTCTTGTCCAGGTCGGCGCGGATGGTCTGGCGGATGCCTTCGCGCACCGCCTCCAGCGACACCGGGATCAGCCCGAGCTGCCAGGCCGCCCCGAGCATCGTGATGTTGACGTACAGCTTGGTGCCGAAGATCCGCTCGCAGAGGCTCGAGACGTGCACCGCGAAGAAGCGGTCCGGCCGGGTGGTCCGCCGCAGAACCTGCTCCAGGGCCGCCGGGTCGATCGTCTCCCGGCCCAGCAGCACCGGAATGGTCGGCGTCGGATCGACGTTGACCACCGCCGCGGTGCGGTCCGGCGAGGCCACGCGGAACATGGACCGGGGATCGACCGCCCGGGCGGCCTCCACCAGGTCGATGCCCAGCAGCAGGTCGGCCTTGCCGTAGGGCACCATCATGTTGGAGGGGTGATCGGGGCTGCTGAAGACCAGCTGCGAGAATACGCCGCCGTTGCGGATCGCCAGCCCCTTCTTGTCGCTGAACTGCACGTGGTAGCCCTGGTGCCGCCCGGCGAACACCAGGATGCCGGTCACCGTGCCGATGCCCATGCCGCCCACGCCGGAAACCCAGGCCCGCCATACCCCGCCGGCCAGGCGTCCGCCGGCGTCCAGGCCTTCGATCGCCGGCTCGGGGATGTCCTCCAGCAGGATCTGGTGGCCCCGCGGGGTCGGCGGCCGCACGCGGGTGATGATGACCTCCTCGAACGACGGACAGGCCCCGATCTTGGCGCAGGCCCCGTCGTTGACGCACCAGGAAAGGTCCGTGGCCATCTTCGGGCCGTAGTCCGTCGCCTCGATGGTCAGGCCCGGGCAGCCGGTGCGGGTCGTGCACTCCAGGCAGAAGTCGCAGACCTCCGGGGTCACGTTCATGTGGACCCTGCGGGACACGAAGCCGCGACGGGCCTGTTCCTCGCGCTCGCCGCGCATCACCCGGCGGTTGTAGGTGATGCCGCATTCCTTGTCCGCGATCAGCACCTTGACGCCGTCGGCCAGGATGGTCCGCTCCAGCAGGCGGCGCCAGGCGGCGTGGTCGCCGGGGTCGGCGCGGGCCACCACCGCCGCGTCGCCCAGCATCGCCCGCACGATCCGCTCGATGTCCTGCGCGGGGATCGGCCGGTCCAGCAGGTCGGTCTGGACCGATGGAAGCGGCTGGTGGCCGGTCATCGCGGTGGTGCCGTTGGCCAGGATGATGTAGGTGATGTCCTGGCGGGAGGCCACGGAGTTGCTGATGGCCGTCAGGCCGGAATGGAAGAAGGTCGAGTCGCCCATGAACACGACCTGCTTGTTGCGGATGAACGGGTCGATGCCAGCCCCCGTGCCACCGCCCAAGCCCATCCCGCTGTAGTTGTGCATCAGGTCCTTGGTCGGCTCGAACATCAGCATCGTGTAACAGCCGGTGTCGCCGTGGAACACCAGGTCGATCGGACCGATGCCGTGCACCCGTTCCATGT
>CAZSYS010000134.1:0-10888 GCA_964611365.1 uncultured Planctomycetales bacterium
GCATGACGATTCTCGAACCGACCGTCCCGGGGGAGGACCCGCCAGACTTGCCCCCGACCGGGTTGCTTCCCGCCAGCATTCACCACTTCAATCCTCTCTGTGGGCATATCTACCACATATTCCCACTTAGGACAAGGGGGTTACCACCATCTTTTTCCCGATTTGAAACAGTTTTTTTTCGCGTTATCGGACCGACCGCCGCGAATGGGGTTTCACCCGCTGTCAGACCCCACTTATGGTGGCCAGAGGGGGTTGCGAGCCGGGATGCCAGGTGAGGCAGCCGGCTGAAGAAGTGTGGGAAGCCGTGGGACGAGGAACGCGCGGCAGGGCCTGCGGCGATCGCGACCACCGAATGCGGCGCCACGGACCCGCTGCCGGCAGGGCGTAACAACCGCACCCGGCATGCGGTGCGGCAGCCGATTCACGGACCTCTCGCCGGCAAGCCACGACCCGGACGGGCGTCCGGGCAACCGGGGCGGTCCGCGACATCCGCAACCGGCCACCTGAAGCCGCGCAGAACGGCCCCAGGACGGCAGAAATGCCCTCAGGAAGCCTTCGAGAAGGGTGGACGAAGGGCGCTCTTCTCGTCCGGCGACAGCCAGACTTCCTGGTCGGGATAGGCGCCGGCCGCCGCACAGCACCCGAACAGCGAGGTCAGCTCGAACATCAGCTGGTCCATGTGCCGGCCCGGGGCCTCAGCCCGCCAATGCACCAACCGGCCACTCTCAAAGTAGGCAGTGCTCAGGCCCAGGTGGATCCGCAGGCTGGAATCCGGAAGCCCGTACTCGCGCACATAGGCGTACGGGTAGCCCTGGTCCACAGCCCATTTGACTACCGCCCGGTCGCAATCCCGGATGATCATGGCAGCACCCCGCCAGGCTGGACAAGCGACGCCCCGAATTCCGGAAGCCCGGCCCCGCGGCCAGGGCCTCTGGCCGGTCGAGTTCAGGAAAAAGGCAGGCCCGGAAGCCGATGCTTCCTGGTATTGGCTTTGAGCGAGGGAACCATCAAGCTTTGTCTGCGGTCCAAACGCAACTCACTTGACAGTAAACGGAGGGGCATCTCCTCCGGGCCTGCCGAACGGTCTGTTCATCACGCGCGCATCCGTGGCCCGATGGCAGCACTCGTCGCCTCCGCCAGCCTGGCGCAGGCCTCAGCACGCGCGCATCCATGGCCCGACCATAAACCACGGGCCAACATGATTGCCGGACGGGCAAGACGGGCAAAAGGCCTCGCGGGGCCAACACCCGCGGGCTTAGGAGATGCGATCCTTCGCTGAGCCTGCACGGCCTGTCCATTCGGCCGTGGCTGCTTCCTGCCGGTGGGCCGTCCGGTCCCTTCCAACCAACCGACCGTGACCAGCCTGACTCGCACGCCCTGCCGGCGTGCTCGGTATCCCTCGCTCAGCCACTGTGTATATAGCACATTATCGGCCGATGGCAAGGGGTGTAAATACCTGTTTTCACAGCAACTTAAGAAAAGCGAATCCGCCTTTTCAGAGGGGTTTTTCACAACCCCAAGATGTGGTTTGCGGCGGCAACCGCCCCCGCCACAGCTTGGGCGTCGAGGAATGCGCGAGACGGCTTTTCGACACGTTTCTGAACTCGTGCCGCACAGATTCTCTGATCGGTTAAGGCCGACTGCCGCCCTGCCGGGCGGCGTCCCATCTGGTGAGCCCCCAGAGATAAGCAGAAGCCGCCTCCGACCCGGCTGTCCGCAGTATGAGGATCCCACAACCTGTCATTCCATACACGCTTGAAAAATGGTAATCATGTCGCTGCGGCGGTACAGTAGGACTTCCTGTTGACGCGGCTGCATACCTGGGCCCGTTGGGGGGGGCATCGCTGTCCCCGGACGGTGCAAAGGGCTCCAGACCGGATGCGATCGGAAGGGATGTCGATGTCTCCCGCAGGCAAGCCGTCCGTGATTCTCGTGGTCGATGACGACCAGGGGCTGGTCTCGCTGATCGGCCGGCGTTTGGCCCAGGCCGGATTCGAGAGTGCCGGCGCCTACAGCGCCGCCGAGGCACTGGACTGGCTGGCTCGCCGGCGCGCCGACCTGGTGCTGCTGGACTACAAGCTTCCGGACATGAACGGCGCCCGCCTGGTCGCCGAGCTCAAGCAGCGCGACATCGACGTGCCTTTCATCGTCGTCACCGGCCAGGGCGACGAGCGACTGGCCGTGGAGATGATGAAACAGGGCGCCCGCGACTACCTGGCCAAGGACAGCGGACTGCTGGAACTGCTGCCCTCGGTCGTGGCCCAGGCCATCGACCAGATTGAACGCGACCGGCGGCTGGAAAGCGCCGAACGGGCACTGGGCGAATCGCAGGACCGCCTTGCCCGGGTGGTGGAGTCACTGCCGGTCGTGATGATGTCGACCGACGCCCGGACCGACCGCACGCTGCTGATGATGGGCGCCGTGGAGGAGATCCTCGGCTGCCGGCCGGAGGCGTTCACCGCCGCGCCGGGGCACCTCTGGACGCTGGTCCATGCCGAGGACCGCGACCGCGTCGGGCAGATCCGCGCGAGCGGCCTGGAGTCCCGCCAGCCGTTCGAGATGGAATACCGCATCGTGCACGCCGCCGGGGGCAAGACCGTCTGGATTCACCATCGCACCGTGCCGGTGGCGGACAAGAGCGGGCGCCTCGACCGCTGCGACGCCATCCTGGTGGATATCACCGAGGAAAAGCGCATCGAGGCCGAGTCGCGCAAGCTCGAGGAGCAGCTTCAGCGGGCTCAGAAACTCGAGAGCCTCGGCGTGCTGGCCGGCGGCATCGCCCACGACTTCAGCAACCTGCTGGCCATCATCGGCAGCAACGTCGAGTTCATCGACAAGGCCCAGAGCCTCGCCCCTCCGCAGGCCAAGGCCCTGGCCGACATCCAGGCGGCCCTGCGGCAGGCCCGCGACATGGTCCGCGCCCTCCAGACCCTCGGCCGGCCGGGCACGCCCGAGGTTCAGCCGGTCGAGCTCAACGCGTTCGTGCGCGACACCCACCGCTTCCTGCGGCGGCTGATCCCCGCCCGGATCAACTTCCTGGTCGAGACCGCGCCGACCGCCTGCCACATCCTCGCCGACCCCGGGCAGCTCCAGCAGGTGCTGGTCAACCTCTGCGTGAACGCCCGCGACGCCATCCGCGACGAGGGCACCATGCGGATGGAGGTCCGCCGCGCGTCACGGGCGGAGCTTCCCGCGACGATGCCGCCGACAACCGCCGGGCACTTCGCGGTGATCCGCGTCAGCGACACCGGCTGCGGCATGGACGAGAACACCCAGCGTCAGGCGTTCGACCCCTTCTTCACCACCAAGCCCAAGGACCAGGGCACCGGCCTGGGACTGACCATCGTGTACCGTATCGTCGAGGCCCACGGGGGCAGCATCGACCTGTCCAGCCGCCCGGGCGGCGGCACGCAGGTAAGCCTCTATTTCCCGCTGATCGCCCCCCCTGCGCAGGCCGAGCCGCCGCCGCTCGCCGGGTCTGCCGGTTCGGAGCGGATCCTCGTCGTCGAAAACCAGGAGATGATCGCCAGCCTGGTGCGGACCGTCCTGGAGAGCAACGGCTACAAGGTCGAGGTCGCCGCCGATCCTTCGGCAGCCCTGGCCCTGGCCGGCGATCCGGCCCGCCGATTCGACCTGGCGGTGATCGACCACAACCTGCCGGATATGCCCGGCGAGGCACTGCTGGCCCGGCTGCGGCAGCTCGATCCGGGTCTCAAGGCCCTGCTCACCGGCGGCCGGGAGCTCGACTCCTCCCCACCACCTGATGCCGGCACGCAGATTCTCCTCAAGCCGGTCTCGGCCCAGGAGATCGCCCGGGCGGTCCGCTCACTGCTGGACGCGGGAAAGTAACGCAGACCGAGGAAGAATGCCGCCGCCCGATCCGGGCGGACCGGCTGAACGCAGACCGGGGGCCGCGGCCCGGCCGCTACGGCTCGACCAGCCCCTCGCGAATCGCGTAGCGGGCCAGCTCCACCCGGTCGTGGATGTCGAGCTTGGCCATCAGACTGGCCTTCTGCTTGTCGGCGGTCTTGTAGCTGATGCCCAGGACGTTGGCCGCGTCCTTGAGGCTGAGACCCTTGGCCAGCACGCGCAGCAGCTCCCGCTCGCGCGGGCTCAGCATCGACAACCGGCTGCGCGGCGGGTTCTCCAGCTTGATCTCGTCACCCTTGATCACCAGCCGGCTCATCACCTCCGGCGAGAAGTGCACCCGCCCGGCCATCACGCTGCGGATGGCCTCGCTCAGCGCCCCCACGCCTTCGGCCTTGGTGACAAACCCGTTGGCCTTCACCCGCAGGGCCTGCTCGATGTGCTCGTCGTGCTCGTAGGCCGTGACCAGGATGAACCGCGTGCCCGGGACACGCGACCGGATGATCTGCATCGCGTCGAAGCAGCTCACCCCCGGCATGTCGATGTCCATGAGCACCAGGTCCGGTTTGAGCTCCAGCACCTTGGTGATCGCGTCGTCGGCATCCTCGGCCACGCCCACGATCTGAAAATCGTGCTCCCGCTCCAGGATGCAGCTGAGGCTGTCCCGCACCAGGCCGTGGTCATCGACTACCAGCAACCGGACCACCGCCTTCTCCGCGTTCGTCTGAGGTACGCTGGTCATCGCAATCTCCCCCTTGTTGCGCTTCTGGCGACCCCTCCGCGCGCCGATCTGCCCTGCCACGGAAGTACCGCGGCCCGATGTCCGGATATCAAGCGGATATGCAGCCTGCCTTTATATCTCAAACCGCCCCGGTCCGCAACAATAAGTTTAGCCCCTCGATGCGGCCCGGGCCCCTGATTCGCGGAACATAGTAATAAATCCACTCAGGATGGATCCGATCCGATGCTGGAGCCGCGCAAGATCCCCTGATAAAACCGCCGCCAGCGTTCAACCACCGCGGCGATGTCTGCGTGCCGGCGAACCCACTCCTGGCCCGATCGGGCCATGCGGCCGGCCCGTGGAAGGTCCGATATCTGTTGGGCCAATGCTCCGGCCAACGCCCCGGCATCCCCGTATGGAACCAGCAGACCCGTCCGGCCGTGGACGACGATATCGCGGCATCCGGCCACGGCGGTAGCCACGACCGGCAGCCCGGCGGCCATGGCTTCCAACAGCGCATTGGGATACCCCTCGGTACGTGAGGGCAGCACGAACACATCGGCGGTCTTGAGCAGTGCCGGCACGTCGCCGCGCCGCCCGAGCATCACCACCCGAACGGCCAGGCCCAGTTCGGCGATCCTCCGCTGGATGTTCGCACGCTCCTGCCCATCCCCCACCAGCAGCAGCCTGGTCTCCGCCGGCAGCGGCGACAGGGTCATGGCTTCCAGCAGCGTGCTGAGCCCCTTGACCGGATCCAGCCGCCCGGTCCAGATCAGCAGCGGCACCCCGGGGGGCAGGCCCAGGCTCTCTCGCGAAACCGGCCGGGCCCCGGCAAACCGTTCCACGTCGATTCCCCCCGGCTCGCAGCGTAACCGGGCCGTCGGAATGTGGGCGTTTCGGGCCAGGTGGGCAACCACCGACGGCGAGTTGCCGATCTCCAGCCGGCACAGCCGACAGGTCAGGTTGTCCAGCACCAGGTGCCACGGCCTTTCCCGCTCGACCGTCTGAATCTCGCACAGGATCCGGCGGATCGGCACGCCGGCCGACGGACCCGCAAGCCGGGCGGCGATGTTGGCGTGGAACAGCAGGGCGTGAAGGATGTCGGGGCGGTGACGCCTGAGGTGGCGCCCCAGGCGGAACAGCGCCGCGACATCCCATGGGCCCCGGGCCCGGCAGGCATCGACCGGCACGCCGTCGCGCTGCAGCATCCGGCCGACCGGCCCGACGTCGGCCAGCGAAATCACCCGGACTTCGAACTGCCCGCCGGCCAGTCGCGTCGCCAGGCGATGAAGATGCAGGGGGACCCCCCCCACCTCCAGGTCGGTGATCAGCCAGGTCAGTCGGATCGGCCGGGCCATCCCGGCATTCTACGCGACGCCGGGGCCGGCGACAGGATGGCAGCGGCGGGTCGAAAAGCAAAGACAGCGTGAAGGAAGGCGGGCCGCGTCCGGTCGAGTAAACCGGCTCAGGCGCTCTGGCGGGTGACCACTTCGTAATCCTCGCGCTCGCCCCGGCCCCGCAGCGGATAGTCCTTGCGGAGCGGGTGGGCGGCGAAACCCTCCCAGGTGAGGATCCGCCGCAGGTCCGGGTGCCCGGCAAAGCGGATGCCGAACATGTCGTAGACCTCGCGCTCCATCCAGTCGGCGCCGGGCCAGATGCCCACCACGCTGGGCACCTCGGGCTGCGGGTCGTTGACGAAGCACTTGACCCACAGGCGGTGTCCCCAGGTCAGCGACAGCAGGGAGTAGATCACGCCATAACGGTCGGTCGCCCCGGGAAACCGCAGGTAATCCACGCAGGTCAGATCGCTCAGCTGCTCGAAGCGGGTCTGCGGGTCGTCGCGCAGGAAGGTCATGACCTCCACGAGCCGCTCCGGGGCGACGCCCACCCACCACTGGTCGGCGACGGCACCGGGGCGTTCCATCAGCGGCCGGGGTTCCCAGGCAAGATCGGGAAACCGCCGGCCCAGCGCCGCGATCACCTGGCCGGGGGCCATCAATGTGTCCCTCCTTTGCGGGCCCCAGCCGCGGCGGCCGAAACGGTCAGCGGCACCACCGGTTCCACCGTCAGCCGGTAGCCCCGGCCGCGCTGGGCACTGGTGCGGATGCCGTCGCGGTCCACGAGGCGCTGAATGGCCAGCACGCCCTCTATCAGCGTCTCGGGACGGGGCGGGCAGCCGGGCACGTACACATCCACCGGCAGGAACTGGTCGATGCCCTGAACCACCGCATAGGTGTCGAACACGCCGCCCGTGCTGGCGCAGGCTCCCATGCTGATGACCCACTTGGGCTCGCACATCTGGCGGTAGATCCGCTGCAGCACGGGCATCATCTTGATCGCCACCCGTCCGGCCACGATCAGCAGGTCGGCCTGCCGGGGGCTGAAGCGCATGACCTCCGAGCCGAAGCGGGCCAGATCGTAGCGGCTGGAGGCCGTGGCCATCAGCTCGATGCCGCAGCAGGCGGTGGCAAACGGCAGCGGCCACAACGAGTGCTTGCGGCACCAGTTCACGCCGTGCCTGCGGAAGAAGTTCACCAGCGCGTCCAGACGCGTGGTCAGGACATCCTCCCGGCTCATGGCGTGCGGGGCGGTGAGGTGCCTGTCTGCGGCCGTCTCAGTCGGCATCGGCGGAGCTCTCCTGACCGGCGTGCCTCACTGCCACCGAAACACTCCCTTGCCCAGGTCGTACACGTAGCCGGCCAGCAGCGTCAGAAAGAACACCCCGACGGCCACGGCCATGAACCCGGCGTCCATGCTGCCGGCCGGCCCGACCAGAGGCCGGGCGGACACCACCGTGTCATGGAAGGCCATCACCCACGGCCACAACAGCACGATCTCGACGTCGAACAGCAGGAACACCATGGCCACGACGTAGAATCGGGCGTTGAACCGGCTCCGGGCGTCGCCGATGACCGGCATGCCGGCTTCGTAGGTCTCCTCCTTGAGCCGGCCGCGACGCTTCGGGCCCACAAGATGCGTCAGGGCCATGACCGCGGCCACGAAGGCCATCACGATGAGGATGACGACCAGAACCGGCCCGTAGCCTGCGGCCGGATGCCCGGAGCTTCCGGCAACTGCGAATTCAACGGCTTGCGACGGCAACTCGTCCCGGCCTTTCCGTTGAACAGAACCATCATCGCCGCCCCCTTCCGGGCATGACGGCGCCAGGGATCGGTTCTGAATCCTTTGTCGGCAGAGTGTAGGGCCGCCGGGCAGGAGGTTCAAGGCCGGGACACGTAAACCTTCCGGAAATCGATACTTGGCGCTGCTCGAAAGGCTCACGCCGCACCGGCCGGGACGGCTTTGCGTCGGTTGCGGGCCCGAATGCCGGATTCGGCCGCCAACTCCGCCGCCGGGGTTGCCGATGTTAAGGACCGGCGCGAATCGCCGGACGGCAGGGCCCAGCCCGGCGTCGCGCTTCCGGGGCCGGCGGCCGTTGCCGCGGCCGGACCGGCGGAGGATAATCCACGCATCGACCGAGGCCGCGCGCCGGGAACGTCGACCCGAAGGCCGGACGTCCCGGAAGCCGCGGCCACAGCGCCTCTGCAGGGGAAATCATCGAGCATGTGCGGAATCGTCGGATACATCGGAGCCCGCAAGGCCCGGCCGATCCTGATCGAGGGTCTCAAGCGGCTGGAGTACCGGGGTTACGACTCGGCCGGCCTGGCCGTGGTCCACGACGGCCGGATGACGATCCGCCGGGCCGTGGGGCGGATCCACAATCTCGAGGCGGTGCTGGATCAGGACGGCGCGGACGCCACGCTGGGCATCGCCCACACCCGCTGGGCGACCCACGGCGGTCCGACCGAAGCCAACGCCCACCCTCACGTCTCGGCCGACGGCCGGATCGCACTGGTGCACAACGGCATCATCGAGAACTATCGCGCCATCCGCACCTTCCTTGAGCAGAAGGGTGTGCGCTGCGCCACCGAGACGGACACCGAAGTCCTGGCCAAGCTCATCGGCCACTTCTACAACGGCAGCCTGGAGCAGGCGGTGCGGGACGCGCTGCACGACGTCCAGGGCACCTACGGCCTGGCGGTGGTCGCGGCCGGCGAGCCGGACCGGATCATCGCCGCCCGCAAGGGCAGCCCGCTGATCGTGGGCATCGGCGACGGCGAGTTCATCATCGCCTCGGACGCCGCGGCCATCGTGGCCCACACCAATCAGGTGGTCTACCTGTCCGACGGCGAGATGGTGACCGTCACCCGCGACGGCTTCCGCACCATGACGCTGGACGCCGTGCCGGTGACCAAGGACGTGCAGGGCCTGGAGTTCTCGCTCGACCAGATCGAGCTGGACGGGCACGAGCATTTCATGGCCAAGGAGATCTTCGAGCAGCCCCAGTCGCTGGCCAACACCCTCCGCGGCCGGATCGACCCCCGCGAGGGGGCGGTGCACCTGGGCGGCATCGCCGCTTACGCCCGCGACCTGGCCCGGGCCCGGCGGATCATCTTCACCGCCCAGGGCACCGCCTGGCACGCGGGGCTGGTGGGCGAGTACCTCTTCGAGGATATCGCCAAGCTGCCGGCGGAGACCGAGTACGCCAGCGAGTTCCGATACCGCAATCCGCTGATCGACGACGGCACGGTGATCATCGCCATCAGCCAGTCCGGGGAGACCGCCGACACGCTGGCGGCCCTGCGCGAGGCCCGCGAGAAGGGGGCCCTGGCCCTGGGCATCGTCAACGCAGTGGGCAGCACCATCGCCCGCGAGTCCGACGCCGGGGTCTACCTGCACTGCGGTCCGGAGATCGGCGTGGCCAGCACCAAGGCCTTCACTTCGCAGCTGGCGGTACTGGTCATGCTGGCCATCCGGCTTGGCCGGGGCCGGTTCCTGTCCCAGAGCGACGCCGGTCTGCTGGTGGCCGAGCTCGCCCGGATCCCTGAGCGGGTGGCCGGGATTCTCCAGCAGTCCGACGCCGTGCGGGCGGCCGCCGAGCGCTACGTCGAGCGGGAGAACTGGCTGTTCCTGGGGCGGGGTTACAACTACCCGGTGGCCCTGGAGGGGGCCCTGAAGCTCAAGGAGATCAGCTACATCCACGCCGAGGGCATGCCTGCGGCGGAGATGAAGCACGGGCCGATCGCACTGATCAACGAGGGGATGCCGGTGGTGTTCATCGCCACGCAGCGCAACCAGTACGACAAGGTTCTGGGCAACATCGAGGAGGTTCGCAGCCGCGGCGGGCGGATTCTGGCGGTGGCCACCGAGGGTGACACGGTGATCCCGCAGCTGGCCGAGCACGTCTTCTTCGTGCCGGACGTGCCCGAGCCGCTGCAGCCGCTGCTGACCGTGGTCCCGCTGCAGCTGCTGGCCTACCACGCGGCGGTGCTGCGGGGCTGCAACGTGGACAAGCCGCGCAACCTGGCCAAGAGCGTCACCGTGGAGTAAGGCCATGCAGATCCTGGTGGATGACGAGGCCTACACGCCGACCGGGGGCCCGGACCAGTCGCTGCAGGCGCTGGCGGAGGAGGTCTCCGCCCGGCGCCCCGACGGGGTGAGGCGGCTGGTCGTCGGCCTGCGCTGTGACGGCCAGGAGGTGCCGCCCGATCGCCTGGACGAGGTCCTGGCCAGAGCGGTTTCGACCTTCCGGAGCGTCCACCTGCAGACCCAGCCGGCGGCGGCCCTGGCCCGGGCGACGCTCCACCAGGCCCGGGCGATCCTCGAGGACAGCGACGGCCTGCGCGCCCAGATCGCCGACCACCTCGACCAGGGCCGGCACGACCAGGCCATGGCCGCCCTGCAGCGGCTGGTGGAGGTCTGGAAGCACGCCCAGCGGTCCACCCAGGCCTGCGCCGACGCTCTGGGCATCCCGCTGGGCGAACTGGCGGTCGAAGGGGCCGGCGTGGATGACGCCCTGGCCTCGATGAAGCAGCAGCTCCTGCAGCTCAAGCAGGGCATGGAAGACCGCGACTTCGTGCTGGTCGGGGACGTGCTGCGCTACGAAATGGCCCGGCCGACGCAGCGCTGGATCGCGATCCTGGACGCCCTTCTGGCCCGCACGCTGTAGGCGACCGCGAATCGCCGGCCCGGCCGCGTCCCTCTCCCCGTCCCCTGTTCTCCGCACTCCGTGCCCCCGTGACGCAAGACATTGCCTTTCCTGCCAAGGGCGTAACTCGCCTCTGCCGGGGCCAAATGGGTACAGGCACCGCCGACAAGGGTACCTCGGCCCCCCATCGTGCAACCACCACCCCCGATGCAAACGGCCGGCGATGCCGTCAGCTGTTCCTCCCTGACGACACCACGATGACGCAACAGCCCGAGACGACGGCACACCGACCTCGGCGGCCGGCACAGAGG
>CAZSYS010000135.1:0-10845 GCA_964611365.1 uncultured Planctomycetales bacterium
GTTCCGGCCATCGCAGCAGCCGGGAGCGGCGGACTGCCGGCCGCCTGCCTGTTCTGAAAACCGCCGGAAGTCAGCCCTGCCGGACGTGTTCGGCATACCGTGCCGGGATTGCCCCGGGTCAGTCGGCCGCGGGGACCGGCGAGCCTCCGGGGGGCATGAATCTTTCGGTGCCGCGCCCCCGACCTGGCATCGTCGAAGCCACGTTCACGACGGCCGCGAGGCCACAGGCCAGGCCGGCCGGCCGGCGAATGCCGCCCAGTGGGGCTCGATTCCGCTCCCGTCCGGCGCGCCGGCGTGGATCCAGAGCCGGTAGCACAGCCGCAGCGGACTGCCCGGCTCGATGACCATCGGACCCGACAGCGTGAGCGAGGGGCACATCCAGCCGTCATCCCGCACATGGAACGCAGCCGGGTGGCGGGGGTTGGAGGGGTGATCCAGCAGGGCGACACCGCCGGCGGCGCCGCGGGCGACCGGTCCGCTGTAGTCCACCCAGCGGGCCGGTCGGCGGAAGATGCCGGCTTCGTTCCTGCGGCCCTCGGAGTCCAGGACGCGCCCGCCGCCGTCGCTGACGCCGATGGTCGCGGCGACCCGGACTCCCAGCAGGCCGAAAGGCGTCGGGCCCAGCGTGACCGGCTGATCGCCCGGAGCCTCCAGCTGCACGGCGATGGTGAGCGACCAGCCCTGCGGATCGGGCGCGTGGGCGGTGAGGCGGCGTGTTTCCCGCATGACCGCCCGGCCGGCCGCATCCTGCCAGTCCAGCCGGCACGCCAGCGTCGCCGAATCCTGGCCGTCGCGATACTCCTGCACCGCCCGGCACACGATTCTGCCTTCCGAACGGTCGTCCCAGAAGGACAGACCGCCGACGTCCGCGTGCGCGATCCACACGGAGCAGTGATGGCCGTGCCCGACCGGGTCATGCGGGTGCCCCATCCGCGTGTAGGGCACGCCGGGAGGACCGATCAGCGGATACAGGAAGGGTCGCTTCAGGTCCGGCCCGAAGTGAAAGCGGGTGAGCTCCCGGCCCAGGTGCTGGAAGGAAGCCTGGTGATACGGCAGCGGCAGAACCTGCATGGCCGGCACGTTCCAGCCGCCGTCGGTCGGCCCCGGCGCCTCGGCGGATGCCTGGGAGGACGTCCCCGGCGAGGCCAGGAGCACCCCAAGCCCGATCATCGTCGCTGCGACCATCACCTGTCTCCCCCGGGGCCCGGCCGTTGCCGTGCGGAGGCCGGCATGGCCGCGTTCGACGGCCCGGGAGGCCTGCTTCGGCCGATCGGCACCTTGCCGCCGGCGCCGCCGGGCCCGGCGTGCCGGATCTTCCTCTTCGTCGTCTGTTCTCGCAAGGCAACGGGCGGTCCGGGGTCCTGCCGGGAAGCCCGGGGCAACACGTCGGCCTGCAGACACCGGTTCAGGTGCCGCCGGGGCACAGTCCCAGGTTGCGCATGACCTCAGCGGTCGAGGCCGCGCGGTTGAGGGTGTAGAAGTGGATTCCGGCGGCCTTGCGGGCGATCAGTTCCGCACACATCTGCGTGGCCAGCTCCACGCCGTAGCGCCGACAGGAAGCGGGATCGTCGGCGTACTGTTCGAGGCGGGCCTGCACCGGCGGCGGGATGCGGGCCCCGCACAGGGAGCAGAACCGGCTGATCTGCTGGGCGCTGAGGATCGGCAGGACGCCGGCGACGATGGGCACGCGCACCTCCATCCGGTTGCGCAGGAAATCCTCGAAGGCCCAGAAATCCTCCAGGTCGTAGAACAGCTGGGTGATGACCACGTCGGCCCCGGCGGCGACCTTCTCGGCGCAGTGGCGCCAGTCCTCGGTGCGGTCGGGGCACTCCGGGTGCCCCTCGGGGTAGCCGGCGACGGCGACGTCGAACCCGCCGCATCGTCTGATGTGGACCACCAGCTCCGCCGCCCGCTGGAATCCGCCGGGCTCGGGGCGGAAGCCGGCGTCGCCCCTGGGGGGGTCGCCGCGCAGGGCCACGATGTTGGCCACGCCCAGGCTTGCGGCCTCCTGGAGGTAGGCGTCGATCTGCCGGCGGGATGAGCCCACGCAGGTCAGGTGGCTGGCGATTTCGACGCCGAAGTCGCGTGCGATCCCCCCGACGACTTCGAGGGTCTGCTCCCGGGTGCTTCCGCCGGCCCCGTAGGTGCAGGTCAGGAAGGCCGGCGACAGCCGCAGCAGGGCCGGGAGTTCGTCCTGGAACAGCCGGATGTGCGCCTCCGGCGTCTTGGGGGGAAAAAGCTCAAAGGAGACGACCAGTTCGCGCCGGCGGTGAAACTCCGAGAATCGCAAGAACGCCTCCCGTCGGGCCGGTTGCCCGGTCTGGTCGGACGTGTGCCCGCAGTGCCGCCTGCCGGACCACATGCCGCACCGCGGCGCCGACCGACCTTCCCGGGCAGTGTAGTGCCTCCCGACGGCGGCATCCAGCCGCCGGAGCGGACCGGGTGCTGCGGACGGCCGCCTCCGGTCACATCCTGCGATCCAGCCGCCGGTACATGATGGCCTCGGTGAGGTGCTCGGTCCGGATGGGCCCGCCGCCGTCGAGGTCGGCGATGGTGCGTGCGACGCGCAGGATCTTGTCGTGGGCCCTGGCCGACAGCCCCAGCTCGGTCAGGGCCTGGCGGAGCAGGGCCTCGCCGGCCTGGTCCAGCGCGCAGTAGCGACGGAGCTGGCGGGGCCCCATCCTGGCGTTGAGCGTGGTGGTGCCGTCGCCGAACCGCTCGCGCTGCACCTGGCGGCCCCGCAGCACCTGGGCGCGCATGGCCGCGCTGTCGCTGCCCTCGCGGCCGCCGCGCAGCTCGCGGTAGGGCACCGGCGGAACCTCGATGTGGATGTCGATCCGGTCGATCAGAGGCCCGCTGATCCGCGAGAGGTACTTGTCGATCTGGTTCGGCGAGCACTTGCAGGGCTTGTGGGGGTCGGTGAAGTAGCCGCACGGGCAGGGGTTCATCGCCGCCACCAGCATGAATCGCGCCGGGAACAGCACCGAGGCGTGCGCCCGGGCGATGGTGACCGTCCCGTCCTCCAGCGGCTGGCGGAGCGTCTCCAGGATCGTCCGCGGGAACTCCGGAAACTCGTCCAGGAACAGCAGCCCGTGGTGGGCCAGCGAGACCTCGCCGGCCTGCGGCACCGTGCCGCCGCCGACCAGGGCCGGGGCGCTGGCCGAGTGATGCGGGCTGCGGACCGGCCGGCGGGCCATCAGCGGCTGCCCCGGGGCAAGCTTGCCGGCGGCCGACCAGATCCGGGTGGTTTCCAGCGACTCGGCCAGCCCCAGCGGCGGCAGAATGGTCGGCAGCCGCTTGGAGAGCATCGTCTTGCCCGTGCCCGGCGGGCCGATCAGCAGGACGTTGTGCCCGCCGGCCGCGGCGATCACCAGGGCCCGCTTGGCCGACTCCTGGCCGCGGACCTCGCCGAAGTCCACGTCATACTGCGAGGCCTGCCCGAAGACCTCGTCGATGTCGATGGTGGTCGGCTCCAGCGGGAGCTGCTCGTTGAGAAAGCCCACCGCCTCGGCCAGCGTGCCGATGCCGATGACCTCGACGTCGCTGACCACCGCCGCCTCGGCCGCGTTTTCCCGGGGGACCAGTACGCCGGCCAGGCTCCTGTCGCGGGCGAGCATCGCCATCGACAGCGCGCCGCGGATCGGGCGCACCCGGCCGTCCAGGGCCAGCTCGCCGGCAATCAGGTAGCGCCCGACCTTCTCCGGTGTGCCCTCGCCCCCGGCGTAGATCATCCCCAGCGCGATCGGCAGGTCGAACGCCGGTCCCTCCTTCTTCGTGTCCGCCGGGGCCAGGTTCACCACCGCCTTGGTCCGCGGCCACTCGTAGCCGCTGTTCCGCAGTGCCGACCGCACCCGTTCGAGGCTCTCCTTGACGGCCGCATCCGGCAGGCCGACGATCACCGGCGGGGCCATGCCCGAGGAGGCCACGTCCACCTCGACTTCGCAGCCGATCGCATCGATCCCGACCAGGGCCATGCTGTGCAGACGTGAGAGCATGGGCGGTGAGTCTATGCCGGACGATGGAGTTTGGCAAGTGTAAGGGTTCAGAGCCCGGCAATGCAGCAGGCGTGCGGGGAATGCGGCCGGGCGAGGGTCCAAGCGGGGGCGGCGATGCGGGCAGGAACCAATTTGGCTTGATTTCTGATGATGACATCACTATTTTTCAAGTGTGCGATACAAACCCCGGATCTTGTCCGGCAAGCTGCGGCGGATGCTGAAGCGGTTCGCCGTCGTGGTGGTCAGCGGAGCCCGGCAAGTGGGCAAGAGCACGCTGCTGCATCATGAGCTGCCGGACTGGGATGCGGTGGTTCTGGACCCGGCCGTGGATGTTGGCGGCGCCCGTCAGGATCCCGACCTGTTCCTGGACAACCATCCGACGCCTCTGATCCTCGACGAAATCCAATATGCGCCGGAGCTGGTGGCCGCCATCAAACGGCGCGTCGACCGCGCCTCATTAGAGGGCAAGGGGGCCGGGCGACGCGGCGGGCAGTATGTCCTGACCGGTTCGCAGCAGTGGTCCGTTCTGCAATCCGCGCGTGAATCGCTGGCCGGCCGCGCGGTGTTCCTGGACCTGGAGGGATTCTGCCTGGCCGAGATGGCCGAGTCCGGCATCGAGGAGCACTGGCTCAAGCGCTACCTGGAATCCCCCGAAGCGTTCGTTGCTTCGAAACCCGAGCGGTTGACCACCGCGCGAACCGTTTATGAGCAGTTGTGGCGAGGCTTCCTGCCGGAGGCGGACGCGCTGGAACAGGAGTGGATCGCCGAGCTCCATCGAGCCTATCTGCGTACCTGTATCGAACGCGATGCGCGGGTGATCTCGGATGTGGCGGACTGGCAGCAGTTCGGGCGTTTCGTGCGGTTGTGCGCAGCGCTGACCGGGCAGGAGACCAACCACGCACAAATGGGGCGTGAGCTGGGTATCACGCCGCAGACCGCCGGCCGCTGGCTGGCGATGCTGCGAGCGACGTTTCAATGGCTTGAGGTACCGCCCTATCACGGCAACACGATCAAGCGGATCAGCAGCAAGCCCAAAGGATACCTCTCGGACACCGGCATTGCGTGCAGTCTTCAGAGCATCTCCACGCCGCAGGCCCTGTCCGGCCATCCGCTGGCCGGCGCGCTGTTCGAGTCGGCCGTCGTGAGTGAGATCCGGAAACTGTCGGCCACTCTGGCATCGCCGCCCAGCCTCTATCACTGGCGCAGCCATGGCGGAGCGGAGATCGATCTGCTGCTGGAGCGCGATGCGACGTTCTACCCGATCGAGGTGAAGCTTACGTCGCGACCGACGAAGGCGGATACGCGAGGATTTCAGGCTTTTCGCGCCACCTATCCCGGACTCAAGATTGCTCCCGGCCTGGTGATCTCACCGGTGATGAGAATGGAGCGACTGAACGATACGGACTACTGCCTGCCCTGGGATTGCCGGTAGGCCATGGTCCTGCCGCCATGAGACCCTTGAACCTCCCCCGCGGCCCGGGGAAGCGCGAAGGCTCAGGCGGCACAGGCACCTTCTGGAACGTGGCCTCTCCTGGCGGCGGACCGCCCTGGCGCCGGGGATCAGGCTTGTCACGGCGAAGCGCTGCGCCGGCTGGAGGCCACGGCGGCTGCGGCGGAGGGTGCTGAAAGCAGCTCCAACCCATCCCCCGGAGACGGCCGTCAGGCGGACCAACCGCTCCGCCGCCGCATCAGCGCCAGGCCCAGCAGGCTCAAGCCCGCCGCCTGGCACACGCCGCCGCCGCACAGGGCCGGCACCCAGGCCCGATCCACGAAGCCGGCCTCCAGGACCGTCCGGTCGGTCAACACCACCTCGATGGTCGGCGAAGTGGATGAGACCGCGCCGCTCCATCCGGCGAACAGATCGCAGTCCTCCTGCGGCTCGGCCCGCAGCACCAGCCGTGTTCCGGCCGGAAAGGCCCTGGGCTCTCCGTGGCGGAAGAAGGTGGGTGATTCCGCGTCGCTGCCGGGCACGCTGCGGATGAGCCCCGGACCGGCGATACGGATCGTCAGGCAGCCTTCATCGATGCGGCCGTCGCAGTTGTCGTCCAGGTCGTTGCAGGATTCCGTCGCTTCCGGATGCACGTCGGTCCGGGTGTCGTCGCAGTCGGTGGCGTCGGCGACGTAGCCGGGAGGCCCCGTCACGGCCTGCGTGGTGATCTGCGGGTTGCCGTAGCCGTCGCCGTCGGCGTCGCGGTACCAGGTCGTCGGGCAGGGAGCGTCGCCGCCGGCGCAGTCGTCGTCCAGGCCGTTGCCGCAGATCTCCGTTGCCCCTGGATGCACGCCGGCCCGGGTGTCGTCGCAGTCGGTGGCGTCAAAGACGTAGCCGGCTGGCCGAATGCAATCCTCCACGCTGTCCCTGGGGTCGCCGAAGCCGTCGGCATCGGCGTCGCGGTACCAGGTCGGGATGTTCTCATCGACCTGCCCGTCGCAATCGTTATCTTTGGCGTCACACAGCTCGAGTGCGCCGGGCCAAACGGTGTTGTCGCCGTCATGACAGTCAGTGTTATCGGCCACGTAACCGGCCGGTTGCGTGCACTCCCGGGAGATGTCGGCGGCGTCACCGTAGCCGTCTCCGTCGGCGTCGCGGTACCAGGTGCGCTCCAGCGGGATGTGGCCATCGCAGTTATGGTCCACACCGTCGCACGGCTCCGGCGCACCGGGGTGCGTCGTGGGATCGTTGTCGTCGCAATCGTCATTGTCGGCGACATAGCCCGCCGGCCGGCCGACCGAGAGCAACGTCGCCGCAGGATCCCCGTAACCGTCAGCGTCGGCGTCGCGATACCAGGGCGTCGGGCAGGGGCCGTCTCCGCCGACGCAGTCGTCGTCCAGGCCGTTGCCGCAGATTTCCGTCGCCCCCGGATGCACGTCGGCCCGGGTGTCGTCGCAGTCGGTGGCGTCGGCCACGTGGCCGTCCGGGCGAGAGAACGCCTCCTGCGGGGCCCCGGCATCACCGTAACCGTCCCCGTCGTGGTCGAGGTACCAGATTCCCCGGGGCTGAATGACCAGGCTGTGGTATCCTCCCGCCGCCACCGCGATCGGCCTGTCCAGGCCCTGCGTCTGCACCGGAGTCGAGCGTTGCGTCGTGGTGCCGTCGCCTAACCGGCCGTCCTCATTGTTCCCCCACGCCCAGACGGTGCCGTCGACCTTCAGGACCAGGCTGTGGGACTCCCCTCCCGCGATCGCGGCCGCGCGGTCCAGACCCTGCACTTGAACCGGCGTACAGCGTTGCGTCCTGGTCCCGTCGCCCAACTGGCCGAACAGGTTGTCTCCCCAGGCCCAGACCGTGCCGTCGGTCTTGCGGGCCAGACTGTGAGAGTAGCCCGCGGCGATGACGGCCACGCGGTCCAGGTCTTGTACTTGAACCGGCTCGGAACGTTGCGTGTTCGTCCCATCTCCCAACTGGCCGGAATCGTTCCGTCCCCACGCCCAGACGGTGCCGTCGGCCCTCAGGGCCAGACTGTGAGTATTCCCCGCCGCAATGGCGATGATGTTGTCCAGATTCAGCACCCTCACCGGCGTCGTGCGACCCGTCGTGGTCCCGTCGCCCAACTGGCCATCCTGGTTGCCCCCCCACGCCCAGACCGTGCCGTCGGTCTTGCGGGCCAGGCTGTGATAGTAACCCCCCGCCACGGCGGCCACGCCGTCGAGGTCCATCACCCGGACCGGCGTCAGTCTGGGCGTCGTGGTCCCGTCGCCCAACTGGCCGTACTGGTTGTCTCCCCAGGCCCAGACCGTGCCGTCGGTCTTGCGGGCCAGACTGTGATAGTAACCCGCGGCCACTGCGGCCACGCCGCTGAGGCCCTGCACCTGGATGGGGGTCGGGGATTCAACCGTCGGCGTGGGAACGCCCAGCTGGCCTTTCTCGTTGCTCCCGCAGGCCCAGACCGTGCCATCGGCTTTCAGCAGCAGGCTGTGAGAGCTTCCCCCGGCAAGGGCGGCCACGCCGCTGATGCCCTGAGCCGGCGTCGTCCGGTCCCGGGTGGCTCCGTTGCCCAGCTGGCCGTACATGTTATATCCCCACCCCCAGACCGTCCCGTCGGCTTTCAGGGCCAGGCTGTGCAACTCGCCGCCGGCCAGCGATACGGCGCCGTTGAGGCTCTGCACCGGCACCGGCGTCGAACGCTGCGTCGTCGTGCCGTCGCCCAGCTGGCCCTGATCGTTCCTTCCCCAGGCCCGGGCCGAGCCGTCGATCAACCGGGCCAGGCTGTGGTAGTGGCCGGCCCCAATGGCGGTCACGTCCGTCAGGCCCGGGACCTTCACCGGCGTCGATTGCGACGCCGGCGTCGGGCCGACGCCCAGTTGACCTTTGTCGTTCCTGCCCCACGCCCAGACCGTGCCGTCGTTCTTCAGAGCCAGGCTGTGGGAGTAGCCGGCCGCGACGGCGGTCGCACCCGTCAGGCCCAAGGCCCGCACCGGTGTAGAGCGGCCTGTCGTCGTCCCGTTGCCCAGCTGACCGAAGCCGTTGTTTCCCCAGGCCCAGACCCCGACCGTGCCGTCGGGCGCCCTGGCCACCGCCAGGCTGTGGTAACTGCCTGCTGCGATGGCGGTCACCTCCGTGCCCGGCAGGAAGGAGACCTGCACCGGCGTCAGGCTCGACCCCGGCGTGCCGTTGCCCAGCTGGCCGTAGGTGTCATTTCCCCACGCCCAGACCGTGCCGTCGGCCTTGCGGGCCAGGCTGTGGGAGTAGCCGGCCGCGATGGCAGTCACGCCGGTCAGGCCCGAGACCTGCACCGGCGTCCATCGCTGGGTCGTCGTCCCGTCGCCCAGCTGACCACGGCCGTTATCGCCCCACGCCCAGATCGTGCCGTCGGCTTTCAGAGCCAGGCTGTGACCAAAGCCGCCGGCGACGGCGACCACATCCGTCAGGCCCAGGACCTGCACCGGCGTCGGGCGGTCGGCCGTCGTCCCATCGCCCAGCTGACCCTTGTCGTTCCTGCCCCACGCCCAGACCGTACCGTCGGTCTTGACGGCCAGGCCGTGACGACCCCCGGCCGCGATCCGGAGCCCGTTACTGATGAGTGAAGGCTTGGGCGACCACGTGTCACCGACACCGAGTTGGCCCTGCTCGTTGCTTCCGAAAGCGAACGCCACGCCCTGGTCCGCTCCGGCCGTGGTCGGCCCTGCCCACAGGACTGCGACCGAGAGCACGGCCCCCAGCGTGCAGCAGCATCCCCGGCGGATCCGATGGTCCCGGCTGATCCGCCGGTCTAGGCCGATCAAGCCCGGCCGCAGCCGGCGCGACAAGCCGACGAGAGGGTTTTTCGCCATCGATGGTTTCCACACGGCAGGTCTCCGGTCGTTGCTCAGGAGGCTGTTCGAAGCCGGTGGGTGAGTCGGCGGCTCCCCGAACCAACGGCAGGGGCCGCACTTGAACGCCTCCAACACCCCCTTCCAGTGTATCGCCGAGGCCGGTCACAGAGAAGCCCTGCCGGGGGTGAATCCTGATTCTGAGCCCCAGGCGGCCTGCGTTTGGGTGGAAGGTCCGCCATCCGCAGCGGATTCATCAGGAACAATCTGTTCCCGGGTGGGCCGGCCGCCGGACCGCGGCGACAGCATCCGCGCGGCTTCTATTCTAACGCGGTTATCGGCAAGACGGGGTCGCGAGAGACTTTCTCAGCCGCCCGGCGAACACAAGAGTATCCCTGCCGTGCGGCCATGGACCGCCGGCAGGTGCTTGTGAACCCGGCCTGATGGACTTAGCATGCCCGGCAGCCGGCGGCGCGGGTCTCCGGACCGGCTTGAAGGATGCGGCCCGTGGAGGATCGGAGCGTGTTACCGGAACCTTGTTCGCGTCGGCGGGTGTTGCGGACGGCCGCGGGGGTGGCCGCGGGAATGGTCCTGGCGGGGAACGCCGTCGGGCAGGACTCGGCTCCGGCCGGGCAGCCGGTCCCGGGCCGGCCGCTCCCGGCCCGCCTGAAGCTCAGCCTGGCCGGCTACTCCTTCCGCAGGGAACTGGACACCCCCGGCAAGCCCGGGGCGATGTCGCTGCTGGATCTGGCGGATCTTTGCGCGCGGCTGGATCTCGACGCGATCGAGCCGACCTCTTACTACTTCCTGCGGACCGACGATGAATGGCTGTACCGCCTCAAGAGCCACATTTTCCGGCTGGGCCTGGAGATCAGCGGCACCCCGATCAACACCAACTTCGCCCTGCCCCCCGGCCCGGAGCGCGACGCCCAGCTGGCCCATTGCCGCACGTGGGTGGACATCGCCCAGAAGCTGGGATCTCCGACGATCCGGGTGTTTGCCGGACGGCCGCCCAAGACCGGCACGCGTGAGGAGATGTTCCCGCTGGTCGTCGAAGGCCTGGCCCGCTCGTGCGAATACGCCGGCTCGCGGGGCATCTTTCTGGCCATCGAGAACCACGGCTACCTCACCGAGACGGCCGACGACCTGCTGCGGATCGTCGAGGCCGTGCGGAGCCCCTGGCTGGGCGTGAACCTTGACAGCGGCAACTTCCACGAGGCTCCTTACGAGAGCTTCGCCAGGGTTGCTCCCCGCGCCATCGTCTGCCAGGTCAAGGCCGAGGTCCGGCTCGGAGGCGACCGCCGCGAGCCGACCGACTACCACCGCATCGTCGCGATTCTGCGCGACGCCGGATACCGGGGCTACCTGGCGCTGGAATACGAGGGCGCGGACCCGGCCGTCCGCGTGCCGATCGAGATCCGCAGGCTGCAGGAGGCCGTGCGGGCTGCGGAACGGGAGCGAACCTGAGGATTCCCGCGGGCCGTCCCTGTCGCCGCGACAAAGCCGGAAACAGCGCAGGCTGCCGGACCGCAGGGCGACTGCCCCGATCACCGCCGTCGGCGAGGGGCCATCCCCGCCGGGCCCGGCCGGTAACCGGCAGAAC
>CAZSYS010000136.1:0-10803 GCA_964611365.1 uncultured Planctomycetales bacterium
GTGCGGCGGATCTTACAACACCGGCAACGGCCGAAACAGCCGGTCGGAAGGTTGCAGCCGCGCAGGCTCCGCCTCGCGGCGGCCGTCCGTCTGGCCCGGCTTCCGCGTGCGGGGGCGAGGCTGCGGCTTGCGTCCCGGGGCTGGGGTGGATAGAAAAGAGGACCATGACCGGGAGGCCGAGGCGGAGGCGTTCGCCCCGGAGGAATCCCAGAGGCGGCCGGAGGTGCGTCGGTCGGCCCGAACACCCGGCCTGCGGGGCACATCGCGCCGGGAGGAACACGACATGAAGACCGTGAAGACCATTGAGACGCTCAGCCTGTGGTCGTGCATGACGCTTGCGGCCATCGGCCTGCTGACCGGGGCGGGCTGCGATCAGGGCAAGCCCCCGACCGAGAAACCCGCCGACAAGGCACCGGCGGCCGCGAAAGCCGCGGATGAGTATGTTCTCAAGGTGCCGGCGGGGCTTCCGCCTCTGACCGTCCCACAGGACAACCCGATGACCGCGGCCAAGATCGAGCTTGGCCGGATGCTGTACTTCGATACCCGGCTGAGCAAGGACGGCACCATCTCCTGTGCGACCTGCCACGATCCGAAGATGGCCTGGGCCGAGCACAAGCCCACCAGCGGCGGAATCAACGACCAGAAGGGCGACCGCAACGCCCCCACGGTCATCAACGCCGCATATATGACCTCCCAGTTCTGGGACGGCCGGGCCGCGACCCTGGAGGAGCAGGCCCTGGGCCCGATCGAGAATCCCATCGAGATGGGCAACGAGATGAACAACGTGATCGAGACCGTCGCGGGCATCGAGGACTACAAGACCCGATTCACGGAAGTCTTCGGCACCGGAGTCACCGCCGACGGCATCGCCAAGGCCATCGCCGCCTTCGAGCGCACGGTGCTCAGCGGCAACTCGCCCTATGACCGGTTCAAGGCCGGCGACAAGAACGCCCTCAACGAGTCCCAGCAGCGGGGGATGGAACTGTTCATGGACAAGGCCGCCTGCGTAACCTGCCACGCCGAGCCGCTGTTCTCCAACGGCCGGTTCTACAACGCCGGCGTGGGCTCCGACAAGGAGACCCCCGACCCCGGCCGCAAGAAGGTCACCGGGGCCGACGAGGACACGGGCAAGTTCCGCGTGCCGCACCTGCGCAACGTGGCCGAGACCTGGCCGTATTTCCACGACGGCAGCGTCGAGAAGCTCGAGGATGCCGTCCGCTTCATGGCCGGCGGCGGCCGGGACAACCCCCATCTGGCGGCCAGCTTCAAGGGCATGAAGGAGCTGAAGCTCACGGACGCGCAGATCGGCGACCTGGTCGCCTTCCTCGAGGCCCTGTCCGGCGAGTACCCGGTCATCGAGCCGCCGGCCATGCCCTGAAATGCGGCCCGCAGGTCCGCGAGCAACCGGTGCGCCCCCGGAACACCCCCCGCCCGGCGGGCCCGGCGACGAAGGCCGAGTGTCCCCGTGAGCCCGCCCGGCCGGTGAAAGGAGACCGATGCGATGAACACGCAGGAACCTCCGGGGCGATGCCCGATGCGACTGCCGGCCCTGTCGCTGGGAGCCAAACTGACCGTGACCCTCTTCCTGCTGCTGGTCGGGGGCGGGTATATGGTCGCGGTAGCCAAGATCTACGTCTGGCACAGCCCGGCCGACGGCCTCCCGGGGATGAGTCCCGACGACCTCCGGGCGGTGTTTCACGGGCTGCAGAAAGAGGTCACCCGGGAGGTGCGCGAGACGCTGGCCTCGGAGATGCTGCGCGAAGTCCGGCCCGGCGGCCGCATGCGCCGATACCTGATGCGGGGCGGTGAATCGGCCGAACGAGCCCTGATCGGCTGGCTGGAGGCCGGAGCGTCGGAGGCGGATTTCGTCGTCGCCGGCCGGTTCCAGGCCGGGGATCCCTCCGCCCGTCAGGTCATCGCCGCGCAGTGCATCGAGTGCCACAATGCCGCCGGCGGCGACGCCCGGGATCTGCCCTACGCCGACGCCCGCGACGCCGAGCCGCGCTATGAGCTGGTCGCCCGCGTGGCCGCACCCGTCGTGGGGGAGGCGACCACCGAAACCAGCCTGGTCCGCATCGAGCCGATCAGCAGCCGGGAACTGCTGCACAGCACCCATGCCCACATCCTCTCGATCCCGGTCTTCACCCTGATCGTCGCCGGCCTGTTCCTGCTGACCGATGTGGGGCCGCGGTTCAAGTCGGTGCTGGCTCCGCTGCCGATGCTGGCCGTGGTCCTGGACATCGGGTCCTGGTGGCTGGCCCGGCCCTTGGAGCCTTTCGCCTACGTCATCGCCGCCGCCGGGGCGCTGTTCGGCGTGACCTACGGCCTGCAGATCCTGTGCATCCTGGCCTGCATGTGGGTCGGGAAGCGGCCGGCCCCGGAGGCCGGCGCATGAGCCCCGGTTCGCTGCGGCTGACCCGCCGGGGCCTGCTGGCCCGGGCCGCCCGGAACGCAACCGCCGGAATCGCCGCCGCCGCCGTGCCGCGGTGGCTGCATGCCGGGGAAACCGAATCGCAGCCCGACCGGCCTGCGGCCGGACCGCCGGCCCGGGTGGCATTGGCCGCCGGGGAGAGACGCGGCGACACCGTGCTGGCCGCCCTGCGGATGATCGAGGACGACATCCGCCGGGCCCTGCGGGGCAAGCGCCGCGTGCTGCTCAAGCCCAACATGGTGTGCATCCACACACCGCTGGCCTGCAGCCACGCCGAGTGCCTCGAGGCCATCCTGGACTTCCTCGCGCCGATGGTGAAGGAGGAGATCATCCTGGGGGACTCCCCTGCCGGGGGACGGGCGACCGAGGGCTTCGAAACGCTCGACTACCGCCGCCTTGCCCGCACGTACCGCCTGCGATTCGCGGACTTCGACGACGAGCCGGTCGACATGCTGCACGCCGTCGATCACCGCTTCCAGCCCGTGCCCGTGCGCACCGTCAGGCTGCTGCTGGATCCGGAAACGTTCGTGGTCTCCGCCGCCGTGCCCAAGACCCATGACCGGGCGGTGGTGACCTTGTCGCTCAAGAACGTGGTGGTCGGTTCGGCGATCAAGGATCCCGGCTTCCGCTGGGGAGCCGACAGCCGGGGCCACAACGACAAGATCTTCATCCACGGCGGACCGCGCAACCAGGCCATCCACTA
Organism: uncultured Planctomycetales bacterium; assembly: GCA_964611365.1. GTDB lineage: Bacteria > Planctomycetota > Phycisphaerae > UBA1845 > PWPN01 > CALLOB01. Next base: position 3,135 of record CAZSYS010000136.1, read on the forward strand.
CAACCTGTTCAGCCTGGCCCGGCGGATCCGCCCGGACCTGTCGGTGCTGGACGGGCATGCGGGCATGGAAGGCAACGGACCCTGCACCGGGACGGCCGTGGAGCACCGCATCGCCGTCGCGTCGACCGACTGGCTGGCCGCCGACCGGGTGGCCGTGGAACTGATGGGCTTTGACTTCCGGAAGGTCGGATACCTGTGGTTTGCGGCCCGCGCCGGCCTCGGTCAGGGCGACCTGGACCGCATCGAAGTGCTCGGCGAGCCGCCGGCCCGCCACCTCCGCTCCTACCGCCCGCACGACACCATCGAGGAGCAGTACCAGTGGATGACCCGCGAGGCCTGACGGCGCGCCGCAATCGTCCGCCGCAGCCTGGCCGCCGGGCCGCACCGCCCTACAGCTGCAGACGGACGGACCTCCCCTCGGCATACCGCATCAGCTTGTCGCGGTTGATCCGGACGCCCCAGCCGGTCCCGCGTATCGGCCGGACCCGTCCGCCCCAGCCGAACCCCACGGCCGGTTCGGTGATATCGCCGGTCAGCAGGAATCGTCCGTAGCTGCCCTCGGCGAAGCGGATCTGCGGCACGTTTTCCAGAAATCGCCGGCCGGCCGCCGACAGCACGCCGGTCTCGCCGACCATGCAGCCCAGGTGAACGCCGGCACCGTGCCTCCGGGCCCAGGCCGCCAGCCGCATCGCCGGAAGCAGACCGCCGTTCTTGCTGAGGCGGATGTTGAACCGGTCCGCCACGCCCAGTTCCAGCAGCCGTTGCGCGTCGGCGGGCGTGACCAGGCTCTCGTCATGGCAGATCGGCACGCCCGTGGCCCGCTTGAGCTCCGGAAGATCCGCGTCCCGGGCGGGCGGCAGCGGCTGCTCGATGCTGTCGATCGGCCAGCACCGCCAGGAGCGAAGGCGTTCAACGGCCTGGCTGCAGCCCCATGCTCCGTTGGCGTCCAGGCGAAGCGTCGTGCGGGTACCCAGGCCGCGGCCCAGGGCCGAGGCCACTGCCTCAACACGCCGGTCGTCGTCCCCGTAGCCCACCTTCAGCTTGAAATCGCGCATCCCGGCCAGGCGCATCAGCCGGACCTTGCGGCCCAGAGCGGCCGGGTCGCCCCCGGACAGCACCGCGCTGTAACGGACGTGCCGGCTGCTTCCAGGGGCGCCGAAGCCCGGGCACTCCAGCCATCCGACGGCCTGCTCAATCGACCGGTCGAAGCGGCGGCTGCAGGCATCCAGCAGGGCCAGCTCCAGGCCGCAACGCGCCGCCGACAACGACGCCCCCTCCGGCCCGGTGGAAGGCAGGGCCTCGATCCGCTCCAGGGCCTCGGGGAAGCTCTCGGGTCTGAAGGTCAGCAGCTCCGGCACCAGGACACTTCGCACCGCCTCCAGCACGCTTTCGACCGACTCCCCGGTCACGTACGGCCGCGGCAGCGTCTCACCCCAGCCGACGACGCCCCCGGACAACTCCACCTCGAAGATCACCGGATCAGCATGGGTCCGCACGTGCGCGGCATGGCCGAAGGGCCGCCGTAACGGGATACGCAGCGGATGCAGGTGGACGGACTGCACAACACAGGGGGCAGGCACGGCACAGATATTACCGGGCTTTCCGGGCGGGTTGTACTCCCCCGCCGGACCGCCGGAGGTCATCCGGCGCCCACCGGCAGACGGCCTTCCGCCATCGCCCGGGCACCCCTCCGGCCGCACGCACCGCCCCTCCCGACCCCGGCGCGCCCGCCCGGACCGCACCTCCGATCAGGCCATCCGGCGTTTTCACTGTATCTATACAGTTTCTGCTGAAACAACCTGCTTTGCCCGCTTCCGACTGCCGATACCAGCACTGGAGCCGCCGCGCCGCCGGGGCGGGTATCCCCGCGCGCCGGATCAGTCCGCGCGGTGCCGGTTTCAAGGGCCCGCTGGAACGGGCCCCGGAGGATTCCGCGGACATGGAACGCGCGGTCGTGCTGGTCAGCGGCGGGATCAACAGCAGCGTGGCTGCGGCCGTGGCCAAGGAGCAGTACGAGGTCGCGCTCCTGCACGTCGCCTGGGGTCACCGCGCGGCCGACCGCGAGCTGACCGCCTTCGAAAGCGTCGCGGCGGCACTGAAGATCGAGCGGACGGTGGTGGCGGAGATGTCCTGCCTGGGCATGTTCGGCGGCAACGCCCGCGCCGGCCGCAAACAGGCCATCGAGGACGCCAACGCCCTGGGCGCCGAAACCCCCGCCACGTTCGTGCTGGGGCTGATTCCGACGATGCTCGCCCTGGCCTGCACCTGGGCCGGTGCGATCGGGGCCCGCAAGGTCATCATCGGCCTGAGCGAGGATCACGATGTTCCCGGCCCGCGGATCTCGGACCTCTATCCCGATTACCGCCAGGAATTCCTCCAGACCTTCAATCTCATGCTGGATTACGCCAGGCCGCCCAAGCGGGAACTGGCCGTGGAAGCACCGCTGATCGACCTGACCCGCAGCGAGGTCATTCGCCTGGGCAAACGCATGCAGGTGCCGCTGGAAAAGACCTGGAGCTGTTACCACGAGGGCGAGAAGCCCTGCGGAAGATGCTGGGCGTGTACCACCCGGGCCTCGGGCTTCCTGCGCGCCGGGCTGGCCGACCCCCTGACCCTGCAGGCGGCTCATACCTCCTGAGGCCTCTCCGCTGTGAGTCCGGATGCCCCGGGAATCCCCGTCCGGTGCGCCGGCCGTCGCGCGCCGGCCGGATTGCGGCACCCGCCCTCCGGCCGGCCGCCCTCGATCCCCCCGGCCGGTTGGTATTTCGATACATGCCCGGCTATGCTATGCCCGCCCGATCGGCGAGGTCGCAAGCCGCCGCCGGGCAGAATCGTTCAGCTCGTGTCCTTCTTCAGTTTCAGGAGATTTCGGCGATGATCGAGTTTTTTCCCGGCATCGGCAGGATCAGGTACGAAGGCCCGGACTCGCGCAATCCCCTGGCCTTCAAACATTACAACGCCAACCAGAAGGTGCTCGGCAAGACCATGGCCGAGCATCTGCGATTCTCCGTCTGCTACTGGCACACGTTCAAGGGGCTGGGGGCCGACCCGTTCGGGCCCGGCACCATTCTCCGCGAGTACAACAGCTCGCGCGACCCCATGACCGTCGCCGAGATGACCCTCCGGGCGGCCTTCGAGTTCTACACCAAGCTGGGCGTCGGCTTCTGGTGCTTCCACGACCGCGACATCGCCCCCGAGGCCGACACGCTGGCCCAGACCAACCGCCGGCTCGATGAGATCGTGTCCCTGGCCGTCAAACTGCAGCGCGACTCCGGCGTCAGGCTGCTGTGGGGCACCAGCAACCTGTTCTCTCACCGCCGCTTCATGGCCGGGGCGGGCACCAGTCCCTCGCCCCATGTCTTCGCCTACGCCGCCAGCCAGATCAAGAAAGCCATGGAGATCACCCGGGAGCTCGGCGGAGCCGGCTACGTGTTCTGGGGAGGCCGCGAAGGCTACGAGACCCTGCTGAACACCGACCTGAAGCGCGAACTGGACAACCTGGCCACCCTGCTGCACCTGGCGGTGGACTACAAGAAGACCATCGGCTTCAAGGGGCAGTTCTACATCGAGCCCAAGCCCAAGGAGCCGACCAAGCATCAGTACGACTCCGACGCCGCAGCCTGCCACGCCTTCCTGCAGAAGTACGACCTCGTGGACCACTTCAAGCTCAACATCGAGGCCAACCACGCAACGCTCGCCGGCCACAGCTTTCATCACGAGCTGGAATACGCGGCCGCCAACGGGCTTCTGGGCTCCATCGACGCCAACCGCGGCGACCTTCTGCTGGGCTGGGACACCGACCAGTTCCCGACCGATCTGTACGACTGCACGCTGGCGATGTATACGCTGCTTCGCTACGGCGGCTTCAAGACCGGCGGGCTGAACTTTGACGCGAAGGTCCGACGGCAGTCGATCGACGCGGAGGACCTGTTCCATGCCCACATCGGCGGGATGGACGCCTTCGCCCGCGGCCTGAACATCGCAGCCAGAATGCTCAAGGACGGGGCGATCGCCAGGTTCGTCCGCAACCGCTACAAGGGCTGGGATACGCCGCTGGGGCGGAAGATCGCCTCCGGCCGCATGAGCCTGGCGCAGCTGGAAGCCCTGACGCTCAAGGAGGGCGAGCCGAAGATCGCCTCCGGACGGCAGGAAATGCTCGAGAATATCCTCAACGAGTACATCCGCTGAGCGGGGCCCGTCTGGCGCGGCGTCCTCGTCGGCCGTTCGGCGACCAACCGCCCCCGGATGGTGGCCGTGCACCTGCGGGCGATGAACATGCTGTACGAAGGGCTCGAGGAGAAGGGCTCGATCATCCTCGTGCCGGGCACGGCGGTGGACAGCATGAACCTCGGGGCCCTCGGCGGGCTGGGCGCGGCGGCGGAAAAGATCGGTTCGACCGTCCGGGCCGCCGGGGCGTGAGCCGCCGCGGACGGCCGCTGCGAGCGGGGGCCCCCGAGGTGTGGCGGAGACTGGGCATCCTGACGGGCGTGGCCCTGATCAGCGCATACCGGGTGATGATCGCCCCGCTGCTGGTCGGCTCGTGCAAGTTCTGCCCGACCTGCAGCGAGTACGCCCTGCAGGCGATCCGGGAGTGGGGCCTGTGGCGTGGGGCCTGGCTGACGCTCAGACGCGTGCTGCGCTGCCATCCCTTCAGCGGTCCGGGCGGCATCGACCCCGTGCCGCTGCGCAAGACCGGCCCTTCATCCGCCGCCGGCCGGCCCGATGCCCGGTCGCGGGAGCGCGACGGTGCCGCCGGCGACAAGCCCCGCAGCAGCCAGGGCCTGCAGCCGGGAGCCTGAGTCGGCCCGGTGGCCGTCCATCGGATCTGTCGAGCCCGCAGCGGGTGAAGGCCTGCGGCCGGCAGACGCCGACCACGGAAGGGACCCGGCGGCCGTGTCGTGCTCGACCGGACTGCCACGCACCCCTGCAGGAGGCCGGCCCCGCACCGCGGCTCAATCGGAGCGGGTGAGCTCGATGAGGATGCCGCTGATGGTTTCCCCCTGCCGCGGGGGAGCCACCGGCAGAAAACCCGGAAGCGTGCCGGTGACCGGCTCCTGCATCGTCAGGGTGATCGTCCCGGACCAGCCTTCGCCGAACGGCGACAGCAGCGTGACCGTCCCGCGCATCAGCCTGCGGACCTCGGCGGCATCCACCGCCGGCCCCGTGGCGGCGCACCACTCGGCCACCGGGATCGCGAACGTCCGCTCGCGGTCGTAGGAGGATACGAACTCGCGCCGGCCGACGCGCATCAGAAAAAGCGGCCCGATCTGCTCGACGCGGACGGTCAGCGGCGCGTCCTGGCCGTCGATCCGCACGCCGAAATCGCCGGTCGCCCGCGGCCAGGGCCGGACATGCCGCCCGATCAGCGCGATCCGGTCATCCTCCGTGGCGGCCGCGGCCAGATCCGCCGCCTCCTGCTGCGAAAAACGGATGTTCAGCGTCAGGCCCAGCGCCCGGACCGCCTCCCGGCTTACCTGCGGGTCCTGATGGGCGCACAGCCGCAACAGTCGCCGCGGCCCCATCGCGCGCAGCACCGCCAGGGCGCCCTCGGCCGTCTCGGTCGCCTCGGTCAGGGCCAGGATCGGCTCCAGGCGCGTCACCGTTCCGCAGGCGATCAGCGGACCGGCCGCCCGGCGGATCATCGGATCGCCGGCACCGAGCATTTTCAGGAAACGCGGCAGGTTCTCGTCGGTCACGCGGCCGACAAACTCCGGCTGGTCGCCCAGGCTGTACTCGTCACCGCCCTCGGCCAGGTGCCGGGCGGCGCGGGCGATGATGCGCTGCTGGGCGATCTCCACGCCGCTTTCGGCCGCCGAGACGAACATGGCCCGGATGCCGAAGTACACGCCCGCCAGCACCGCCACGAGCAGCAGGCCCGCGACGATCCGCCCGATCGGCAGGGCCGACCACCAGGAGGCGTCGAGATCCGCGGGGGCGCGCGACCGCCGGGTGACGGTTCCGGTGACCTGATTGGCCCCGCAGGCCGGGCAGCGGATCTCACCCGGCTTCATCGGCGCCTCGCAGAGGATGCAGTGGCGCAGCTCGACCTTGGGTTCCTCCGGCGGGGCCACCCCGATCCAGGAATCCTCCGCCAGGCTGCTGGGCTGCCACTCGAACGGGGGACGGGCCTGGCCGATGCGGAAGGTCTGGCCGCACTTGGTACAGACCGCCGTCTTGCCCATGCCCTCGGTCATCGTGCGATACGTGCGCCGGCAGTGCGGGCACATGACGCGGATCATCGTGCCGTCCTCGCCTGCCGCCTGCCGCGGGAGGCCGGTGGCGGCGTGCGCCTCGCCGCGCCCGTCCGTTCGCCCCGCCCGGCGGCGGAGCCCATGATAGCACCGTCGGCCCGCCGGGCTCCAGAATCACCCGACCGGACAAGACAGGCAGGAGCGGTGGTCGTTCAGACGCTCTTGAATCGCCCCACGGCGGGGAAGTCGGGCGGCACCGCGACGCAGGGCAGCCCGTTTTTCGCAGGGGGCCCGCCCCGCTGTCGACAACAACACTTGTGCATGACGTAGCCCATTGCTTCATCGATGGGCGTATACTGACAAAGAAGCTGGCCACAGTAGGCCGAGGCAGCAGCTGTTTTGGCATACCGCGCCCACCGGCCCGCCGGCGACACTGGGGACCAGCTTCTTGGCAACCAGAACACATACCTCCTGCTCGGGCGATGTGACGAACCGCCCGGTCGCGTCGAATCGCAAGGCGGGATCGTTTCGCATGGCGGCAAGAAGATTGACGCCCCCCTCCTCCCCAATCGGATCCCTGCTCATCCACCTCCCCAACCTCGCCGAGTAGTACCGATACCCCCAGTACCTCAGCCCGATTTCGTCGTCCCACCACTTGGTCGAGAAGCGGAGCGGGTTGAGGCCGGCGTACGGGCCGGCGGAGGCGATCACGTTGCCGTAGGGGTCGTACTCGTACCGGGCGGCGGCGGACTGGTCGCTTGCGTCCAGCACCTGGCCCACGTTGCCGATCCCTTGACACGCCGCGGCGGGCACCGCCCGCAGGTCGCGCCGCGACCCACCCCGCTTCGCGGGGCGCGTCGTGTCAAGGACCAGCAGGCCGCCGATGCCTCCGGCGGCATGGATCCCCTCGGCCGTGGCGTTGCCCGCCCGTCCGCCGAGATCCAGACCCCAGGTGTGCTTCCGCACGACGACGTTGTTGTTCAGGGCGGAGCAACAAAGGGGCAACAAAGGGGACATTCTACTTTTTGAGGATGGGTAATGGTGGACACTTATGGACTGCCCGCCTTCCCGAGAGGCCGGAGTCCCGAGCATTTCATCAGGCCGAAGGCCTGGAAGGGCGTAGCCGAGGGCAGAGGTCGACGAAATCGACCGTCGCCCCGGGTTCCCAAGGCCGCATCAACCTCACTCTCTTTTCTTGTTCTCTTCTTCGACCCCGAAGATGTCGCACACCCCACCGCCACAACGCGAGGCGTGGGGTCGTGCGCCCTCGACCGCCGGCAGGAACCACAAAAAAGGTGTCAGAATGATTTTCCGGGCCTGCGGAAATCATCCTGACACCTTTGTCGCTCACGAAGCGTAAGGTCGTGCGCGATCGACGGCCGCAGGGGCGCCGGGCGACACAGCCAGCGTCCAGGCCGCGGATTCATGCGCACGGCCGGCACGGAGGCCGGCCGCTACGGCGCTTCGCGTGACTCACT
>CAZSYS010000137.1:0-10731 GCA_964611365.1 uncultured Planctomycetales bacterium
GGGAGGATTTCGATGGAAACCACTTCGGCCGCAACGGCGCCCAGCACCGCCGCGGACCGGCAGGCCGGTCGGAGGCGCGCCGTCCGGTCATGGCGGGCCCGGTCGATCATGCTCCACCCGCGGCGTCTGCCGCTCCAGGTCCGCGCGCACCTCCGGCAGGAGGTAGAGGTCCTGCAGTTCCGGCAGGCCGGCCAGGGCGTCCAGCGTGCGGTCGTAGCGCGTGGCCAGGTCGGCGGCGGTGTCCACGAACAGCACCCTTCGGCCCTTGAGCAGGCAGAGTCCGCCGCCGTCCGAGCCCATGGACTCGGCGCGGACCTCGATTCCGAGCCGTTCGGCGGCCTGCAGCAGGCTTTCAAGTCGTCCGGCGATGTCCACGGGAGCGGCCCTCAAGTTCGCTTCGGGCGTCTGCCGATATGGCATAGACCCGGGTCGATGCACCCCAGGAATCTTTCATGCACGCGCACACCTCGAAGCGGCCCCAGCGGATTCCCCCCCCGTCCGAGCCGTCCACGGCGCGTCGGGAGCCGCCACCGCCGGCATTGCCGGCCGAGGCGCTTACTGGTACCACGGACGCGCTGGCCTTACAAGCCCAGCTGGACCGGCTGGCCGCGCACTTCGAGCAGCTGCACGCCCAGCTGCGGCAGGCCCAGAAACTCGCCGGCCTGGGGGCCACCGCCGCGATGCTCGCCCACGAGTTCAACAATCTGTTCACCCCGGTGGTGGCGTACGCCCAGCAGGCGCTCGACACCGACGACGTGGAGCTGATGCGCAAGGCCCTGGCCAGGACGCTCGAACAGGCCCGGGTGATGCGGCAGATGTCCGACCGCGTGGTGGGGCTGGCCAAGCAGGGCGACGGCCGCCTGCGGGCGGTGCGGCTGCGCGAGCTGGTCGTGGCGGCGGTGGAGTGCCTGGGACGCAACCCGGAGAAGGACAACATCTCGGTTCACATCCAGATCGATCCGGATCTGGAGGTGCGGGCCAACGAAAACCAGCTGCTGCAGGTGCTGTTCAACCTGGTGATCAACGCCCGGCAGGCGATGCTGGGCCGCCGGGGCCGGCTGACAGTGGACGCGGCCGCATCCGGCGGCCGGGTGGAGATCAACGTCCGCGACACCGGCTGCGGCATCCCCCCCGAGAACCTGCCCCGGATCTTCGAGCCGTTCTTCAGCACCAAGCAGGGCGGGGACCGCCCCGAAACCCGGGGGCTGGGGCTGGGTCTGGCGATTTCGCGGGACCTGGTCGAGGAGATGGGCGGGCGTATCGACGTGGCCAGCCAGCCCGGCGTCGGCAGCACCTTCACCATCACCCTTCCGCAGGCCGAATGAAGCCCTCCGGCCGATGCGCGGTCGCCTTCCACGGCGGCGGCTGCCGCCGGGCCGGGCCCCGGGAAGGCCTTATTCCGGCCGGATCAGGGCCAGGTAGTCGTTCAGGTCGCCGCCGTCCAGGCAGCAGGTGATGATCTTTCGCCCCAGGGGACGCAGGTCGGCCTCATCCAGGTAAGGGCGCAGCTCGCGGTGGAAGAACCGGGTCAGGATCGCGGCCCCGGCATCGTAGCCGTCCTCGCCGACTTCCGGCTGCCGCTCGACCTGCAGAAACCAGTGCGACAGCAGCGTGCCCTCGATCTGCATGCTGTTCATCGCGTATCCCAGCAGCGGGCAGCGGGCCGGGACGATCTGGCCGGGGCGGAATCTGGCCCCTCCGCGGCGCGCCAGGTACTCGCGCGAGATCCACTGGGGCATGAAGCCAGTCTGCCAGCAGCCCACGTGCTGGTTGGGGCACAGGGTGTAGCGGACGCCGGGGGTCCGCTCGATCTGATCCAGCAGCAGGTTGGCCTGATCGACGCGCCGACCGGTGGCGAAGGGCCAGTAGGATCCGACCCCCTCGCTGGCCATGCTCTCGGTTTCGACAATGCTGGGGTTGGCGTGGCCGCGGGGTGCCACCAGCCGCCACAGCCAGGCCAGGGCCGGCGGCAGAAAGTGCAGCAGGCCGACGATGCCGTAGGTCGGATGCCGGCGCGTGCACGGCGGCGTGCGGATCCCGAAGCTGCGGATGTCGACCTCCACGGGCTCGTTCACGATCCCGGGGACGAAGCGCCGCGGCAGGATCACGCGCGGGTTCGGGCAGGTCCGGCCGGGTTCGTCCTCGGCATGCTCCCAGATCAGGCAGGTGCTGCCCGGCACGCCGTGAAGATTCAGGAAGATCAGCGGCTCGGGAGGATGCACCGTCAGCCGTTCGTAGTTCGGATCGGTTCCGTAGCCGCGGATATGGTCCACCCGCAGGAACCAGGCGGCCTCGGCATCGGTGACCACCAGCTTGCCGCTGTCGTTCTGAAGCTGCGGGTGGCACAGGGCCATGTCGTCGGTCACCGGGCGCAGCTCGCAGCCGCGAGGCAGCACCAGGTGGCGCTCCTCGCCGGTCTCGAGGTTCCGGCCGAGCAGCAGCCGGCCGTCGGGCTCGCGATGCGGGTGCTCGAGCATCTCGCTCTTGCCCCCGCCGCTGGCCCCCTCGTGCATGATGGTGATGATGTTGTCGTAGGGCGTGACCACCTGCACGGTGGAGCCGTGGGCGGTCAGCCAGCCTTCGGCCTCGCCGATATTCAGCAGGACGCCGTAAATCCCCTTCTTGGCGCTGGGGCCGGGATAGAGGTTGAGCGAGAACAGCTCGTGGACCGCGGGGGAGCGGTGGTGGATGACCACCTGCCGGCCGCCGCAGTGGGTATGACGGAACGGCGGCGCCAGGTAGATGATCGCCCGGGGCGAGAAACCCGCCGGTACGTGCTCGCCGGGGATCATGCCCTGAAGGTCGGCCAGGCCCGCGGCGAAGAAGGCCGCATTCAGCGGCGCGACCAGCAGGGCGTCGTAGCCCAGACGGCGGTTCCCGGCCACGAAGGGCACCAGGACCAGCTCCTGGCCGGCCAGCCATTGGAGGACCTGCATCCGCAGGTCCTCAAAGCTGATGCTGAACCGCTCGGCGAAGCGAGGCTTGTCGGAGGGCACGTCGTCGGCGATGACCATGCAGTCCGGGTCGCGCCGCCTCATGTAGGCGTCGGTGTAATTGACGGCCGCACCGTTGCGGCAGCGGGCCACCGTGGCCTCGACCATGCGGCCCCGGCCGGGCAGGTCGTAGGAGACCTCGAGCCACTGGCTTCCGGGCCCTCCGACCGCCCATTCCACGAGATCCTGGCGGCTCAGCGGAATCACTACCTTGGGCGAGCGCTCCAGGACGGCCTGCAGCTCGTCGCTCAGGTGCATCCGCTTCCAGAGGCTTGTGGCTCTTGCCGGCATCGCTGGAATCCCCTCGGCGGGCTGATCACGGACGCCGCGGATCGCACGCGGCGGCCGGGAAAGGGCTTGACCGGCCCGCTTCCGCGAGAGATTGGTCGTTTTAGGTCGCCCGGCGTCTCAAGACAACGCCCGCGGGGCGAACGACCGGGAGACGGCCGGTGCGGACGTCCTGCCGGCTCTGCGGACCGGTCTGCGCCGGCCCGACGCCGACGCCGGTGCCGCTTGGTGGTATACTGCCATCTTCCCGTCCCGGCCCGACGGCGGCGCGCGTTTCGCCCGGTTCCGAAGGCCGGAGCCGCGGGGGGCCGGAGGCTCAAACGATGAGCGCCCGCAGGATCCTGATGATCGTCGGAGACTACGTCGAGGACTACGAGGCCATGGTGCCGTTCCAGGCCCTGACCATGGTCGGGCACGTCGTGCATGCCGTCTGCCCCGGCAAGAAGGCCGGCGAGAAGGTCCGCACCGGCATCCACGATTTCGAGGGCGACCAGACCTACAGCGAAAAGCCGGGGCACAACTTCGCGCTCAACGCCACGTTCGCCACGGTCAACCCCTCCGACTACGACGCGCTGCTGATTCCCGGAGGCCGGGCGCCGGAGTATCTGCGGCTCAACGAACAGGTGCTCAAGGCCGTGCAGCACTTCGTCCGGGCCGGCAAGCCCATCGCCGCGATCTGCCACGGCCCGCAGCTCCTGGCCGCCGCCGGGGCGCTGGCCGGCAAGACCTGCAGCTGCTATCCGGCGCTCAAGCCCGACATCAACGCATCCGGCGGCAGCTACGTCGATCTGCCACTCGATCAGGCCCATGCCGACGGCAGCCTGGTCACCGCCCCGGCCTGGCCCGCTCAGCCGGCCTGGCTGGCGAAGTTCCTGCAGGTCCTGGGGACGAAGATCGAGCCGTGAGCACCCCGGCGCCCGGGCCGCTCGGCACGCCCGACCGCAGGACCGGCGCCTCCGGGCGGGCCGCTCCTGTTGCGTCGTGACCGGCGGCCTTCCGGCGGCGGGTCGGCTTGGCAGCTCCGATGCCCGGCTCTACACTGCGCGGCACACGGGTCGGACCGGCGGGGGCGTGGCCCGCCGGGAGAGCCCGGATGCGGAGGTTGGGCATGTCGCTCCTGGTCACCGGCAGCATCGGCATCGACGACGTGGTCACCCCGGCCGGCGAAGCCAGGGGCGTGTTCGGCGGCTCGGCGGTGTACTTCTCGCTGGCGGCCAGGTTGTTCGCCCCGGTGCGGCTCGTCGGTGTCGTCGGCGAGGATTTCCCCGAGGATTTCCGCCGCTATCTTGCGGGCCACGGGATCGACCTGACCGGGCTGGAGGTCCGCAAGGGCAGCCGGACCTTCCGCTGGTCGGGCCGCTATGCCGGCGAAAACGCCGACGCCGAGACCACGGCCATCGAGCTCAACGTGCTGGCCGAGGCGGGCCCCAGGATTCCGCCGGCTTTCGCCGACAGTGAATGCGTGTTCCTCGCGGCCACCCACCCGGCGCTGCAGAGCGACCTGATCCGCCAGCTCCGCTCGCCGCGGCTGATCGTGGCCGACACCCGCGACCTGTGGATCAACACCCAGAAGCCCGCCCTGCTGCAGACTCTCGCGGCCGTGTACGGGGCGATCATGAACGACTTCGAGGCCCGGCTTTTCACCGGCGAGACCAACCTGGTCAGGGCCGGGCGCAGAATCCTCCAGCACGGGCCCAGGTTCGCGGTCATCAAGAAAGGCGAACACGGGAGCATGCTGGTGACCCGCGAGGATGTGGTCGTGCTGCCGGCTTTCCCGACCACCGACGTCAAGGATCCCACCGGCGCCGGCGACAGCTTCGCCGGCGGCATGATGGGCTGCCTGGCCTCGCGGCCGCAGGCCGACCTGGCGGCCTTCAAGCATGCCCTGGCCTGCGGGACGATCGCCGCCTCCTTCACCATCGAGGACTTCAGCACCCGGCGGATCGAGGCCGTCGCGCCGGCGGACATCGAGGCCCGTCTGAGCCTCTACCGCCGGATGCTCGCCCCGGATTAAGCCTCCCGGCGCCGCGACCGGCTCCGGCCCCCGGCGCAAGGCCGCGGTGCTTGCGGCTCTCGGCGCCGTGGGCGCCTGCCGCAGGGCGCGAAACGCCGGTCCGCTGCGATGATTCGGCGACTTCCGGGCGAAGCGATTCTCATGGCCCGGCCTGCAGGCAGTGGATGAGGATCCGTTCGTGCGGATCGAGCACGTGTTCGGCGGCGGTGGCCTTCACGTTCGCGCCGCCGAGGCCGGATTTCAGACGGCTCGCATAGGCTTCCCATCGCTCCGGCGGAAGCGGGCGGATGTCGTAGTCGTGAGCCACCAGCCAGAGGCGGCCGCCCTCCGCGACCCTGACCTTCGCCGGGTCCGGAGCCCACTCCACGGGCAGCGGCGAGAGAATCGTCAGATAGAACCGGAACCGGGCTCCGTAACCTCCGTACGGGTGGAGCGGGTGGCCCCAGGGGCTGGAAGGATCGGGCGTGTTGAAGACCAGCAGCCGGTCGCCGGGCCACAGGGCCGCCGCCAGTTCTCGCAGCACGCGGCGGTTTTCGCGGTCGGCCACGGTCTTGTATGGCTGGAGGATGTCCCGGGCGATGCCGCCGGCGCCGATCAGCAGGATCATCCCGGCCGCCACGCCGAACAGCCGCGGTGAGATGGTTCCGCCGTCCGTGCCGGCGGCCTGGGCGGGCCCGCCGGCTGCGGCGGCGCCGCGCCGCGAGAGAAACGCCAGCACCGCGGCCAGTCCCTCCCCGGCCAGCCAGCAGATGGCCGGGGCCAGATGGAGCGAGACCCGGGCACTGGTGCCGTAAGGATAGGCGCGCATGGCCGCGGCGATGAAGTTCAGAGCCGCCGGTCCCAGCAGCACGATCAGCACGCTCCGGGATCGCCGCCAGGTCGAGGCGATGCCGGCCAGCACCAGCAGAAATGTCGCCGTGCTGCCGCCGCGCTTCCCGCCGACGGGATGGGCCATCAGGTTGCTCGTGTGCACGTCCAGCAGCCAGACGGGCAGCTCCAGCGGACGCAGAACCGGCGGAAACGAGCCCCGCCAGGTTTCGGTGTGCGCGATCCACTCGCCGGCCTGCCTTTGCGGCCGGGCGTACAGCACGTACATCGACGTGAAGCTTGCGCCGATCAGCAGCCCGTAGACCGCCACTCCGGGCCAGGTTCGTCCCCGCGGCCGCCGGCAGGCGTCGGCCAGCAGAAGCAGGCCCAGGCCGCCGGCCACGAATGCCGAGGGGTACGACCACCAGATGGCCGCCGGGGCGACGATCAGCAGCCCGGCCCAGCGGCCGCGCGACGGCCGTTCGTGCACCCGCCAGCCGAGGTTCAGCAGCAGCGCCGCCGCGAAGGCGTCGCCGGAGTAAGGTTTGATCTCGGCCCCGTGCCGCACCAGGTAGTAGGAGACCGCAAAGATGCCCACCGCCGCCGCAGCCGCAGGGACCCGCATCGTCCGGCGGCAGAAGTCCGCGAACAGCAGCACGGCCCCGACGCCGCAGAGCAAAGGCACCAGCCGCAGGGCCGGTTCGGAGAATCCCGCCGCGCGGCAGACGCCCAGTTCGGCCCACATGAACAGCAGCGGCACGAACTCGCTGTACTCCAGCGGCCTGGTCATGCCGGCGAAGTCGCGGGTCAGCAGGTTCCAGGCGACGAAGGCCTCGTCGCCCCAGACCGGAAACGCCAGCAGGTAACGCAGGCCGCGCCAGGCCAGGCCCAGCCCGATGAAGGCTGCCGTCCACCGCGCAAAGCGGGGCGCGACGGCGGGGAAGGAGTCGGGAACCGGCCGGTCGGGCAGGGACATGCCGGCAGGTTAGCCTCACCCCCGCGAAGGCTCAATCCGCCTCAGGCCCCGGCAGGACCGCCAGCGATGGGAGAATGCCGCAGCCGCGGGGTGACCAGGACCCGCGGCCGGCGGAAACCGGCGAATGCCGGCGCGGCCGGCTTGAATCCCGGCGGCGGGAAAGTAGGCTCTGGCTCACCGGAGGTCGCCGGGCAGGCGCACGGGCCGCGCGAACCTGCCGGGGCGCGGCGTGCGCCACCGGGCGGGCCTCCCGGCTACGAGGAGAACCGACATGCAGACAGGCTCATCGGCAACGCGAAGAGACTTCCTGGCCCGGTCGGCCGGACTGGCCGCTGCGGCCGGACTGGCTGCGGCCGGCGCGGGGTGCAGCCGCGGCGCCGCGCAGTTCAACCGCGGTCCGGCGGTCGAAGCCGCCGCAGGCCCCCGGCCGCGGACCATCGGGCCGAACGACACCGTCCGCTTCGGGCTGATCGGCATCGGCGGGCAGGGTCGCCACGACCTGTCCCGGCTGCTGGCACTCAAGGGCGTCGAGATCAAGGCCGTCGCCGATCCGGACCCTGAAAACCTCCGGCAGGCCGTCGAGATGGTCCGCAAGGCCGGCGGCGGCGACATCGACGCCTACGACGGCTTCGATGACTGGAAGAACAGGCTTCTGGCCCGCGACGACATCGACGCGGTGTTCACCGCCACGCCGTGCTACCTGCACGGCCCGATCCACCTGGCCTGTTTCGCGGCCGGCAAGCACTTTTACGGCGAAAAGCCGATGTGCATCGAAGCCGGGGAGGCCGATGCCCTGGTCCAGGCCCAGCGCCGCAACCCGCACGTGAAAGGGCAGATCGGCTTCCAGCGGCGCGGCAGCCGGCTGTACGCCGAGGGCATCCGCCGGATCCGCCAGGACGAGCTCGGCGGGATGATCGACGGCCGGGGGGCGTGGAACAACTCCTGGGGCCCGCTGGGTCTGCCGCACGAGAAGGCCGCCACCTGGCCGGGGCGGATCTGGCTGGGGCGCGTCCGGTACAGCGGCGACTGGATGCTCGAGCAGGCCTGCCACACCTGGGACGTGTTCTGCTGGGCCGCAGGCAGCATGCCGGTGGCGGCCTCGGGCGTCGGCCGCAGGGACGTCTACAAGGACCTGGACCCCCAGCGCGACGTGACCGACTTCTACTTCGCCCACCTGGAGTTCCCCAACGGCCTGCTGGTGGACTTCGAGCACAGCTGGATCTGCCCGAAGACCGACGGGCAGGAGCGGTTCAACGGCGTCTTCGAGCGCATCGCGGGCCGCAAGGGCGGCATCGACCTGGGCGCCGGGCTGTTCTTCCCCCGCGAGCCGAAGGACGGCAGGAACGAGCCGGTCAACTACCGCCCCGACGAGGGCTGTCATTACGCCGCCTCGCTGCAGGCGTTTCTGGACGCGATCCGCAACGACACCCCGGTGGTCTGCGGCGTCGAGGAGGGGCGGATGGCGACCTACACCGGCCTGCTGGTCCGCGAGGCGGTGTACCGCGGGCGGCGCGTCGAGATGAAGGAACTCATGTGACCTGCGGAAAGCCCGGAGCCTCCGGCCGCAGGAGGCTTCGGCCGGCGGCGCGACGGTCCGGCAGGCAGGGAGAATGGTCGCCGGCTCACGGGTAGGCGTAGGCCAGCAGTTCGTCGTGCTGGCGGAAGTCCGGCGGGTCCACCGGCCGGTCGAAATCCATCTCGCCGCCGTTGAGGAAGCTCAGGTCCTCCTGGCCGAACATGGTCAGGCGGATGTCCTCGTTTCTGGCCAGGTCGATCGGAGGGCGGAGGTCCCTGCGGGGCAGGCGTTTGCCGTTCTCGTCGAAGGCCACCAGGACGGTCGGCCGGAAGGGCTGCCTGCGGTTGTGGCGCGTGACCACCGCGAACTGGCCGGTGCTGAGCCGGATCTTCGCGCCGATGGGAAACGGCTGGACCAGGCTCATCAGGATCTTGACCAGGGCCGGGTCATACCGTTTTCCGGCCCCCTGGGTGAGCATCTCCCACAGCACCCTGGCCGGCGACTTCGCCCGGGCGTAGACCTTGTCGCTGGTGGCCGCGTCGAAGGCGTCGGCGACCCGGACGATGCGGCTGAAGATGTGCTGCTTGTGGCCCGGAAGCCTCAGCGGGTAGCCGCTGCCGTCGGTCTGCTCATGGTGGGTGCGCACGACCATCTTGATCACCGCGTCGGCATCCGGCGGCAGCAGGGACTCGCCGAACAGCGGGTGCTCCTGGATCTTCCGGCGGTCCTCCTCGCCGAGCGGCTCGCTCTGCTCGTAGACGTGGGCGATGCGCAGCATGCCGATGTCGTGAAGCAGCGCCCCCACGGCCAGGGGGGTGAGGTTCATGCCGTAGCGCACCGCCAGGCTCTTGGCGGCGGTCAGGCGGACGCGCTCGCGGTAGACGTACTCCCGGACGGCGTTCCCGATCAGCAGGCTGAGATAGAAAACGTTGGCGGCATGCTCCTGCAGGTAGCCGGACCACTCCTCCGACCGCGTGAGGATCGCCGCGGTCACCGGATGCTCGGACAGGTAGCTGATGACCGACGCGACCGCCTGCTGCAGGCCCGCCAGGTCGGAGGCTTCCAGGGCGGTGCGGCTGCTGAGCTTGTGCCGCACGCTGCCCATGAGCCGGCTCATGCGGCGGTTGACGGTGGCGGCGACCTCATGGTTGGCCCCGTCATCCTCGAACTCGCCGAGTTCATCGAGGATCGGGTCGCCGATCCGGACGCGAAGATCCGGGAACCGCCGCCGCAGCGAGTTGATCTCCCACTCCTCCAGCGTCCGGCCGGCCGGCAGAATCACCTGGTTGCCGCGCAGCAGGGCCTGGAACAGGCGCATGCCCGGTTCGAGCTCATCGACGTGCAGGATGACGGGCATGACCGGCCGTGCCCTTTCTGTGCCTGTCGCCGGGACGCCGGCCCCGCCGACGTGCGCGCGGGGCCTGACGGGGACCTCGGCGCCGGGGGAACCGCACCCGCCGGGCCGCAGGCCTCTGCCTTCAATATGCCATACAGCCGCGGCCCAGGCTCGCCGATCCGGGCGGAAATCACGTCGCCGGGGCAGTCCGTGGCGGCGGATGGAGGAGTTTCGGCGGTCCGCGGGATTATCGGACGGCCGGCGGACCGGCAGGGACGGTCCCGACCTCCACGACGAACACCTCGTCGATGCGGTCGGGATCCACGCGGGGTTCGACCACCAGGTCGCACAGCAGCGGCTTCTCGCCGGCGCTGCGGCGCAGCCGGATCTCGCTGACCTGTCCGATCACCATGGCCACCGGCAGACGCGGGTCGCGGGGATCGCAGGTCACCAGGTCGCCGGTCTGGATCTGCCCCTGGGCGACCAGCCGGGCGTCGATCTCCCCGATCCGCATGCGGCCGTTTCCGGCCCCGACGAGCAGGAAGCCCGCCGGCACGCGCGGGTCGGCCGGATCGGCGACCGGGGCGCCGCCGGCACGGCGGGTGATGTGCACCCGCAGGCCCCGCTGGCCGATGCGGTCGCTCAGCAGCACCACGCGGGAGGTGAAGGGCGACTCCTGCTCCACCCAGCCGATGAGGCTCTCGCGGGCCAGCACGGCCGCGTCCGCCGGCAGCGTCGCCGCCCCCAGCGGCTGAATCACCCGGCGGCTGGCGACCCCGCGGCCGGCGTGCACCCCGGCGC
>CAZSYS010000138.1:0-7665 GCA_964611365.1 uncultured Planctomycetales bacterium
TGCTTCAGCTCATCCACATCCTCCTTTCGCAGGTTGCTTGGCGCAATCCCCTTTTCCGGGCCCGGCCGGCCGGCGTACATCAGCCAGCAGGCCACCGGGATGACGAACAGCGTGAACACCGTCGAGGCCAGCAGGCCGAAGATCAGCGACCAGGCCAGGCCCGAAAAGATCGGATCCACCGCGATCGGCACGGCCGAGATCATCGCCGTGGCCGTTGTCAGCAGGATCGGGCGCAGCCGCACCACGCGGCTCTCCATGATCGCGTCGAACAGCGACCGGCCGCGGGCCAGCGAAAGGTGAATGAAGTCCACCAGGATGATCGCGTCCCGGGTCACGATGCCCGCCAGGGCGATCATGCCGATCATGCCCGTGGCGGTGAAGAACACCGGATCGGCGAACCCGCCCACGCTCCCTCCGGTCAGCGCGTTCAGGAGCCAGAAGCCGGGCATGATGCCCAGAACCGTCAGCGGAATCGCCAGCATCACCACCAGCGGGATGACGAACGAGCCGGTCTGAGCGACCAGCAGGACGTAGATCCCCGCCAGGGCGGCGCCGAAGGCCAGCCCCAGGTCGCGGAACACGTCCAGCGTGATCTTCCACTCGCCCTCGCCGGCAAAATCGACCCGGATGCCGTCGGCCACCGCCCAGCCGATGCCGCCCCCGTTGCTCAGGTAGGACCGCCCCGTCATCGGCCGCGGTGCACCGGAGGCCGTCCAGCCGCTGCCCTGCGCCGCGGCGCCGGTCGGAGGCGGGCTGCCATCCGGCTGCCGGTCGGACTGCACGTCCATCACCACCTCCGCCGGCGGCCGGCCGACGGTCTCGGCGAAGACATACGCCACGCGCTGCAGATTCTTGTGGTAGATGGTCTGATCGACCCGATCCTCCACCCAGCGCCCGAGTTCCGAAAGGGGCACCATCGCCCCCCCGGCGCCGGCCACGGCCACGGCGCCCAGATCCGCCGCCGCGGAACGATCCTCCCGCCGCAGCCGCACGCGGACTTCCAGCGGCTGGCGCTCCCCGGCGGCATGAACCGTGCCGACCGTCCGGCCGGCCAGGGCCGACTCCAGCGTCGCGGCGACCTCCGAGACCGTGACCCCATGCAGCGCCGCCTTCTCCCTGTCGACCTCGAAGACCAGCTTGCGCCATTCGGCTTCGACGCTGGTATCCACGTCGGCCACCCCCGGCTCGGCTTCCAGCCGGGCGCGGACCACGCCGGCGGCGGCCGTGAGATCCTCATAGGCGTGGTCCGGCCGGCCGTAGATCTCGGCGGTCACGGTGGCGATCACCGGCGGCCCGGGAGGCAGCTCAACCAGGCTCATCACCGCCGAACCCCGGCGGGCCAGGGCGGTCAGTTCTTCGCGCATCCGCAGCCCGATCGCGTGGCTCTGCATCCGCCGGTTCTTCTTGCCGACGAGATTCAGCCGCACCTCCGCGACGTTCTCCCCCTGGCGCAGGTAGTAGTGCCGCACCAGACCGTTGAAGTCCATCGGCGAGGCCAGCCCGACGTACGAGGTGAAGTCCACGACCTCGGGCTGGGCGGCAAGGAAACGCTCGATCTCCCGCACGGTCACGTCGGACCGCTCCAGCGTCGTGCCCTCCGGGAAGTCCAGCAGCACCAGCAGCTCCGAGCGGTTGTCGAACGGCAGCATCTTCAGCGGCACGTGGCGGGTGGCGGCCAGCCCCGCGGCCGCGGCGGTCAGCAGGCCCATGATCGCCAGGAAGCTCCAGGCCGCCCGGTGCGAACGCAGCAACGGGGCCATCAGCGGCTCGAACAGGCGATACAGCAGCGTTTCCCGGATTGCCGCCGGGTCCCCCTCGCCGTGCGCGCCGGCCGGCGCCTCCCCCGGGTCGCCCCAGCGCCGGCGGAGCATGTGGTAGCTCAGCCACGGCGTGATGGTAAAGGCCACCAGCATCGACATGACCATCGCCACCGGTACGTTCAGGGCCATCGGCCGCATGTACGGACCCATCATCCCGGTGATGAACGACATCGGCAGGAAGGAGACGATCACCGCCAGCGTCGCGGTGATCAGCGGCGGACGGATCTCGGCCACCGCCTCCAGCACGATCGCCCGGGTGGCGCGGCGCCGCAGGCCGAAGTGCCGGGTGATGTTCTCCACGTCCACGATCGGGTCATCCACCAGCAGGCCCAGCGAAAGAATCAGCGCGAACAGCGTCACCCGGTTGATGCTGAAGCCGCACAGCATGTTGACCGCCAGCGTCAGCCCGAAGACCACCGGCACGGCCACCGCGACCACGATCGATTCCCGCCAGCCCAGCCCCAGCGTGAGCACCACGATGACCAGCACCACCGCCACGAACAGGGCCTCGATGAGCTCGTTGACCTTTTCGTCGGCATTCAGCCCGTAGTTGCGGGTCAGCACCATCCGGATGTCGTCGGGAATGACCTCGCGCCGGAGCCGCTCGGCGGCCTGCATGATCTCGCGGGCCACCCAGACCGCGTTGGCGCCCTTCTTCTTGGCCAGGGCCACGGTCACCGCCGGCCGGGAGGTCTCCCCGCCGTCCCGCGACCCGCCGCCGACCAGGGCTCCGGGGAAGTCGGCGCGCGGATCGAACCCCGCGGCCGGCCCCCAGCCGTGCCGGACGTAGGAGGTCTGCTCCTCGGGACCGTCCACGACCTCGGCCACGTCCTTGAGAAACACCGGCCGGTCGCCGGCGACCTGCAGCACCAGGTCCTCCAGCTCCCGCGCCGAGGCGAACGCCCGGCCGGCCTCCACCCGCACGAGGCGGTCGGACTCCCTGAAATCCCCGACCGTCGCGGCGACGTTGGCGGCGGCAATCGCCCGCTCCAGGCCCGACAGGGTGACGCCGTAGGCCCGCAGGCGATCCGGGTCCGGGTGCACGTGAACCACCCGCCGCGGCCCGCCGATCACGTAGGCCCGCGAAGTGTCCGGCACCGCGGCCAGCCGCTCGGCCACCTCTTCGCCCACGCGCCGCAGGGTGTGCTCGTCGGCCGTCGGACTGGTCAGGCTCAGCGTCACAATGGGCACGTCGTCGATCTCGACCGGCCGGATGACCCAGCCGGTCACCCCCGGCGGCACGGCCTGGAGATTCTCGTCGATCTTCTTGAAGATCTTGACCAGGCTGCGCTCGCGGTCCTCGCCGACGTAGAAACGCACGGTGATGATCGCCCGGTCCGGGCGCGACATCGAGTACACATACTCGACGCCGTCGATCTGGTAGAGGATCCGCTCCAGCGGGCCGGCCACCAGCCGCTCGACCTCCTCCGCCCCCCGGCCGGGAAACTCCACGAACACGTCCGCCAGCGGCACGACGATCTGCGGATCCTCCTCGCGCGGCGAACGCAGCAGGGCCCCTGCGCCCAGGCCCGCCGAGAGGATCACCAGGATCAGCGACAGGTTGGAGTTCAGAAACGCGCGGACCACGGCATCGGTGAAGCCGTGGCCGGACCCGGTATTCTGCGCCGTCGGAGGCGAGGCCCCCGGTGACGAGCCTTCCATGCTCACGCTCCCGAGGAGGCGGCCGGCGGCGTTTCCGGGGCCCCGGACGCCCCGTCCGGCAGGGCCACCCGCTCGCCCGCCCGAAGACCGCCCAGCACGATCACCCGGTCGTCGAGGGTACGCCCGAGCCGCACCGCCCGGCGTTTCAGGAAGCCCTCCTCGACCGCCTCCACCACCTCCAGCTGCCCCACGCGCCGCACCGCGGCGAGGGGCACCGTCAGCACCGGTTGTTCGCCCATCGGAATCACCAGACGCCCGAACATGCCCGCGTAAACCCCCGGCGGGCACGGTCCGGTGACCTTCACCGTGAAGCTGCGGCTGGCCGTCTCGGCCTCGGGCACGATCTCGCTGACCACGCCCTCGCAGTCGTGTCCCAGGGCATCCACCCGCACGGTGATGATCTGGTCCGGCCGGAGCCGATGGGCCAGCGATTCACGCACCCGGGCCACCAGCTGCATCCGCGTCGGGTCGTACAGCGTGGCAAGCACCTGCCCCGGCGAGGCGGTGTCGCCCGGCTCGACACGGCGGTCCACGACGATGCCGTCGATCGGCGAACGAACCGTCGCGTAACCCAGAATCGTCTCGGCGTGCCGCAGGGCCTGCTCGGCGGCCGTCAACCCGGCCTCGGCCGAACGGAAGGCGGCCTCCGCGCGGTCATACTCGATCCGCGCCGCCGATTTCTGCTCGAACAGCCGGGCCAGACGCTCGAATTCCACCTTCGCCTGGTCGCGGGCCGTCCGGGCCGCTTCGAGGTTGGCCCGGGCCTGCCGGACGCGGGCCTGCAGATCCTCGTCCTGGAGACGCACCAGCACGTCGCCCCGCGACACCTTCGCTCCCGCCCGGACGTTGACCTCCGCAACCTTGGCCAGCAACTCCGAGGCCACCGAGGCTTCATGCACCGCGCGAACCGTTCCGACGGCGGTTTCCACTGCAGGAATGGTCTCGGCCCGGACCTCCACGACCGGCCGGTCGCCGACCCGTCGGGGCGCCTCCCCGGCGGCGGCCGCGACGCTGATCTTGGGGTGAAAGACCCCCAGCAGCCAGAGCATGAGCCCCACGACCAGAACGGTCACCGCCAGCGCGGCCATGCTGGCACGCACGACCGGCCACCATTTTGCCGACATGAGTACCGACTCCCATACGGGGGCCCGCGGACCCCACCCGGTCACTGCGGCCGCACCCGGTCGCGCCCCGCGTGCGGCCGGAGCTGGGGCACGCGATGTCCGGGGACGCCGACGCGCGGAAGTCTAACCCGCCGGCTCGCCCCGGGCAATCCGATGGGCTCCGCGGACAACGGACAACCACGCGGGTCCACCGCCGGGCGCCGGCGGCCACCGCGCCGCACCGGGCGGCGCCGTCCAAGTTGACCGGCAAGGCGGAATACGGGTACTTTCGACGCTTCTGACCGACGGGGAGCATCCTCCGGCCTCACTCCGCGGCACAACGGGCCCGCGCCGGGCACGCGATTGCCCGTCCATGCATGCGCGGTTTCCGAGGCCGCGGACCGGCGGCCGGATTCAAGGAGCGATGCGATGGAACGTCTGGCGCCGGTGCTGTTGCTGATCGGCTCGAACCTGTTCATGACCTACGCGTGGTATGGGCACCTCAAGGACTTCCGCGGTTTGCCGCTGCACCTGGTGGTGATGGTCAGCTGGAGCGTCGCCCTGCTGGAGTACTGCCTGCAGGTGCCGGCCAACCGCATGGGCGCCCGGTACTACTCGCTGTCCCAGCTGAAGATCATGCAGGAGGTCATCACCCTGGCCGTATTCGCCGTTTTCAGCGTGCTCTACATGCGCCAGCGGCTGACCCTTGATTTCCTCTGGGCGGCGCTGTGCATGGTCGCCGCGGCGTACTTCATGTTCCGCAACGTGCAGCCCGCGCACTGACCCGGCCGCCGGCGAGGCGCCGGTTTCAGGATCCCCACCCCCCCGCAGGCCTCTTCCAGGCACGCGGCGCGCCGGGCTTTCATCCCGCCCCTCCTGATGCCCGAAAACGCCTGCTGATCATGCGGAGCCGGCGGCCGGGGCCACGCCTCCGGCGGGCACGACCGGCACGGATGCGGGCCTGACCCCCGGCCGGGAACCCTCCGGCTGGGGCACCGAAGGCTGGTACTCCGGCACCACTTCCCGCAGCACGCTGCGAACGGCCTCCGGCGAGGCCGTATCCGCCATCGCCGCCAGCCGGGCGATGCCCGCGCAGACCCGGTCGAAGTCCTCCGGGCGTTTCATGATGATGCCGATCTTGGGGTGGGCCGTGCGGCTCACGTCCTCGCCGGTGATCGACAGCTCCTCGAACAGCTTCTCGCCCGGCCGGATGCCGCTGAAGCGGATCTCGACGTCCTCGTGCGGACGCAGGCCGCTCAGGGTGATCAGGTCCACCGCCAGCTGGAGGATCTTCACCGGCTCGCCCATGTCCAGCAGGAAGATCTCGCCGCCCTTGCCCATCGCCCCGGCCTGCAGCACGAGCTGCGCCGCCTCCGGGATGGTCATGAAATAGCGGGTCATCTCCGGATGGGTGACGGTCACCGGGCCGCCCCGGGCGATCTGCTCCTTGAAGATCGGGACGACGCTGCCGCTGGAACCCAGCACGTTGCCGAAGCGCACGGTCACGAACTCGGTGCGGCCGGATCGCGAGCCGCCGAGCTGCTGGACATACATCTCCGCGACACGTTTGGTGCAGCCCATCACGCTGGTGGGGTTCACGGCCTTGTCCGTCGAGATCATCACGAACTTCGCGACCCCCGCCTCCAGGGCGGCGTCCGCCAGAATCCGGGTGCCCAGGATGTTGTTCTTCACCGCCTCGCCGGGATTCCACTCCATCATCGGCACGTGCTTGTGGGCGGCCGCGTGGAAGATCGCGGTCGGACGCTCGACGGCCAGGATGCGCTCGATGCGCGCCCGGTCCGCGATGTCGGCGACGAAGGGAACGCGGTCGATGTCCGGAAAGCTGCGCTCCAGCTCGCGGTTGATCTCGAAGAGGGCGTTCTCCATCCGCTCCACGAGCAGCAGACGCCGCGGCCGGAAACGGGCGATCTGGCGGCACATCTCCGAGCCGATCGATCCGCCCGCCCCGGTGACCATGATCACCTTGTCGAACAGGTACCGGCCGATGGCCTCGGCGTCCAGGCTGACCGGGTCGCGTCCCAGAAGATCCTCGATGTCCACCGGGCGGATCTGGCTGACCTGAACGCGCCCCTCGATTAGGTCGCTCACCGCCGGAACGGTGCGGAACTGCAGGTTCAGCCCCCGACAGGATTCGATCAGCTCGCGCACGCGCTTGTGCGGCGAGGCCTGCAGGGTGATCAGCACCTCGTCGACGCTGAACCGCTCGCAGATCCTCCGGATCTCGTCGGTCCGCCCCAGCACGTCGATGCCGCGGATCCGGGCCCCGATCTTGTTCTCGTCGTCATCCACAAACCCGACCACCGCATAGCGGTCCTCCGAGGTCCGGACGATGTCGCGCAGGATCGAATCGGCCGTGTCTCCGGCTCCGACGATCAGCAGCCGTCGCCGGGCCCCGGAGTTCAGGGGACGAAGCTCCTCCTGGTAGAAGCGGAAGGCCACGCGGGCCGCCGACACCGTCGCGATCGTGAACACCCAGTCCAGCAGAAACACCGACGGCGGGATCCAGTACGGCCGCTCCGGCGGCGGATACAGCCCGCTCCAGGACGTCGCGTACACCGCCACCAGGCAGAAGAAGACGCTGAAATGCGAGGCCTTGATAATCGCAAACAGGTCCCGCAGGCCGACATAGCGCCAGGAGTCCCGGTACAGCCCCATCGCCCCGAAGACGAGCAGCTTCACCACCAGCGTGACCGGAAGATAGGTCAGGTACTCCTCGGTGGGCCACGGACGCAGCAGCGGAATCCTGAAGTTGTAGGCCAGAGCGAAGGCGATCAGCAGGCTGAGCATGAACAACAGCCCGTGCGCCGCCACCGACGCCAAGCTGCGGTAAGTCAGCCTCCGCACGCCCGACGGAATGTGATCCGCTCTGACCATCAAACGCCCACCGCCCCCTTTCCCCGTGCACCATCACCTGTCCACCGGAATGCCCGGCACAGGGACCGGAAGACCGGCCCGGCGGCCTCCCGCCTCCGCACAGCCGGCCCACTCGGAAAGACAAGCCGGAATCAGCGGCAACTGCGGCGCGGGTCACTCCGGCCGGGATGTCCCCCCCACCCGCT
>CAZSYS010000138.1:7675-10714 GCA_964611365.1 uncultured Planctomycetales bacterium
CGACTCGACGAAGTCCGGCCACGGCGCCTCCGCCGGCGGGGATGGCCGCGTCGGAGCCTGCGCCTGGGCGGCCGCCGCCTCCAGGAACGCCGGGAGGCGATCGAACGTGATCACGTCCGCCGGGCCCCGACGGATCTGCCGGGCTTCGAACATCGCTCCCCGCCGGTCGCCCAGACCCCAGATCCAGACCGCCTTGAGCGCCCGGATCTCCGGAGCCCGCGGATTCTGGGTCACCGCCACATCGATCCGTTGACCGTGCTCGACCACATCGGCCGGCGCACCGTACAACTGCCGGATGTCCTGAACCTCGAGGCCGGCCCCCACGCCGAGACGGTTGAACACCAGCGGGTCGCGCGGCACGTCCCGGCTGTAGTGTTCGTTGTCCAGAATCCACCCCAGCTCCAGGGAAGCCTGAGTCAACTGCCCGGCTGCCAGGGCCGCATACACCGCCGCAAGCTTGATCGCGGACCGCTCCCGCGGATCCTCCGCCGACGCCGCGTCCGCGGCCCGGATCAGCTCGAGGGCCCGAACGTACTGACCTTCCTTGAACGCCGCCCAGCCGGCCGTCAGCAGGCTGCGTCTCTGGGCCACAACATACTCCCCGACCAGCGACTCCAGAGTGCGCTCGGACGCCCCCGACGAACCATCCGAACCCGCGGCGGCCGCCCCTCGGGCAAGCGGTACGACCGACGGCTCCGCCGGCCCCGCGACCCCATCCATGCCGCGGGCCGCCAGTACCCCCGGCTGCGTCCCGGCCAGGTAGTCCGTTCGCAGCAGACGACCGCGGGCCGAGGCCTTGGACCGGATCCGACCCATCGGCGAACCCGTCTCAAGAGCGTCGGCCCGCTGCAGGCGGGTCATCAGCTGCGATGCTCCCGGCCGACGAACCAGCGACTGGTAAGCGTACGCATCCGGCGGTCCAGGTCCAAGCATCGAGCTGGGGCCGATGAGCGAACTACCCGTTCGCGATAAACCGCCCATCATCGGCCCCCCGCTGCCATCGGCCGAGCGGGAGGCTCCCGTCATCCCGCCTCCCGACGAGTACCGCGGACCGGATGCCCACGGGCTGACCTGCGGCATCGGCGCGACCTGGCCTTGCCCAAGCGATCGGCTTCTGCCGGCAGCCGCAGTCTCATAAGGGCTCAGCCAGCCGCCTACGCGACCGAATCTCTGCATCATCTGAGAACTGGGGGGGGACAGGGAAGGCGCATAGGCTCGTGATCGACTCTGAGCCAGAACAACACACGGTTCGGCCATGAGCGCCCACAGGCAGATGGTCAGCAGACCCCGCAACCAGGAGGCACCATATCGCATGGATCCAAGACCTCGAATCGCCGATCCGCCGCCCAAGCCGGCAAGCCCGATCCCCGATCCTCCAGAATCCAGGCTGGCCGTCCCCCATCAAGAAGCCTGCGACAGCGATTGGCCACCACCCGGCCGTCAGCCTGCGCGCACTTCTCCTCTCACGCCAACTCTTCGGCCAATTGCCGCCCGATCCACTATAACAATAACCAGTCTGGCTGCACCTGCAAGCTCCGATTGATCTGAGACCGGTTTGATTCGGGCCACTACGAGTATATTAAGATATTGCCAAGAATAAGTTTACGGAAAGTGTGGCTGTTGTGCCCACAGCAGTGATAGCCCCTCTTAAACCCTTCGCTCCCCCGGGGGCGTGCCCAGCTGGTTCGAGGCCGACCCGTCATCCCGCGTAGCCTGCCCCTCACCCCCGGGCGTGCAACAGCCGGGCGCCACCTGAGCCCGCCATGCCTGAATGTGGACCCTCACCCCGGGGCGTGTTGCGGACCCTCCAGCCCCGGGCGTGCAACAGCTGGGATGACAGGCGGATCCACCCGCGACCAGCCCAGGGATCGCCGCAGGCCCATCCAGACCCCCTCAGATCCGCTCAGACGGCCAGATCAGAAGATAGTTTCTTTACCTTCTTATACTTAAGAATCACCGGACGCACGATCGCCGCCAGGAAAGCGTCCACCTGCTGAGGTGCCAATCCGACAAAACGATGCGGGTCCAGTGCCCGGGCCAGATCCAGACCGCTGAAGGCAGGATCGGCCGCGAGCCTGGCCAGCAGGTCATTCCGGCGGCCGTGAAGCTTGACTTCCGCGGCTGAGGCCTGGGCATGTTTTCGGATCCGCTCATGGAGGGCCTGACGGTCTCCCGTCACCTGCGAGCGCCTGCCGCCGCGGACTGCCGGCCGGCCGGCCGTGGCGGCCATCAGGATCTCCTCGGTGGCCATGAAGGGGAGTTCGGCCTCCACGCGCGCCCGAATGACCTGAGGGTAGACGACCAGCCCCCGGGAGATGTCCAATGCGATCCGCAGGATGCCGTCAGTGGCCAGGAAAGCCTCCGGCACGGCCAGACGCTTGTGGGCCGAGTCGTCCAGGGTCCGCTCCAGCCACTGCTCGGCGGCGGTCTGGTACATCGAGGTGCAGACCGCGATGACATAGCGGGCCAGGCCGGTCATGCGCTCGCAGCGCATCGGGTTGCGCTTGTACGCCATGGCCGAGGAGCCCACCTGGCTGCTTTCGAAGGGTTCCTCGATCTCCTTGAGCCCCGCCAGGAGCCGGATGTCGTTGGCGTACTTGTGGGCTCCGGCGGCGATGTTCGCCAGGCAGGCCAGCACCTGGGCGTCGAACTTGCGGGAGTACGTCTGGCCGGTGACCGGTTCGACCCGGTCGAATCCCAGCCGCGAGGCGACGCGCTTCTCCAGCAGGGCCACCTTGCGGGCGTTCCCCCCGAACAGGGCCAGGAAGCTGGCCTGGGTTCCGGTGGCGCCGCGAATCCCCCGGAACCGCAGCTCGGACGACAGATGCTCGATCTCCCGGAGGTCGCGCAGGAAATCGTGAATCCACAGGCACGCCCGCCGCCCGACGGTAGTCAGCTGGGCGGGCTGGAAATGCGTGTAGCCCAGGCAGGGCAGATCGCGCCAGCGTCGGGCGAACCCGGCCAGGGCCTCGACGACGTTGACCAGCCAGTCGCGCAGCAGGTCCAGGGCGTCGCGCAGGATCATCAGGTCGGCGTTAT
>CAZSYS010000139.1:0-3125 GCA_964611365.1 uncultured Planctomycetales bacterium
TAGCGGCCGGCCTCCGTGCCGGCCGTGCGCAAGAGTCCGCGGCCTGGGCACCGGCTGTACCGCCCGGCGCCTCTGCCGGGCGTCGGAGTCGCAGCGACGCCGGCCTGCTCGAGGATGTCACAATATAATCACACCACGACCGTCGCTGCGGCGGGCCCAGCGCAGCTTCGCCGAGCGGCTGCGGGGGTTGTCGTGCCGCTCCCGGGGCCCCGGCATGACCGGCTGGTCGGCGACGGCGGCATACAGCCCGCCGGCCAGCCCCTGCCGGAAGGATTCCTCGACCAGCCGGTCCTCGCCGCTGTGGAAGCTGATGATGCCGATCCGGCCGCCGGGGTTCAGGCACATCGGCGCGATCCGCAGAAGCTGAGCCAGGCAGCCCAGCTCATCGTTGACCATGATCCGCAGGGCCTGGAACGTCCGGGCCGCCGGATGCAGATCGCCGGGCCGGTCGCGGCGATGCTGCTTCCACTGCCGGACCGACAGCCCCTTGGCCTCGAACACCAGCCGCACCAGCTCCCGGGTGCTCTTCGGCGGGCGTGTCCGTCGGGCTTCGACGATTCGACGGGCGATCCGCCGGTGGTCGGGTTCGTCCGCCAGGCGCCAGAGGGCCTCGCCCAGGGCCTCGGCGTCCATCGTCGCCAGGAGGTCGGCGGCGGTGCGGGCGATGCGGTCGTCCATGCGCATGTCCAGCGGACCGTCGTATTTGTAGCTGAAGCCGCGGCGCGGGTCGTCGATCTGCATGCTCGAGACGCCCAGGTCCGCCAAGATCACGTCGAATCCCTGCATCCGGGGCGTGAGCACCTTGCCCA
The DNA here is from genome assembly GCA_964611365.1 of uncultured Planctomycetales bacterium. Lineage (GTDB taxonomy): Bacteria > Planctomycetota > Phycisphaerae > UBA1845 > PWPN01 > CALLOB01. The sequence goes on from CAZSYS010000139.1 coordinate 810, forward strand.
GCCCGGCGAAGTTGCCGCGCGTGAGCCGCAGCCGGTCGCCGAAGCCGGCCAGACGCCGGCGGGCCCGCTCCAGCTGCGCGGCATCGACATCGAACCCGAACAGCAGCCCGTCCGGGGCGGTCCGCTCGAGGAAGGCGGCCGCGTGGGCGCCGTATCCCAGCGTGCAGTCGGCCACAATCTCGCCCGGGGCCGGCTGCAGGACCTCCAGCACCTCCGCCGGCATGACCGGTACGTGAGTCCCGGCCGGCGTGCCCCCGCGCGCACGGACCTGGTCGTGGACGTCCGGATAGGCCTCGGGATTGAGCTCCTTGTAGCGCTCCTCGTAACGCCGGGGGTGCGTGCCGGCATAACGCTTCCGACGGCGGCGCGGGCCGCCGGCATGCGCGGGGTTTGCGTCGGCCGGATCGCTCATGCCGCGATTGTACGGGCCCCGCCCCGCGCCGCTCTACCCCCGCCGCCGCCGGCAGGGTAGGATCAGTCGTTCGCCGCGGGACGGCCGTCCGGTCGGCCGGTCGCCCCGGGCGGGCAACGAGGAACGAACATGGCGATGCAGGCGGTTTTCCGGTGGAAGCCGGCGGCGACGATCCTGCTGTGGGCTCTGACGGCCGCAACGGCGACAGGGGCGGATTCCGCGCCGGCGGGATCGCAACCGGCCGGGTCGCAGCCCACAGGGGAATCCGCCCGGGCGACGACTTCTCCGGCTGCGGCCGGCGAGCTGGAAAAGGCCTCGGTCACCACCCACGAGGTGCGCATCGGGGACCGCCCCGTCCGCTACCGCGCGACCGCCGCGGCCATGCCGATGAAGGACGAGTCCGACAAGCTCAAGGCGACGGTGTTCTTCGTGGCCTACGAGGCCTTCCGGCCGGGTTCGACCGCCGAGGGCGATGCCGACCTGCTGAGCGCCGAGCCTGAGGCCAGACCGATCACCTTCGTGTTCAACGGCGGGCCGGGAGCTGCGGCCGTGTGGCTTCACCTGGGCACCGCCGGCCCGCGGCGGGTGGACTTGCCGGAGGACGGCGTCGCCCCGCCTCCGCCGTACCGGCTGGTCGACAACGCCTGGAGCTGGCTGGATGTCACCGACCTGGTGTTCATCGATCCGGTGGGCACGGGCTTCAGCCGGCCGGCCGAGGGCCAGGATCGCCAGGAGTTCTACGGCGTGCGCGAGGACATCCGCTGGGTGGCGGAGTTCATCCGCCTGTACCTGACCCGCTACCGGCGCTGGGCGTCGCCGGCGTTTCTGGCCGGCGAAAGCTACGGCACCACCCGTGCGGCGGGGCTCTCCGAGCACCTGCTGGACCGTCACGGCATCGCCCTGTGCGGAATCGTGTTCGTCTCAACGGTGCTGGATTTCCAGACCCTCAGCCCGCAGAACGCCAACGATCTGCCCTACCCGCTGTTTCTGCCCACGTATACGGCCACGGCCTGGCACCACCGGCGGCTGGACGCCGAGCTGCAGGCCGACTTCGATCGCACCCTTCGCCAGGTGCAGGAGTGGGCGACCGGCACCTATGTGGCCGCCCTGGCGGCGGGCAATGCCCTGCAGGGCGAACCCCGGCGGCAGGTCCTGCGGCGGCTGGCCCGCTACACCGGCCTGCCGGAGGAGTTCATCGAGCGGGCCAACCTGCGGGTCGCGCCGGCGGCGTTCCAGAAGCATCTGCTGGCCGACAGGGGCCTGCTGGTCGGCCGCTTCGACTCCCGCATCACCGGGCATGACCCCAGCCCGCTGTCCAACTGGCCGGCCTTTGACCCCAGCCTGCCGCAGTACCTGGCGGCCTACAGCGCCTGCTTCAACGACTACGCCCGCCGCGAGCTGAAGTACGAAAGCCTTCTGCCCTACGAGGTGCTCAGCGACAAGGTGCGACCCTGGGATTTCGGCGAGGGCGGGATGGGCTACCTGTCGGTGGTCGATGAGCTGCGTTCGGCGATGGTCAAGAACCCGCACCTGCGGCTGCTGTTCGCCAGCGGTTATTTCGACCTGGCCACGCCCTACTGGGGCACGCAGTACACCATCGACCACCTGGATCTTCCGCCCGAGCTGACCGCCCACATCCGCCACGAGCACTACCCGGCCGGGCACATGATGTACCACGAGCGCAGCTCGCTGCGCAAGCTCAAGGCCGACGTGGCCGACTTCATCCGTCAGGCCGTGTCCGGACGCGGGCCGGCGGCGGACCGGAAGCCCTCGGCCGGCCAGCAGGCGGGGGGCGGTGCGCCCCTCGCCCAGGGGGTTCGATTCCGTCACGACGATGGGAGCGCCGGTCCGGGCCAGGCGCTCCAGCACCGCCATCACAGTGGTTGAGTGGCTATGGGTGAGGA
>CAZSYS010000139.1:3135-10631 GCA_964611365.1 uncultured Planctomycetales bacterium
AGTGAACGCCGCCGGACCGGACGCGGGGATCTGCCCGGCGGGACGTCCCCGGACGTTCAGGGGCCTTCGGCCGAAGCGTCTTTCGCGGGCCCGAGCCGTTCGCGGAGGTAGCGGCCGGTCCAGCTGTTCGGATGGGCGGCCACATCCTCCGGGCGTCCGGCGACCACCACTTCGCCGCCGCGGCCGCCGCCTTCGGGCCCCAGGTCGATGATCCAGTCGGCGCACTTGATGACCTCGAGGTTGTGCTCGATGACCAGCACGGTGTGACCGCGGTCCACCAGCCGGCCGAGGACCCGCAGGAGGTTTTCCACGTCGGCGAAGTGCAGCCCGCAGGTGGGCTCGTCCAGCACGTAGAGCGTGTGGCCCGCGGCCGGACGGGCCAGTTCCGCGGCCAGCTTGACCCGCTGGGCTTCGCCGCCGGACAGCATGGTCGAAGGCTGCCCCAGGGCCAGGTAGCCCAGCCCGACGTCGTGCAGGGCCAGCATGGGGGTGCGGATGCCGTCGAAGGCCGAGAACAGCCCGATGGCCTCCTCGACGCGCATGGCCAGCACGTCGGCGATGCTCCGGCCCCGGTAGCGCACCTCCAGCGTCTCGCGGTTGTACCGGGTTCCCCTGCACACGTCGCAGACCACGTACACATCCGGCAGAAAGTGCATTTCGATCCGCTTGACCCCCTGCCCGCGGCAGGCCTCGCAGCGGCCGCCGGGGACGTTGAAGCTGAAGCGCCCGGCGCCGTAGCCGCGGATCCGGGCCTCCCGGGTTCCGGCGAAAAGCCGGCGGATGTCGTCGAAGGCGCCGGTGTAGGTGCAGGGATTGCTGCGCGGCGACCGCCCGATCGGCGACTGGTCGATGTCGATCACCTTGTCGATGCGCCCGGCCCCGATGATCCGCTCGTGGCGTCCGGGTCGCGGCCGGGCGCCGTGGATCTGCCTGCGCAGGGCTTTCAGCAGCACTTCGTTGACCAGGGTGCTCTTGCCGCTGCCGGAGACGCCGGTCACGCAGATCAGCCCGCCCAGCGGGATGCGGACGTCAATGGACTTGAGGTTGTTCTCGGCGGCGCCCTTCACCTCCACCGACCGGGCAGTCACGAGCTCCCGCCGCCGGGCGGGCACGGGAATGCCCGCCTCGCCGCGCAGGTAGCGGGCGGTCAGGCTTTCGGGGTGGCGCAGCAGCTCCTGCAGCGTTCCCTGGGCCACGACCCGTCCGCCCTGGGCCCCGGCCCCGGGACCCATGTCGATAATGTGGTCGGCCGCCCGGATCGTGTCCTCGTCGTGCTCGACCAGGATCACGGTGTTGCCCGCGTCGGTCAGCCGCCGCAGCGTGCGGATGAGCTGCCCGCTGTCGCGCTGGTGCAGGCCGATGGTCGGCTCGTCCAGCACGTAGCACACGCCCACCAGGCCGCTGCCCACCTGCGTGGCCAGGCGGATCCGCTGGGCTTCGCCGCCGGAGAGCGAGGCCCCGGTGCGGTTCAGCGCGATGTAACCCACGCCGACATCGACCATGAAACCCAGCCGCTGATCCAGCTCCCGCAGGATCGGCCCGGCGATCGACTCGCGTTCGCCCTCGAACCGCAGGCCGGCCAGGAAGGCCCGGGCCTGCTCGATGGTCATGGCCGCCACCTCGTGCGGTCCGCAGCCGCCGACCTTGACCGCCAGGGCCTCTTTCCGCAGCCGGGCTCCGCCGCAGACCTCGCAGGGACGCTCGCTCATGAAGGCGTGCAGCCGCTGCTTGACCGACTCGCTCTCCGTGGACTCCCAGCGGCGCTTGAGGTTCGGCAGCACGCCCTCAAAGGTCGCCCCCCACTGCTGGCGGTCCTGCTCGGACGTGCCATGCAGCAGGATGCGCTGCAGCCCGGCCGGAAGGTCGCGGCAGGGTACGTCCGGCGGGACGTGGAACTCCAGGCAGAAGGCGTCCAGCAGCCGGCGATACAGCAGGTTCATCCGCTTGCCGGCATGCCTCCAGGCCTCGATCGCCCCGTCGGCCAGCGAAAGCGACGGATCCGGCACCACCAGGTCGGGGTCGAACTCCTGCACGTGTCCCAGCCCGTCGCAGGCCGGGCAGGCGCCGTGAGGGGAGTTGAAGCTGAACAGCGCCGGCGTCGGTTCGGGCACGGTCACCTCGGGGTGGGCGGCACAGACGAAGCGGGAGCTGTAGTGCGTATCGCTCCAGCCGCCGGCGGCGTCCTGCACCGCCACCGTCACCAGCCCGTCGGCCAGCCTGAGGGCCAGGCTCAGGCTCTCGGCCAGCCGTGAGGCCGAGTCGCGGCCGACGACCAGCCGGTCCACGACCACCTCCAGATCGTACCGCCGCCGCGCGGACAGGGCCTCCAGCTCGCGCAGGTCGTGGATCGTGCCGTTCACCCGCACGCGGACGAAGCCCTGCCGCTCGATGCGGCTCAGCAGCTCGCGCAGCGGGCCTTTCCGCCGCCGAGCGACCGGCGCCAGCACCAGGGCCCGGCTGCCCTCGGGAAGCAGCAGCACGGCGTCCACGATCTGGGAGGGTTCCTGCCGCCGGATCGGCCGGCCGCACTCCCAGCAGTGCGGATCGCCCGCCCGGGCGAACAGCAGCCGCAGATAATCGTGGACCTCGGTGATCGTCGCCACCGTCGAGCGCGGATTCGAGGCCCCGGCACGCTGCTCGATCGCGATCGTGGGGGGCAGCCCGTCGATGTGGTCCAGGTCCGGCTTGGCGATCTGCTCGAAAAACTGCCGGACGTGGGGGGACAGCGTCTCCATGAACTTCCGCCGCCCCTCGGCGTGGATGGTGTCAAAGGCCAGCGAACTCTTGCCCGAGCCGCTCAGGCCGGTCACCACCACCAGGCGGTCGCGGGGGATGTCCAGCGAGATGTTCTGGAGGTTGTGCTGGCGGGCGCCGCGGATACGGATGTCGCGCGAGGAATCCATGGCCGGCCCGAAACCACCCTCCGGCCGGGCGGGCCATCACCCCCGGCATCCGCCGGCCGTTGCGGCAGCCTAGCACGGACCCGGTCCGCCCGCCACGGGCGCCTCCGCCCTTGCGGCCCGGGCAGCGAGCTGGACGCCGAGCCGGACGCCGGCCGGTACCGCCCACCCGCCGAGCCTGGAGGGCATGTGGTCGGCTGAAACACGTTGCTTCCCGGCCACTTATGACATAAGCTTATTCTTTTAAATGATTTATAATCGCATAGATGACTGATCACGACAGACCGTGTTGACCTGACGCAACAAAACCGCACAGGCGGTTGTTCGTCCGGTTTTCGGCGATGCGCCGCCTCTGGAACACAAGCCCATGCCAAGCCGAACACTACGGCCGTCTGGCCGCCGGTGAGTTTTCGACCGTCCGCTGGCACCCCGGATGCCTTTTCTGGGCGTCAGGCGACGGCTTGGTCCGTCGCGTGGGGTGCCCGTCCCGGTGGTGGGGTTTTCGCCGGCTTCGCCGCCCAGCAGGGGTTGTGAGAAATGGATGAAGGCGTGTTCAAGAAGAAACTGAACGAGCTGGTCCAGGAGATCAAGGCCCTGCCGGTGGCGGAGCGGCAAAAGCTGTCGATGCTGGCCGAGGAAACCCAGCAGCGGCACAAGGAGCTGAAGGAGACGGTCAACAGCCTGCACGAAAGCATCGATTTCCTGCGGCTGTCGATCAAGTACCTGCTGTTTGACCTCGAGGCCACCCGGAGGGAGAACACCCAGTTGCGCAAGATGCTTGAGGAGCAGACCGGCTCTTGAGCCGGTCGCCCGGCCCGGAGGCCGTGCCCGTTACGATCGCCCACCGACACGGCGGCTGACAGGCGGCACGGCGGATCGACCCGAAGAAGCAGGCGGCCAGTCGGCCGCACACCCCCGACGCTGTTGGAGGAGGACAGCGTCGGGGGTCTTTCGGGTCGCTTGCAGGCGATGATCAGTGAACGCGGGTGTGCCCCGCGTTTTTTGTTGCGCCGCCCGGGCGGCCGATCCCTGGCCCGGGTACCGTCGCTCCCGCCCCCCCCCACTACGAGCCCACGCACCGCAGCCGTCCGGTCGGCGGTCCTGGACCTCCTGGTGGCCCCAAGCCGGGCCTTGCAGTAGTCTGAGGCCGCGTTCGGAGGGCCTGCCCCGCCGGTCGGCGGCCGAGTCCGGACGGTTCCGCCCGACGCCGGACGGATGGAGGACCTGAGCTTGTTGCTGACGGTCTGGACGACAGCGTGTGCGGCTCTGTTGGGGGCCGACGCCCCGCGGCAGCCGGTGGTGATCAACTCGTTCGAGAGCACCGCCGATCTCTCGGTGCTTGTCCCCGGGAATGCCCGCATCCAGCCGGTGACGCAGCACGTCACCCATGGCCGGCAGTCGCTGGAGGTTCAGTTCCAGCCGGCCGAATGGCCGCAGGTGCGCATGATGGCCCCGGCGCCCTGGAACTGGAAAGACTCAGGCGGACTGGTCCTGGACATCACCAACCCCGGCCGAAGCCCGGTCCGTTTCGGGGTGCGCGTGGACGACGCTCCGATGCCGACCGACCCGAAGCGTTGGTGGCAGGGTCAGGGCTGGATCGCCCCGGGGGCCCGGGCCAGTTTCGTATTGCCCTTCAACCCCGACCCGATGAGCCGCGGCATGCGCGGCCTGCCGGTTACGGCGGGGCTGCAGCTGCTGTCCGTCGGCGGTTCGCCGACCGTGGACCTCTCGCGGATCACGGCCTTTCAGGTGTTCCTCCATCAGCCCGCAGAGCCCACCACGCTGATCCTCGACCATGTCCGGGTGCAGGACTGGGCCGGCCCGCTGGAGGGGATTGTGGATGCCTTCGGCCAGTACGCCCGCGCCACCTGGCCCGGCAAGCTCGCCGACGCCTCCGAACTGGCCGCCCGCCGGCAGGCGGAGGCCGCCGACCTGGCGGCCAACCCCGCTCCCGACGGCCTGGACCGTTTCGGAGGCTGCCTGGCCGGACCCGCGCTGAAGGCCACGGGCTTTTTCCGGGTCGAGCGGGTCGATGGGCGCTGGTGGCTGGTCACGCCGGAGGGGCATGTGTTCTTCTCGCTGGGCATGGACTGCGTCTCCCACTATGAAGGCACGATCACCACCGGGCGGGAGGAGCTGTTCACCTGGTTGCCCGGCGAGGGCGATCCGCTCGCCCGGCACGCGGGCACCGTCACCGCGGTCATCCGCGGGCCGGTCCGCCAGGGGCGGACCTTCAACTTCTTTGCCGCGAACCTGGAGCGCAAATACGGCCCCGACTGGCTGGCCGCCTGGCACGACGTGACCCTGCGGCGGCTGCCTTCGTGGGGATTCAACACCATCGCCAACTGGTCGGACCACGGCCTGTACGGCAACGGCCGTGTGCCCTATGTGGCGACGGTGCACGTGGGCGGCGATCACGCCCGGGTGAGCAGCGGGGTGGACTACTGGGGCCGGATGCACGATCCGTTCGATCCGCGCTTTGCCGGGCACGCGGAGGCGGCGGTCCGGGAGATCGCCGCCAAGGTCGGCGACGATCCCTGGTGCGTGGGCTACTTCGTGGACAACGAGTTGAGCTGGGGAGGCTTCGGAGACCAGGCCGGCCGGACGGGGCTGGCCCTGGGAGCCTTGGCCGAGCCGGCGGACACGTCGCCGGCCAAACGGGCGATGCTGGAGCAGCTGCGGACGAAATACGGCCGGATCGAGGACCTCAACGCCGCCTGGCGCACGTCCCTGACCGGCTGGGACGCGCTGAGGCCGGCCTGGAAACCCGACGGCCCGCCGGCAGAAGCCATGCAGGCCGACCTGCGCGATTTCGTGCGTGCTCTGGCCCGGCGCTACTTTGAGACAGTGCGCGACGCGCTACGGCGATTCGCCCCCAACCACCTCTACCTGGGCTGCCGGTTCGCCTGGCGTACCGAGGAGGCGGTCGAGGCGGCCGCCGGGCTGTGCGACGTAGTCAGCTTCAACATCTACGAGGAGAAGCCCGACCCGGTCCGATGGGGCTTCGTCAGGGACATGGACAGGCCGTGCATCATCGGAGAGTTCCACTTCGGGGCCCTGGACCGCGGCATGTTCCACGCCGGGCTGGTGGCGGCCCCCGACCAGGCCGGCCGGGCGGCGATGTATGCCGATTACGTGCGCAGCATCCTGGATCATCCGTCTTTCGTGGGCTGCCACTGGTTCCAGTACGTCGATCAGCCGCTGACCGGGCGGGTCTACGACGGCGAGAACTACAACATCGGCTTTCTCGACGTCACCGACACGCCCTACCCGGAGATGGTCCGGGCCGCCCGGCAGGTGCGGGCCGAGGTCTGCAGCCGGCGGCTGGCGGCGGGCAAGTGAGGTCGAGCCACTGGGGAATCGGCTGAACCCCGTCCGGCGAGCGGCGCGGACCGCCGCCGCGGTGTTGCCGGTCTTGTTCATCGCGGCGGGCCCGCGAAAAGAAAATCATCCTGACACCTTCTTCCCCTCGGCCGGCAGCTTTTTCGGGGGCGCCATCCGTCGCAATGTCTGAAAGCGTTGCGGCCTGGCTTCATGCCCTTCGTGCCCGGCCTTTTCTCCTGCAGGTTCAAATAATGGACAGGACATTTCTTTTACCGGACTCGGTAAAGACGCGGCGGCTTCCTGAGGCGGTCGGGCCGCCGGCCGAGCCCGGCGAGGTGTCGGCGCCAGCCGGCCGGGTGTCCGCGGCGACGACCGGGTGTCGGCGGCATCCGGCCAGAACGCGGCGTGCTCAAAGCTTTCGCAGCCGGATGTTGCGGTACCAGACCGGCGTCCAGTGGTCCTGCAGGGCCAGGTAACCGCTGCGGGGCATGTTCGCGTAGGCGAAGTCGAACTTGCCGATCGGTTCGGTCAGGCAGGCGAAGTCCGTATCGATGACTTTCAGGCCGTTCAGCACCACGACGACCGTCAGGCCCCGCACGGTGATCTCCATCTCGTTCCACTGGCCCAGAGGCCGCGAGGCGTTGAACATCGGCGTGACCACGTCGTAGATCGCGCCGGTGGAATGGCGGCCCGGGTCGCGCCCGATGTCGTCGCAGATCTGCACCTCGAAGCCGGTGAAGGGCGGGGCGCCTTCGCGCGCGCTGCGGAGGCAGATCCCGCTGTTGGAGTCCCTGGCGATCCGGAACTCCAGCCGCAGCACGAAGTCGCTCAGCGGCTCGGTGTAGCGGAACCAGTGGTGGCCGTAACCCTTGCAGGCCAGGGCTCCGTCCTCCAGATAGAAGGCATCCTCCTTGCGCTCGTGGCTCGGCTCGATGTAGATCTCCCACCCGTCCATGCTCCGGCCATCGAAGATGGTCAGGAAGCCGGCTTCCCCGGCGTCGGGGGTCCGGGCGGGCCCGGAGGCGGTCTGGCGGCAGCCGGCGCACAGCAGCACCGTGATCAGGGCGCCGCAGACGGTCGCGGTTCGAAGGTCCATCGCGTTTCGAAGCTCCACCGTTGATGTCTCCATGCCCGGCACGTCGAAGCGTCCCGGCGCGGTCCTTGCCGGTCCGGATCCGCCGCCGGGCGCCGGCGGCCGGTCGGACGACGCGGTTCATGGTCCGGTGCTGTCCCCCGCCCCCCGCGGCGGACGCAGGAGGGCGGTCCACTGGC
>CAZSYS010000140.1:0-10611 GCA_964611365.1 uncultured Planctomycetales bacterium
CTTCCAGGTCGTAGCGCGGCATGGCGGCTGCGGGGCAGGCCGGGGCGGCGGACGGCTGGAGCTCTGCGACGCCCTGGAACGCCCGACCGGTCGTCACCTGGCCACGCGCGGCGGCCGGGCGACGCTGCGCATGCGGGGCTACGAGATCGTCACGCTGCGAACGCCCGGGCCAGGCGCGGGGCGACAACGCCGCCGGCGATGACGTCCGCCAGCCAGCCAGCCCCCCGGCGTCCCGCCCGGCCCGGCGGCTGAGCATCATCCCCCGTAGGGCGGAAAAACACCCTCCGCGTGCCGGCGGGCCAGATCCAGGTAGACCTCGACCACCCGGCGGAGGTAGGCCCGCTCGCGGTCCGACACCGGCCGGATCACCCGGCCCGGCACGCCCATGACCACCATCCCGTCCGGAACGACCGTCCCCGGCGGCACCACCGCGCCGGCGGCGATCAGACACTCCTGGCCGATCTCGCAGTCGTCCAGCACCGTGGCCCGCGTGCCCACCAGCGTCCCCCGCCCCACCCGCCGGCAATGCACCACCGCGTGGTGCCCCATCGACACCTCATCGGCGATCTCCAGCGGCACCCCGTGATTGCAATGCACCACCGCGCCGTCCTGGATGTTCACCCGGGCCCCCACGCGGATCGGGGCGACGTCGCCGCGGACCACGCAGTGATGCCAGACACTGCAGTCCGGCCCGAGCATCACGTCCCCGACCACCACGGCGGTCTCGGCCAGGAAGACGGACCCCACACGGCGCATCGCATGCACGTCTGCCAGGCCTCCCGTTCAGCAACCGTTCTCCAGCCGCCGGGCGGTCTCGACCAGCAGCCGGGCCCGCGACGGATCCACCGGCTCATGCCACAGCCCGTCGCGTTTCAGGAACGATCCGACGATGAACACGTCCGCCGGTTCCCACAGCGCCGGCAGATTCTCCGGGTTGATCCCCGAGCCCACCGCCACCGGCAACTCGACGGCCGCACGAACCTCACGCACCTCGGCCGCCGATGTCGGTTCACCGGTGGCCGCACCGCTGACCACCACGGCATCCGCGCCGCAGAAGGCCGCCGCCCGCGCCGTCTCGGCCAGACCCACGTCGGCAGTCAGGGCGTGAGCCGCGTGCTTCTTCTTGATATCCGCGAATACACGGATGTGCTCGGCCTCCAGCTCGCGACGGTAACGCAGCAGCGGACCGGCGTCGGCCTCGCCCATGAGCCCCTCGTCGGCCACGTGAGCGAACACAAAGTTCTCCGCCCGGATGAACATTGCACCGGCGGCCAACGCCACGGCCAGCGCCTCCCGGTTGGCCCCGGCCAGCACCTGCACGCCCAGGGGCACCGAAACCTCCCGCCGAACCGCCAGGGCTATGCGGGTCATCGCGGCCACGATCTCGGGGCCGACTTGGCGGCAAAGATAGGGGCGGTCGTGCATGTTCTCCAGAATCAGCCCGTGAAACCCGGCTTGCGTCAGGGTTACGGCCTCACGGACCGCCTGATCCAAGATCCGACTGATCGGCAAGCCGCCCAGGGGCGTACCCGGCAGAGCAGCCACATGGACCATGCCCACCAGAGCCTTGGGGACGGCGAACAATTCCTCGATCAGTCCCATAGCTATTATTCCAGCCAAAACTGAAACCGGCCTTCGGGACCGCTGTCGGGCACCGATACCGGCCGGATGCCGGGGCGGGTCGGCCTGGTTCTCTCCGGCGGGCATCCAGCGGCTTTCAGGCTACCGCCGAGTACGCCGGCGTCCAAATCTGCAGCCGCCGAGCCCGCCATGGAGCCTGCCGCAGCTGTTGAGCCTGCCGCGGTTGGCGAGCCTCCGTCAGACGCCGATGCCCAAGTCATCAGACTCCTTTGGGAAGCTCAGCCGACCCGCCCGCGACCGCGGACCCGAGTCTCGGCCGCAGGCCGGTGCCGGAGGCTGGTTAAGCAATACTCCAGTTTCATAAGCCTCAGAACATCCGGCCCCGGTCGCCGCCGACCCGGCTCCCTGAGCGCCCTGCCGGCGGTTGAAATGACGGTTTCACAGCTGCATTCCCGTTGCTGGCTTTGCCACTGCTTTGCGGGGTCTTTATCAATACTTCTCGACCGAGATGCCTTTTTTTTCTTGAAGTGCGTCGCCCAACCGGTTACTGTAAACGCGGTCTCGGCGCATCTTGCGGGCGGTGAAGGAAGCGCCCGCGGGGTCGTCATTTCAGGTTTTCAGGAGGAGCAGATCATGAAGCTACCGGTAGGAGTTGTGGTCGCCGGGCTGGCCCTGTTCGCGCTGGGGTCGGTCGCGGTGGCCCACGATGGCAGTCTCGGAGAGATTGAGCTTGCCATCGGGCAGCAGTACGTGAATGAGCAGGCCCACGTGGATGCGTTCCCCTGGAAGGGCTGGCTGAGCTTCTCGGTGACCAATATCGGCACCGAGGCGTGGGGCGATTTCCACATCCAGTTCACCGGTATGGGCGACCTGTCCAGCCTTGGGTTCCTCCAGGGCGAGGGCTTCGATCCCACCAGCAGCCAGAGCGGCCTGACCTGGGTGATCGACAACAACGCTGTGCCGGCGACGATCGACCTGTACTTCTACGGCGATCCGGTGGCTCCGGGGCAGTCGGCCAGCTTCAACGTTTACACGGACAACCCTGGGCAACTCCCGTTCTTCGGCGTCTGCATGTGGCCGACGCCGGTTCCCGAGCCTGCCGGCCTCGTGCTGCTGGGCCTGGGTGCTCTGGTCCTCCGACGGCGCTGAGCCGTCAGGCCGTTCCCCCGGCCCCGGCCGGGTGAGCAGAAGAACCGACTGAATCGCCGGCGGGAAGCGCGAGCCCGCCGGCTTCTTTTTTTTCAGCGGCGGGGACATACTCTCGAGCATGACTCTTCCCACCCCCCCCGCCGACCGGGACATGATGCAGCGCGCCATCGCCCTGGCCCGTCGCGGACAGGGTTCGGTGGAACCCAACCCGATGGTCGGCTGTGTGCTGGTCCGCGGCGGCCGGATCGTGGGGGAGGGGTACCATCGGCGCTTCGGCGGGCCTCACGCCGAGGTGCATGCCCTGCGGCAGGCCGGCGACCGGGCCCGCGGAGCCACGGCCTATGTGACGCTGGAGCCCTGCTGCCACCACGGCAAGACGCCACCGTGCACCGAGGCCCTGATCGCCGCCGGCGTTGGCCGGGTGGTGGCCGCGATCCGCGATCCGTTCGCCCCGGTGGCCGGCAAGGGGCTGACCCGCCTGCGCCGGGCGGGGATCGAGGTCCGCCTGGGCGTCTGCCAGGACGAGGCCCGGCGGCTGGCGGCCCCCTACCTGACGCTGCAGCTGCGTGGCCGGCCGTGGGTCATCCTGAAGTGGGCCCAGAGCCTTGACGGGCGGATCGCCACCCGGACCGGCGACTCGCGATGGATCAGCAGTGAGCCCTCGCGGGCGGCGGCCCATCGTCTGCGGGGCCGCGTAGACGCCGTGGTCGTCGGCGTGCGGACCGTGCTGGCCGACGATCCGCTGTTGACCTGCCGTCACGGCCGACCGCGGCGGATCGCCGCGCGGATCGTGCTGGACCCCCGGCTGCGGACGCCGCCTGAATGCCGGCTGGCGGCCACCGCCCGATCGGTACCGCTGATGATCGTGACGGCCAAGGGGCGGGCACGCGGGCGGAAGGCCCGGATGCTGGCCGGGACCGGGGCCGAGCTTCTGGAGGTGCCTTGTGGCCCGGACGGGCTGGACCTGACCGCCCTGCTGGCCGAGCTGGGCCGGCGGCGGATGAGCAACATCCTCGTCGAGGGCGGCGGACACACGCTGGGCGCCTTCATGGATGCCGGCCTGGCCGATGAGGCCGTGATCTTCGTCTCGCGGCGGCTGATCGGCGGGCAGGAGGCGCCGGCGGCTCTGGCCGGAACCGGCCCGGCCCGGATGCGGGACGTGCCGACGCCGGCATGGACGCAGTGCCGACGCTGCGGGACCGACGACCTCTACCGGCTGGGCCTGACCGACCCGGCGCGGCTGCACGGGTGACCCGACGGCAGATCCGGCGCCGAGGGGGTCCGTCCGGCTGCCGGCGTTTCCAGCCTGCCTTGCCAAGCCGTAGCGGCGCAGTTACATAGGTCGGCGGAGAAGCCCGGCGCGGTGCCGGAGCCAGGAACCCTTTCTTTCGGACGGGCACGACGATGAGCACCTATCGCATTCCCAAGCTCGTGGAGCCGCGCAAGGCCGGCAAGAAGGACGTGCTGCTGGTGGCCAGCGGCGATCTGAGGCTTTCGGCCAACCAGGTCTGCTGGCCGGCGCAGAAGGCCATGGAGGAGGCCCTGGGCAGGGCGGTGGCCGCCGAGGGGTACCGGCTGGTGCGGGCCCATCCGTACAAGCCGTCCGAGAAGCACGGCTTCGTCGCCTCGCAGAAGGAGGGAATGGAGGTATTCGCGAAGGTCGATCCGACGGCCCGGCTCATCGTGGCCGAGGCGGTCTGGCAGTACTCGCATCACGTGCTGTCGGGGCTGATCTCGCACCGCGGCCCGATCTGCACCGTCGCCAACTGGTCCGGCCAGTGGCCCGGGCTGGTGGGCATGCTCAACCTCAACGGCTCGCTGACCCGTGCGGGAGTCAAATATTCGACGCTGTGGAGCGAGGACTTCACCGACGCCTTCTTCCGCAAGGGTCTGGCACGCTGGCTCAAGACCGGGCGGGTGGTGCATCCCACGCCGCACGTCACACCCTTCTCGAAGGTCCGGGTGCCGGCCGCCGAACGCCGGCTGGGAGAGGTCCTGGCCGCCCAGCTGCAGCGGGAAAAGGCGATCATGGGCGTCTTCGACGAAGGCTGCATGGGGATGTACAATGCGATCATCCCCGATGAACTCCTGCAGGCCGCCGGCGTCTATAAGGAGCGGCTCAGCCAGTCGGCCCTGTGCTACGAGACGCTGCAGGTGCCGGATGCCCAGGCCAGGGCGGTGCGCAAGTGGCTGGATGCCCGGGGGATGAAGTTCGTCACCGGCCGCGACCCCATGCGGCACCTGACCGATGACCAGATCCACACCCAGTGCAAGATGTACATCGCCGCCCTGCGGATCGCCGACGACTTCGGCTGCGACCTGATCGGCATCCAGTATCAGCAGGGGCTCAAGGACATGCTGCCGGCCAGCGATCTGGTCGAGGGCATGCTGAACAACACCGACCGGCCGCCGGTCCGCAGCCGCGACGGCCGCCGGGTGCTGTACCCGGGACGGCCCCTGGTGCACTTCAACGAGGTCGACGAGTGCGCCGGCCTGGACGGGCTGATGACCTACCGCGTGCACAAGGCCATGGGCCAGCCGGTCGAGAACACCCTCCACGACGTGCGCTGGGGCGACTGGGACCGCTCCGGCACGGTCAAGGACTACGTCTGGGTGTTCCTGATCAGCGGATCGGCCCCGCCGGCGCACTTCATCGGCGGCTGGAAAGGGGCCAGCAGCGAGCGCCAGCCGGCCATGTACTTCCGCCTGGGCGGAGGCACGCTCAAGGGCATCTCCAGGCCCGGCGAGATCGTCTGGTCGCGGATCTACGTGGAGGACCAGCGGCTCAAGATGGACCTCGGCCGGGCGGGCGTCATCCAGCTGCCGGAGGCCGAGACCCGCCGCCGCTGGGAGGCCACCACGCCCCAGTGGCCGATCATGCACGCGGTAACCTACGGCGTGGATCGCGACCAGTTCATGGCCAAGCACAAGGCCAACCACATCCAGGTGGTCTATGCCAGATCGGCCGCCGACGCCGACAAGGCCCTGCTGGCCAAGGCCTCCATGGCCGCGGCCATGGGCATGGAAGTCAACCTCTGCGGCACAAAGGCCGACGGCAGCGCCTGGTGACCCCACACCGGCCGACGAGCGGCCGGCCCCCCTGGATTGCCGAGTACCGGGGCTGCCCCCGGGAGCACCAACGCTGCGCGCGAGCCACCGGCCGGAGCCGCCCGCGACGCACCGCAGCCGCCCGCGAACCACCGGACCCGCCGGACGCCGGATCCTTCAGCGTGCGCGGATGCCGCATATGCGGAGGGCCCCCGGCCGGCGATCGTGCGGACCGCCGCCCGGGGGCGTAACAGGAGAACGATCTTGAATCTGGCCCTCTCCCAGGCCGACGAGTTATGCCCCCCGTTTCGCTCGTCACCGCAGATCCCGTGACGCCCGGCAGCGCCGTAAGGACCGGGCCGGTCAGGAGTCGGCCTGGCCACGCTTTCCGGCCCGCTCCCGCTTGCCGGACTTGCCCGGATGGTCGGAGTTCCCGGGACCGCCGGCCTCAGGCCCCAGGCCGCGCCGGGCACCCCATTCCTCAGACAGCGTCTCCCGGGCTTTCTCGAGTTCCTCCCGGCTCAACTGGCCGTTGCCGTCGGCGTCGATGCGGTCGAAGTGGCGGACGATCAGATCGATCGCCCCGACCGGTCCGGGACCCATGCCCCAGGGACCACCGCGACCCTGCATGAACTCGCGGATGGTCTCACGCCCGGCGCGCATCTCCTCGGGGCTCAGCGACCCGTCGCCGTCGGTGTCCAGCTCCGGGTGCTCCTTGAGCAGTTCGGCCTTCATCTCGGCCATGCGGGCCTCGCGAAAGGCCTTCATCTCCTCAGGGTCGAGCTTGCCGTCCTTGTTCGTGTCGGCCTCCGGGTGGTCGCGCAGAATCCGGTCCGGATCGGGCCGGTCAAAACCCCAGCCCATGGGCCCCGGCCCGGCACCCGGCCCCGGACCCGCACCCGGACCCGGCCCGGCACCCGGCCCTTGTCCGGCGCCCCGACCCTTCTTCTTCATATGGGCCGCGATCTCCTCGCGGGTGAGGTTGCCGTCGCCATCCGCGTCGGCCTCCGGATTCCGCTGAAGGAATCTGGCCTTGCGCTCCTCGAAGGACTTCTTGCCCCCGGCCTCATCGGCTGCCTGCCCGGCCTGCACGCTCCCCGACATGCTCCAGGCCAGGATGACGGTCAGAACCCCGGTGATGATCTTTGGCGCGTTCATGTGTCTGCTCCTTTATGAACCCCCGGGCCCGACACCGGCGCGGCCGCACCTCGTGTGCCCGTGGAGGGTCATGTTGCTGCTGTCCACGGAGGACCAAACGCCCGGGGTGGGGGTTTATTGCCGCCGCCGGCTTACGGGGCCCCGGGGCCGCGGCGGGCCGGCGAAGGCGGACGCATCCCGGCTTGAAGGCAGTGCCTGTCAGCGGGGGCGGTGCGCATCAGCGGATCCCGGGCATTCACCGCCAGGGTGCCGCGATCTCCAACGAGGCATCCGGCGACGCCGGGCATCCGCCCCGACGCCCGGTGCCCCTCCGCAATCCCGTCCGATGCCTCGCCCCCGCCCCCTCGGGCAAGCCTCGGCAAGCCTGCGTCCGATCTTCCGTCGTCCCCCCTGCCCAACAACCACAAGGCAGTCCTGCCGCCCGGCGTACAAAGCCGTGCCGCCCGCCCAGGGGGCGTGCCGCATGCCCACGAGGCCGTGCCGCGTGCATGAGGCCGTATGTACTGGTTCCGCCCGGTGTTGAACGCGGAGCTGCCCAATGATCCCAGCCGGTCGAACCGGGGTTGACGCCCAGGGGGTCGGGCGGGTATCCTGCTGGGCTCGGGCAAGGAAACAGGCACGGGCAACCGGGGGCCGAATGCGATGCATTATCCGCGTAAACTGAGCCTCAGAAAGAAGATACGAAAGCAGGGGTTCCGCGCCCGGATGCGCACCGCCGGAGGACGCAAGGTCCTCAGCCGCCAGCGCCGACGCGGGCGACACAGCCTTTCGGTCATGGACTGACCCTGGGCCCGGACCCCCTCTCTACTCTCTCGGCAGCCCCCCGAGCAGACGGCTTCCCCCGTGCGGCTTCAGACGGCCTGCCGGCCGGCGGGCATCGGCCGGGACGGTTGCCGGAAGCCTTTGGCGGGCCGGTCGCCGCAGCGTGGCGATCGATGGCCCCCCGCGGGTGCCCCCACAACCGCCGGCCTCCTCAGGCAAGCCCCAGGCCGCCGTGCCCTCAGGCGGCAAGGTCAATCCTCCTTCACGGCCTTCTTCCTGGCCGTGCGATACCCCCGGTCCTGAGCCTCCTGGGCGGAACTGAAACGTCTGAGGTTCCGGGTGCTGAGGTTTCGGGCCTGACTGGAGTCCGGTTCGTAATAGACCTGTCCGATCCGACTGGCCACGACCTGTTCCGTCGAGGGCGAGCCGGCCGCCCGGGCGGCGAACTCGGCGATGAGCGTCTCGATGTCCTCCACCTTCCCGAACATCCGGGTGCCGTGCAGCGCGTCCTTGCCGTCCGGTGAGTCCGGCACGATCTTCACCGTGGCCCCCTCCACCAGTCGCCCGAGCGCCTGGGCGTCGGCTTTCTCGCTTTCGGAGGCGATCAGCAGCAGCGGACGCCGCCCGTACTTGCGGGCGTGCGCGTCGGAGTCGATCCCCAGGTAGTTCAACCCCGGCGTGAGGCAGATCACGCCGTCGACCGATCGGTCCCGCGCGGCGGCGTCCAGCGCCACGCTGCAGCCCACGCTCGCGCCGATCAGCACCCATCGGGACAGATCCACCTCCGGCTGCTCGGCCAGCCAGGCGTACGCGGCCTCCACGTCGCGGTACATCATCTGGAAAAGCCGCGGATCGCGCCGCGCCACCCGCTCGGCCAGTCCCAGCTCGGCCGGACCGGCGCTTTCGCCGTGGCCGCGAAGATCGATCGCCAGCACGGCGAATCCCGCCCTGCTCAGCGCGGGCACCAGCGGCTCGAACGTCCGGCGATCGTGGCGGTACATGTGCAGGAGCACGGCCGCCGGGGCCGGGCCCCCGGCCGGCTTCGTCGGCGGATAGTACGTCCCGACGATGGCGATGTTGTCCTCGGTGGCAAATCCGACGCGCCGCCCGCCGGCGGACGGGTCGCCGGGGCGACTGGCCGGCGCGCCTGTGGCCGGGGCCGCGGCGAAGACGGCCCCGCTGAACGCGAACACCGACAGCAGGAAAAGACGCGGTATCGACGTGTGCATGGCGTTGCCTCCCTCAGCAACCGCCGGCAGCTTCGCGCGCCTTCGTGGCCGATGCAAGCCCCGGCCGGTCCGGCCGCACGGCTGCGGTCAAAACCCGTGCCGCAGAGGCCGCCGGTCCGACAGGATGCCCGGCAGAGGTCACTCCTCGCGTTGACCCTCACCGGCCGGAATGCTACGCTGCCCGGCAGGAACCTGACCGCCGCGGATCCGGAGCCCGGGCCGGCGCGGTTGGCCGGCGGCCCGGCCGACAAACCGACCCCAGCCGCATCCCGGCTGCAGGGGACCCCCGGCGATGGCTTGCGAAACGGACGACACCGCGCACGCACGGGGGGAGTCGCCGAGGTCTCGATCCTGCGCCGCGCCTCAGGCCAGGCCGGTTCGAACCGGGCATCCCCTCGGCCCGCTGGTGCGGATGGTGCCGCTGGAGTCGCGGTTTTTCGGAAGGCTTTACGGCGCCGGGGTGGCGGCAGCGGCGCTGGCCGCCTTTGTCACCGCCGCCGGGCTGACGCCGGCGGGCACGCACCTGGGCACGCACCGCCAGCTGGGCCTGCCGCCGTGCGGTTTCGTGGTGATGACCGGCCTGCCCTGCCCGACCTGCGGCATGACCACGGCCTTCAGCCACGCGGCCCGGGGCCGGCTGATCGCCGCGGCCAGAACCCAGCTGGCCGGCGCGGTCCTGGCGGTCCTGACTGCGACGGCCGGCGCGGCGGGGCTGGGGGCCCTGGTGTTCGGTCGTCGTCCGGCGATCAACTGGTATCGCGTGAACCCGGTCGGCCTGATGTGGGCGGCCACCGGGCTGTTCGTCGGCGCCTGGGCGATCAAGCTGGTCGGCAGCCTGGCGTGCGGGGTCGCGCCGGCGGGCGCGGGAGTAAGCGGCCATGGTTGACAAGCGTGCTCGGCTCGTCCGTTGCGGCGCGGGGCTGTCGGTCTGTCTGCTGATCGGGTCGGCCTGGGGCTGCGACCTGGCCAAGGGCATCGCTTACTACACCGCTCCGCGGACCGAGAAGATCCCGGCGGAGTTCGGTCGCCTGGAGAACCGCAAGGTGGTGGTCTACACCTGGGCGCCCCCGGAGATTCTGTGGGACTATCCCAAGATCCGGCTGGACCTGTCGGCCTATGTGACCGCCTATCTCCGCCAGAACGTCAAGGGCATCACGCTGATCGATCCGGCGATCGTCGAGGCCTATCTGGAGAAGCGGGGCGGCGGCGAACACGAACCGACGGACCTCGGGCGGCACTTCGAGGCCGAGATGGTCGTGCACCTGGCGTTGTACAGGTTTTCGATGCGGGATCCGGGGATGGCCCACTTTCTCCGCGGTCGGGCCGGGGCCTCGGTGGTGGTCTACGATCTGACGGCCGACGGTCCGGCGGACCGGGTCCCGCTCCCGGACGTCAACGTCGCGGTGCCGGAGTCCGGCCCGGCGGGTTTCATCGACAAGTCGGCCACCGAAGTCCGGCAGATGACCTACGAGGCGTTTGCCCTGGCGGTGGGCAGGAAGTTCCATGATTATGAGCGTCCGCTGGACTGACCGGGTCTGGGCCGGCCGGCCGGCGGTCCGGGAGACGGGAAGCTTCAGTCGGCCTCGCCCGCGAAGGCCTGGGCGTCGAAGGCGCTGTCGCCGCCGTCGCCCGAATCGTGACCGCCGTCGGCGGCCGGGAAGGCGGCGGTGTCGAACGCGCTGTC
>CAZSYS010000141.1:0-10609 GCA_964611365.1 uncultured Planctomycetales bacterium
CGGTTCGGAAGGGGCCGGAGCCTCGATGAACCTGTCGTTGACGAAGATGAACGACGGCAGCCTCGGAGAAGAAGCCGGGGGCGGCGCGACCGCCGAATCCGCCTCGGTCGTCCGGGCCGGGGCGGTTTCCGGCGTCCGGGAAGCCGGAGCCGGCGGCGAAAGCGCTTCCTGGAGCTCCCGCTGGGCATCCTCGGGCAGGGCTACCGCACCGGAAGGGGAGGGTCGCGAAGTCCTGGACGCCGCCGGGGCTTCAGCCGACGTGCCGGCCGGACTGGCGGCCATCTCAGCCATCAGCGTCGGACTGACCGGCGGAGCCTCGCCCTGCCCGGTGCCGCCGGCGCTCGATCGGGCGGGAGTCCCGGGCCGATCCTTCACCTGCTTGAGCCGCGGACCCCCGCGCGAGACGTAGATGACCTTGGCGGTCTCGTCCAGACCGCCGCCCAGGACGATGGCCTCGCGCAAACGGAAGTCCGGACGGAGGATGCGATACGACCCGGGGGCCCGGACAGCCCCGTCGAGGTTGTACATCCGCTGCTGCTGGTTGGCCACCAGCACCGTCACGGTGGGCGACTCGTCCTCGTGATAGATCCCCGCTTCCTTGGCCCGGGCGATGATCTCGGCCTGCAGCTCGCGGGCGCTCATGCCTTCGACATGAAGCCACCCCAGCTGCGGCACGTCGATGTAACCCAGGTCATCCACCGTCTGCTGGAGCTCGGTCTCCGCGTCGATCTGGAGGAAGTCGAGCATCCGGATCAGCAACGTGTCCCCC
This sequence comes from uncultured Planctomycetales bacterium, assembly GCA_964611365.1. Taxonomy (GTDB): domain Bacteria; phylum Planctomycetota; class Phycisphaerae; order UBA1845; family PWPN01; genus CALLOB01. Next base: position 770 of record CAZSYS010000141.1, read on the forward strand.
GGACCCAGGGTATATTCCTCCACCGTGGCCACCAGGTCGTCGGGCGTGGGATCGACCGCCCCGGCGACACCCGGCGGGGTATCGCGGAAGCTGATCGTCCGCTGGATGTCGTGCACGACGTTCTCACGGAAGTTGCCCGTTTCCGTGGGATCCAGAAACGAGTTCCACCACGCATTGGAGATCGGGGAACTCTCGCAGCCGGCCAGGAAAAGTACGGCGACCAGTACCCCGATCCCCCGGCAACCCCACCCTGAAAGCCGGACCATGGGGCCGGCCTGTCCTCGGTTCGGCATGGGTGAGAAACGGTCAAGTCTCATCTGAACTGGGCTCCGACCTCCCCAGCCGCCCTGACGGGGCGGGCACGATGGCTGTCATGCTTCACCCGCCCCGGCAGGCAGGCGAATGCAGGCACTCTAACGTAAGCTCTGGCAGACGGTTAGTTATCGGCATTCTCCCGCCCGGTGGTTGAGGCTCGACGGACGCGGCCGCCTCGATGCCCGCCGCCTCCGACGGTCCTTCCGCACAGCTCAGCCGCAGGTGTGCTGGCCACCTTCGCCCCACCCCCCCGGTCGACCGCCCCCACGAGGATACCTCAAGGATATCGCCACGATGATTCCCACGGCCAGCCACCACGTTACCGAGTAGCTCGCGGATCAGCATAATCGCTCTGACGGCGTTCCGTCCAGCCACGTCTGGTTCGCTGCCCAGGCCAGGGCCAACGAATTCTCTTTCAGCATTAAGAACATATTCAGAAGATATTTACGTCTTCAAGGGATCGTACTTCATGGTCCGCTTCAGTGCCGGGTTCAGCCTCCCGAAGGCTGTGAATTCCCTCATCCCGCCGCACCCGGACCGTTTGCCAGCCCCTTTGCCGTGGGGCGAGGAAGTCCTTGGCGGGATTGTCCGCCAGATACACCAGTTGACCCCCGCAAACGCCCCAGGCCTGCTCGAGCCATTCGAAGGCTCTCGGGTGGGGCTTCCAGAAGGCCTCTCCCCAGCGGTCCGTCAGGATGATCTCATCCAGCCTGGAGGTCAAGCCCAGGGCCGCAACCTTGTTCTGTTGCACGCTCAGAGGCCCGTCGGAGATCAGCCCCAGCCTGAACCGGCCGGTCCAGCGGGTCAGGACCCCCTCGGCGTCCGGGCACAGCCGGATCTGCGGCCGGTGGGCCCGAAACCGGTCGACCATCTCCCGGACCAGGGGGCCGGCGGGCCGAACGCCCCACTCCTCCAGCAGCCGGTCGAACACCCGGGAGCGGTGTTCGGAATCGAACAGGGCCGCCATGCGGGTGTACGGATCGCCGGGGCAGGCCAGGCGCTGCCGCAACCATTGGCCTACGGCCGCAAACCCGCTGAGGGCGAAGGTCCGCTCGAGATAGAGCGTGTCGTCCAGGTCGAACACCACCGCCCGGACGCCGGTCAGTCTCACCGTGGTCATACGCAGTCGCCCGCGGAGAGGTTCATGGGCCGCTCCGTTTGGGCGCAGGCGGCCTGACCGATTCCAGGAAGAAGCTCTGGTGGTAGCGGAGCATCATCACGCCTTCGCGAAAGTGATCGAGGCGGATCCGCGGCCTGCGGCCCTGCCATTCGCCCAGCAGCCACCGGGGAAAGTCGGCCCCGGCCGCGATCGAGAGCGGCGCACCGCCTCCGAAGCGCGGGTTGATCTCGATGACCTCGACGGTCCCCTCGGGCGTCAGGAACAGCTGGATGGTGATCAGTCCGACGCAGTCGGCCAGGGCCTCGGCCACGCGGACGCCGGTCCGGATGATGCCGGCGTGCCGGACGGTCAGGCCGGTGGTCACTTCGCCACCCCTGACTTCCAGGCGGCGGCGCGGGACGACGCAGCGGCAGCGGCCGTCGAAGCCGGTATAGACGTCCAGGGTGTGTTCCGTGCCGGCCACGAACCTCTGCAGAATGCCGTCCGGCACGATGCGCGCGAAGGCCCGCAGTTCGGCCTCGCCGCGGATGATGAAGCTGCCCCGGCTGGCGCTGCCGCAGCGCGGCTTGAGGAAATACGGAAAGCACCGGCTGCGGCTGCGGAGCACCTCGGCGATCGGCCAGGTCGGCGGGGTGTCGATCGCACGGGCCTGCAGAAAGCGGAACGTCTGCAGCTTGTCGCGGCAGACGCCGATCACCGCCGGCGGACTGATCAGGGCGGCGCAGCCCAGGCCGGCGAAGGTTTCACGCGCCCGGCTCAGGACCGGCAACTCGGTGTCCACCAGCGGAATCAGCATGTCAATACGGTGTCGCCGGACGATGCGCGCCAGGGCCGGGACGTAGCCGCGATCCCCGGCAGGGGGGGTGTGGTGCACCGCGTCGGAGACGCAGGCGGCGGCATAGTGCCGCTGAATGTCGGCAGTGTGGATCACCGGCCGCAGGCCCAGCCGGCGGGCGGCGCGGGTGAAGGCCTCGATCAGTTCAATCCGCCGGCCGGCGCAGGTGAACAGCAGCCGGACGTCGCGCCGACCGGCCCCCTGGCCCACAAATCCCTGCAATCCCTGGCTCATGCCGTTCTGCGAATCCCGAGTGACCCTGCGCCCGCCCGTGCGACGGGGCGGCCTGCGAGAAGACCGCCGGACCCCGCCTGACGGTCTCGCAGCCCCTGAACCGGCGATGATAGAGGAATCCGCGGCAGCGAACAACCGCCGCCGTGCCGGCCGTGGCCGGTTGACCCCGGGTCGGCGCCGGACCATGATGGCGGCAATGCGTTCCAGTCACCGAGTGATCGCCCTGGGCCTGGGCGCCGGCACCGTGGCCGCGGCGGCCGTCTGGTTCGGCCTGCACTTCCGCGGCCGGCCGACCGTGGTGCTCGGGCCGATGGTCCAGGGCGTCCGGCCCGACGGTCTGACCGTCGTCTGGTACCTGCACCCGGCGGCTCGCGCGGAATTGCGGGTGAAGGCCGAGGGAGCGACGGAGGCCAGGTATTTTCCGGCCTCGGCGGCCCCGCGTGCCGCCGCGGGCATCACCGTGCAGCGCTGCCAGGCGGAGGTCGGGGGTCTGGAGCCCGGCCGGCGATACGACTACGAGATCCTGGAGGTCGTCAACGACAGCGACCGGCGGGTGCTGTACGGCGGCCGAGCGCGGACCGCCCCGCCGCCGGAGCAGGCTGTTCGGATCCTGGCGTTCGGCGACAGCGGCACCGGCGGCCGGTGCCAGCGGCGGCTGGCGCGGCTGATGCGCACGTACGACCCGGATGCGGTGGTCCACACCGGCGATCTGATCTACCCCCGGGGCCGCCCGGAGGATCATCCCGGCAAGCTGTTCTTGCCATATGCCGGGCTGCTGGCCGGCGTGCCCTTCTACCCGTGCCTGGGGAATCACGAGTACAAGCTCGATCCGGTCGAGGCTGCCCTGGGAACCTTCGCGCTGCCGCGAAACGGTCCGCCGGATGAGCCGCCGGGAAGGCACTACTGGTTCGACTTCGGCCCGGCCCGCTTCGTGGCCATCGACAGCAATCACGACGGCCCGCTGTTCGCCGAGCGGGTCGCGCCCTGGCTGGAGGGGGTCCTGGCCGGGGCCGGCGAACGCTGGAAGATCGTCTTCTTTCACGAGCCGGTCCACACCCACGGCAAGTACCCTCCGGCGGCCAGGCTCGCGTGGTCGATCCTGCCGGTGATGGAGCGGCACGGCGTGGCGATGATCCTCTGCGGACACAATCACATGTACGAGCGGTCCCATCCGCTGCTGGCCGGCCGCCGGGTTTCCGCGGAGGAAGGCATCACACATGTCACCACCGGCGCCGGGGGCGCGAATCTGGCCTCCGCCCGGCTGCCGATGCCCCCGACCATGGCCGCCTGGAACGACCGGCAGCACAGTTTCACGATCATCGACCTGACGCCCGAGGCCCTGGCCCTCCGCCAGGTCGGGCTCGACGGCCTGGTGTTGGACCGGTTCGAACGGACGCGCCGGGCCGTCCGGACCGGCGCGGACCCCCCTTCGGATTCCCCGCCCCGGCAGGCGGCCCGCCGGCCCGGTTGACACATCCAGGCGGCGGACATTGCCATTGGCAGTGTCCAGCGACTTATTCCACAGGAACTTCATCGGATGGATCGGTGCGCCGGGGCCCTGCCGGCCTTCAGGGGGTCCTGACCGCCGGCAGTGCAGGCAGACGGTACCGTCCCCGGCACGGCGGGGGGCGACGCGGCGCCAAAAGGTGATACAATGATGTTTTCCGCCCCGCACGTCCGTGAGCCAGAGGGGCGGATCCATGCTTTTGCGGATCGGCTTATCGCTGCCTGCGGGCTGGAGGGGGAGCCGGCGGGCGGACTCAAGGGCCCTGCTCCATGACGCGGGTTCTGGTGGTCGACGATCAGCCCGAGAACCGCTTCCTGCTGGAGGCGATGCTGCGTGCCCGCGGTTACGACGTCGTCTGCGCCGCCCACGGCGCGGAAGCCCTTGAACTGGCCCGTCGATGTCCTCCCGACCTGCTGATCACGGATATCCTCATGCCGGTGATGGACGGGTTCGTGCTCTGCCGGCAGTGGAAGCGCGACCCGCTGCTGTGCCGGATTCCGTTCGTCTTCTACACGGCCACGTACACGCACCCCAGGGATCAGGCCTTCGCGATGGGGCTGGGCGCCGACGCGTTCATCGTCAAACCGGTGGCCCCGGACGTCTTTCTGCCCATGATCGGGGACATCCTTGAGCGGCACCGGGCCGGCGGTCTGCCGGCCGAGGCAGTGCAGGCGGCCGGGGACGGCGACTTCTCGCCGGCCCACGAGGCCGCGGTGGTCCGCAAGCTCGAGGACAAGCTGGCCGAGCTGAGCGAGGCCCACGCCGCCCTGGCGCGCCGCGAGGCCTTCGCCCAGGCGATCCTGAACTCGCTGACCGCGCACATCGCGGTGCTGGACCGCTCCGGGACGATCCTGGCGGTCAACGACTCCTGGCAGCGTTTCGCAGCCGAGCACGGGGAGTGCGGCGACCTGCGCGTGGGCGTGGGCGTCAACTACCTGGAGGTGTGCCGCCGGGCCTGCGAGCCGGACGCGCAGGAGGCCCGAGCCGCCCTGGCCGGAATCGAGCGGATTCTGGCCGACCCGCAGTCCGCGCCGTTCGAGATGGAGTACCCCTGCCACAGCCCTGACGAGCACCGCTGGTTCCTGATGCGGGTGTCTCCGCTGCGGGGCGACGAAGGAGGCGCCGTGGTGTCGCACATGGACATCACCGCCCGCAAGCTGGCGGAGGAGGATCGCGCCCACCTCGAGGACCAGCTGCGTCATGCTCAGCGGATGGATACGGTGGTCACGCTGGCCAGCGGCCTGGCCCACGACTTCAACAACCTGCTGGCGGTCATCTTCGGAGGACTCCAGCTGGTGCGCGACGCGCTCGGGCCGGAACATGCGGCCGAGAACCATCTGGCGGCCATCGAGCAGGCTGCTCGCCAGGCGGCGGGCATCATCCGTTCGATGCTGACCTTCAGCCGCAAGAGCGCCATTGAGCGGCGCCGCATGGACCTTGCGGCCGTCCTGCGCGAGACCGAGGCCATGGTCCGCGGGTTGCTGCCACCGTCGATCCGCGCGGTCTGGGGCGTACCCGCCGGGCCGATGCCGCTGCTGGGCGATGCGGTCCAGCTCCGGCAGGTGCTGGTGAACCTCATTCTCAACGCCCGGGACGCCATGCCCGGCGGCGGAGAGCTCCGCGTCTCGGCCGAACCGGAGGAAGGCGGCCGGTCGATGGGCGGCGGCCCGCCGCCCGAGTGGCGGCTGATCGTCGCCGACACCGGTACAGGCATGTCGCCGGAGGTGCGGGAAAGGATCTTCGAGCCCTTCTTCACCACCAAGCCGCGCGGCCAGGGAACCGGTCTGGGATTGTCGATCGCCCATGGAATCGTCGCGGACCACGGCGGCCGGATCGAGGTCGAATCGCAGCCGGGCCGGGGCACGCGGGTGCGGGTGCAACTGCCGGCCCTGGGATCGCCGGCGCCGGACGAGGGAAAGGGCCCGGCGGGTTTCACGGTGCTGCTGGTGGAGGACAACGAGATGGTCGCTTCGGTGCTGGCGACCGGGCTGCATGCCGGCATGCTGCCGGCGCGCTGGGCTCGCTGCGGCCAGGAAGCCTTGCATCTGGCACAGGCCGAGGGGTCGGGGCTGCAGGTTGTGGCCGCGGCGACCGACCTGCCGGACATGACCGGGCCGGAATGCCTGATCCGCATCGCGGCGGTGCTGCCGTCGGTGCGGGGCCTGCTGATGGCTCCTTGCGCCGAAGCCGCCGAGGCGCTGCCGGAAGCCCAGCGGCGCCGCTGGCCGGTGCTGATCAAGCCCCTGCGCGTCGCGGAGCTGTGCCGGGAAGTCCGGGCCCTGGTTCCGGCGGGCCAGGCCGCGGCGGGTTGAGGGGGGCGCGCGCCGGCCCGGGCGGATCTTGCTTGCCCCCAAGGAACACAGGATGTGGCCGGCACGCTCCCCCAGGACCTGGCCGTCGGCGGCCAGAAGCCCCGCAAGGGCGGGAGAAGCACGGCCGGCGGCAGTGCCCGGGGTCATACAGCAGCGGCGGCGCCGTCAGCGGGGCGATCGGAGGATCGGCCACGTCCGGCCTTGTCTCTCGAACGGGAAACCTCTCGAACGGGAAACATGGTCGGGGGCGTCGATAGAGCGTTCAGCCCTTCCGCAGCCAATACTCGCGGAAGGACTCCAGCCGCGGAAGCGACTCCCGGTCCTTGCGGCGATTCGTTGCGCGCTTGCTGGCGATGATGTCGTCAATGTGACAGACCGGGAAGCCCTCGACCTCAACCCTCCTCCGCCAGGCGTCCTCAAACCGTTCGATCCCGTCGGGCGCGAAAACCAGATCCAGATCGAATGGCCCGTTCTTCAGCTGGATGAAATCCTTTCCGCGAACGATCTCGGACGCGGCCTCCTCGGACAATTCAAAGCCGAGCTCCCGCAGGGCTGCAACGAGGGCCCGACCGTTCTCGTCGCTCCGCTCGACGAACAGGTCGGCGTCCTGGGTGGTGTCGGGAAAGCCGAGCAGGATCGCGCCGGACTTCCCGAGGAACAGATACCGGCACCCGTGCCGACCGAGCACGTCTCGAATCTCCTCGGCCTGTCTGTATTCAAAAGCGCCCATAACCCAGCCAGTCCGGCAGGTTCTCTTCGCACCAGCGACGATACTCTTCCATTGTCTCGAACGATCGGTACGGGGCATCGTCCAGAACGGGCCTGTACGTCTTGATGAAGGCATACCGCATCCGCGTCGCGAGCGGGCGACGTGCGGCGGCCTCAAATTCGGCCAGCCAGTCGGGCGGAATGGTCGGCTGTTCGGCCATGTTGTCTCATTCTGCCGACGCTTCGCACGGGGCCTCGCCCGGGTACCGCGGCGGGCCGTGCTTCGTTATTGTAACAGCGCCCCCTCCCGTTGCACCAACCATGCTGCTCGACTCTTCTGGGTCTTGCCGGCTGACAAGGCACACGACAGCAGCACCACAGCAGGACAGACACGGCAGGACACGCGGGCATCGGCCACCCCGCCGGGCGGGAGCGCGAAGCGACCGCGCTTCGGCTGAGTCGCCGGCAGGTCAGTTGTCGGGGAGCGACGGTTCCGGCACGGTGTCCGGCGGCAGCGATGCCCCGGCGGACACCGGCGGCCGGAGGCCTGCACCCGCCGGCCGATTCGAGATCGCCCGGGCCGCCACGGCCCCGGGGTGAGGCGACCGGCCGGTCGATCCTGGTTGCGCGTCGGTTTCGGGCGTACAATGCAAGGATGAATCGGGCCAAGGTCGCCGTTCTTCGCACGCAGCCGGCCACTGTCCTGGCCGATTACCACGAACTGATGAACCTGGCGGGCTACCAGGAGGTGGTGGACCGCGCCGCGGACACCGCGCTGAAGGTCAACATCTCCTGGCATTTCTTCTACCCGGCCAGCAGCACGACGCCCTGGCAGCTGGAGGGCGTGATCCGGGCGATGAAACGCGACGGCTACGACCCGGGTCTGATCCACGCCTGCCACAACCGCACGGTGGTGATCGACGCCCGGTTCGGCGAGCGGGAGAACAAGCAGCTTCACGTCGTGCAGGCTCACGGCCTGCGCAACGTGCATCTGTATGAGGGACAGGAGTGGATCGGCATCCGCGAGGCCGTCGGAGACCTGGCGGATCGCTTCCTCTGCCTCAACCAGGTCTACCCCAAGGGCTTCTCGATTCCGCGGCGGTTCATCGGCGAGAACATCATTCACCTGCCGACGGTCAAGACGCACGTCTTCACCACCACCACGGGGGCGATGAAGAACGCCTTCGGCGGCCTGCTGAACGAACACCGCCACTGGACGCACCCGGTGATCCACGAGACGCTGGTGGACCTGCTGATGATCCAGAAGCGGATCCACCGGGGCGTGTTCGCGGTGATGGACGGCACGTTCGCCGGCGACGGTCCGGGCCCGCGCTGCATGATCCCGCACGTCAAGAACGTGATCCTGGCCTCGGCCGACCAGGTGGCGATCGACGCCGTGGCCGCCAGACTCATGGGCTTCGACCCGCTGGCCGACTGCCGCTACATCCGCCTCGCCCACGATCTGGGTCTGGGCGTGGGCGATCCGCGGGCCATCGAGATCGTCGGCGACGTTTCGGCCGCACAGGAGAACTGGCACTTCGCCGGGCCGTTCCGGCGAATGACCTTCGCCAGCGCCATGCAGCACCGCATCTACTGGGGACGGCTCAAGAACGCGCTGGAATGGTCGCTCAAGACCTGGCTGGCCCCCTGGGCCTACATCGCCAGCGTGCTCTACCACGACCTGTACTGGTACCCGCGTCACGGAAAGGGCCGGGTGGAGGAGATCCTGGCCAGTCCATGGGGTCGGCTGTTCGCCAACTGGGAGCAGCTGACGCCCGACGGGCGCGGCTGGCCCGAGGTCGGCACCGCGCCGGCCAGGCTCGACCGCGGCACGCTGCAGCTGATCGCCCGGGCCTTCCGCCTCCTGGGCACGTGCATCGCCGAGGCGCCGGAGACCTCGCGTCTGCGGGGCCGGAAGATGGCCGGCGCGGCGGATGCCCGCTGAACTGCGGCCATCGCCGGTCCGGCACCACCGGGTCGCCCCGTCCGTGCACCCGCCTCCCCGGCGGCTCAGAGCTCCAGGGTCTCGCCGTCGAAGGCCAGGGCCATGCCGGCCGGCAGGGTGGCGTTGGTGGCCCCGTGGGGCAGTTCGTGAGCGATGTGGGTGAAGCGCGTTCTCCGGGCGCCGACGCGCCGGGCGACCTGAACGGCCTGGGCGAGGTTGAAGTGCGTCGGATGGGGCCGATGCCGCAGGCCGTCCAGGACCAGCAGTTCCAGACCGCGCAGCAGATCGAACGACGCCTCGGGCACCTCGCTGCAGTCGGTGCAGTAGGCGAAGTCGCCGATGCGGTAACCCAGGATCGGCATCGGCCCGTGCATCAGCGGGATCGGCACCACCGGTACGCCGCAGGCCTGGAAGGGGCCCTGAACCTCCACCGCCCGCAGGTCCGGCTTGGCGCTGGGGTAGTCCGGCAGATCCACGAACGCGTAGGGAAACATCTGTCGCAGCACTTCCAGCGTGGCCCGATCCCCGTGGCAGTCGATGTGCGAACGCTGCAGGGCGTTGAACCGCCGCAGGTCGTCCAGCCCGGCGACGTGGTCGGTGTGCGCATGGGTGTACAGCACCGCATCGACCCGCCGCACGCCGCAGGCCAGGCACTGGACGCGCAGTTCGGGGGGGGTGTCGATGAGCAGGCATCGTCCGGCCGTCTCGACCAGCGCGCAAGTGCGGGTCCGCCGGTCGCACGGGTCCGTGGAGGTGCAGACCGGGCAGTCGCAGGCGATCATGGGCACGCCGTGGGAGGTTCCGGTGCCCAGCAGGATGACGCGCATCGACGGCACGGCGGCAGTTTATCGGTCGCAGCGGGGG
>CAZSYS010000142.1:0-10591 GCA_964611365.1 uncultured Planctomycetales bacterium
CCACCACGGTCACCGCCGGAGCGGGAGCGGCCAGCCGCACGGTGGCGAAGGGCTCGCCGGCGGCCGAGACCTCGAAACCCGCCGGCGCGGCCGACTCGGCCCGCTGGGCATAGAGCAGTTTGTTCTCCAGCACCAGGGTCGGCCGGTCCGCCCCCGCCAGCAGGGCCGCATACAGCCGCTTCGGACAGCACCGCCGGTGCAGGGCCAGCACCCTGGTGCCCGGCACGCCCAGCAGATGCTTCTCCAGGCACTGGCTGTGCGTCGGGCCGTACCCGCGGTAGCCTCCCATCGGCGTCCGCACGATCAGCGGCACGCGAACCGCACCGTTGTACATCCACGCAAACTTGGCGGCGTGATTGACCCACTGGTCCGCGGCCAGCAGAATGAAGTCGCCGAACATGATCTCCACCACCGGGCGCAGGCCCGCCAGCGCCAGCCCGGCCCCCAGCCCGACGATGCCGGCCTCGCTGATCGGCGTGTTGCGCACGCGGTCCGGAAACCGCGTGCTCAGCCCCGCGGTCACCTTGAACGCCCCACCGTACGGGTCGCGGATGTCCTCGCCCAGCAGCAGGACCCGCCCGTCGGCGGCCAGGGCTTCGGCCAGGGCCTGGCGGATGCCGTCGGCGACGCGCAGCGGCTCAAAGGACCAGGGCCTCCAGGCCGTATCCGCCCCGGCCGCGACGCACCGGGGCCCCGGAGCGTGGTCCTCCACGCCAGGGGAGCTCCGGCCGGACGCGGCGCCGCAGGATTCGACGTCCGCGTCGATCCCGGCCGGCGGGGCGGCCTGGGCCGCGGCCACCGCCGCCTCGATCCGCCGATCGATGCGTGCCAGCAGGGATTCCAGGCCGGCAGGACGGCGGGCCAGCAGCCGGTTTAGGGGATCCCGGCGCGCCAGGGTTTCCACAACCGCCGGGTCGCGCGTGTCATCGCTCTTGGAGTGGGCCATCAGCCGGCTGGTCCGGATGTGCAGCACCACCGGCCTGACCGCGGCGCGGACGAAGTTGGCCGCCTGGCGGACTGTTTCCAGCAGCTGGGCCGGTCTTGACGTCGCCGCCGACCGGTAGCCGATTCCGAAGGCCCGGGCTCGCCCCCGCACCGTGCCGGCCATGGCATCCCGTCGCGGCGTGGACTGGGCGATGCCGTTGTCCTCCACCACCACCAGCAGTGGCAGCGACCACCTGGAGGCGATGTTCAGCGTCTCGTAGACCACTCCCTCGCCCAGGGTGCCGTCGCCGAGGAACACCACGGCCATGCCCCCGTGCCCGCGGAGCTTCTGGGCCATCGCCAGCCCTGCGGCCACCGGCGCAATGCCCCCCTGGATTCCGTTGGAGAAGAATCCGCCCCGGCACAGGTGCTGACTGCCGCCCCGCCCGCCGCAGACGCCGCTTGCCCGGCCCATGACCTCGGCCACCAGGCCCTGGAGGTCGTCGGTCCAGGCCAGGTAGTGGCCGTGCCCGCGATGGTTGCTGAAGATGAAATCGCCCGGGCGCAGCGCGCGGGCCACGGCCACGCCGACCAGTTCCTGCCCGATGCAGGTGTGGACGGTCCCGTGCAGGAGACCCCGGCTGAAGAGCTCCAGCAGCTTCTGTTCCACACGCCGGATGGTCAGCGCGGAGGCCAGAACGTCGGCCGGCCACAAAGGGGCCGCCGTGTCGCCGGCGATGTCCGAAAGCCCGCCGGCCGTGCTCTCCCGAACGTCCGTTTCCGCAGCCGGTCCGCAGTCGCCGCCCGGCCGGCGACGTCGGTGCTCAGTGTGCGTCCGGACGGCCTGGATCAGGTCCATCACCGCATCCTGCATACCGAGGAGTTATCGGCATCCATCCGCGTAAACTCCGCGGTCGGCGACACGAGGCTGGACGACCCGCCGAGGTCCGATAATCACCGGACGGGCCCGCCTGCGTGGGCGGAAAGGTCCCGTGCCGCTAGAATAGGCGGCGTGAAACTGCTGCTGTTTGATCTCGACGGCACGCTGCTGCTCACCGACGGGGCCGGCGTGCGGGCCATGGAGCGCGCCGGCCGGCGGGTCCTGGGCGAGCGGTTCACGCTCGAGGGCCTGACGATCGCCGGCGGCATGGATCCGCTGATCTACGCGGCGGCGGCCGCCAGGGCGGGCGTGCCGGATGCCCATGTCCACCACGAGGTCTTCCGCCGCAGCTATCTGGAGGAGCTGCGGGCGGAGCTGGCGGCCAACGGCCACCGGGCCCGGGTGATGCCGGGCATTGTCGATCTGCTGAATCTTCTGGCCGACGATCCGCGGGTGATCGTGGGCATGCTGACGGGCAACTACGCCGAGGCGGTGCCGCTGAAACTCGCCGCGGTGGGCCTGGAGCAGGAGCGGTTTGCGGTGGCCGTCTTCGGGGATGACGCGGCCACGCGCGAGGCCCTGGTGGGTGTGGCACTCGAGCGCGCTGCCGGGAGAACCTCCGGCTCCCTGACCCCTGCCGATGTGATCGTGATCGGCGACACCCCCGCGGACATCCGCTGCGCGCAGGCCAACGGATGCGGTCTGCTGGCCGTCGCCACCGGCCGATACAGCGTGGACCAGCTCCGCCAGGCCGGCGCCGAGGCCGTGGTCGAGGATCTGTCCGACCCTTCCCCGCTGCTGCGGATGATCGCCCCGCCGGGCGGAGAACAGGGCTCCCCGGCCTGAGGCCCGGGCGAGGGCAAACCGGCGGTCACGGACCTTGCCGCAGAAACCGGCCGGACGCGGGGCATCCCGGCTCCGCGAGATGCGCCCACCGGCACTCAGGCGTCCGGCTCGGCCGTCACGGTGAGCTTGTAGGTCGCGAACTGCTCCACGTACAGCTCCGCGCGTTCCTGGTGGGTCACCAGCAGCATGGCGCAGCCGGTCTTGTGAGCCTCGAGCATGCGCTGAATGGCCTGCTCCTCCGTCAAGGGCGTCAACTGACGGATGCGCTTGACGACCTCGTCCATGGTGTGGACGTCGTCGTTGTGCAGGATGACCTTCCAGGGCGGCATCTGACGGGGCTTGCCCGCCTTGGGAGCCTTTCGGCGGGCCGGCTGAACGCCGGTTCCCTGATCACCGCTGTTGGACTGTTCATCGCGTTTCGTGGCCACGTCCCGAGCCTCCCTGCCGGCCGCTGCTCCCGCGTCGTCTGCGGGCCGGCCACACCACTATAGCTTTCGTTCCCGCCAATGCGATAGGGCAATCGCCCGCTTGCCCGGAACCCCGACTCGCGCCCCCGCTTCCTGCGGACGTTGGTTGCCCACGCACCGCCAGCCGGCCGACGGGCAGGGTTTCCGCGGCGCTGTTATCGGACGACCGCCGTCGGGGCCCTGTGCGGCCCGCTTCGATGACTCGCGCCGCATGTTCCGCTTGAATCGGACCTTACGGCGACGGCGGTTTCAAGCCGCCCCGGCGGGCTAGCCGATAGGTCTTTGGGCATGCCCTCGAGGGCGGCGCGGGCCCATGCGCCCGCCCATGCCCCGGCTGCGGGCTGACCTGCCCGACTTCGCCGAAGCGCGTCGCCGTCAGCGGAGCACGACGAGATCGTTTTTCGGATGGCTTGCTTGACCACGATCAGACGCGACGCGAGGCGAGGCGTCCTGCTTGTGCTGCTTCTGGCGGCCGGCGCAGCGGCTCCATCGTCGGCCGCCCTGGCCGAGGGGCGCCGGGACGGCCCGGACGCCCGCTCGTCAGGAAGGATCCTGGTCAACAGCGCGTCTGCGGCCCGGTCGGCCCGGCCCGGGGTTCTAAACCTCGCCGAGGCCCTGCGCGCCGCCCTGGCGGACCCGGCGGACAACACCATCGAGCTAGATCCGGCGGTTTTCACCGGCCGCCAGGTGGTCATCCCGCTGACCAGCAGCCTTGTGGCCGACCGCCGCGCCGGTCAGGACGTGATCGACGCGTCCACCCTGCCGGCCGGCGTGGTTCTGGACCTCTCGGCCTGCCCGGATCCGGGGTTGATTCTCGGCGGGAACGCCGCCCTAGGCCTTGTCGGGCTGACCATCCAGGGAGGGCGTGATCGGGGCATCCTGATGCAGGACTCGGCCCGCCTGAGGCTGGAGCACGTGGCCATCCTGCGATGCGGCGGGCCGGGCGTGGCGGTCTTCGGGCAGGCCAACGTGACGGCCTTGTCCTGCCGTTTCTCGGCCAATCAAAGCCACGGCATCGAGGTGCACGACCGGGCGGCGGCGTCTCTGATCCGCTGCGAGAGCACCGGCAACGGCCAGGCGGGGCTGGCGGCGTTCGGGGAATCCCGCATCTCAGTCGAGCACGGCCAGCTGGCCGACAACGGCGAATGGAACCTGGTTCTGACCAACAGTGCCCGGGCCCGGCTGGAAAGCTGCCTGTTGCGCCGGGGGGGCTTCGCCGGCATCGACCTGAGCGAGTCGGCCTCGCTGGACGCGGCGGGCACCCACCTGGATCAGGGCCGGCGGTTCGGCATCTTCGCCACCGGCCGGGCCGCGGCGCGGCTTGAGCGCTGCTCGGTCCGCCGTCACGAGGGGCGCGGCATCGAGCTGCAGGATCAGGCGGCCCTGAGCCTGCAGGACTGCGCCATCGAGGGCAATCGCGACTACGGCCTGATCCTGTTCGGCCAGGCGGCGGTCCAGGCCGCCCACTCGAGCATCTCGCAGAACAACGCCCACGGAGCCAGCCTGCGCGGACGTTCCCGGGGAAGCTTCGTCGAGTGCTCCTTCACCGGAAACCGCTACAGCGGGCTGGGCTGCCCCGACGCCCTGGAGGGCGGCTCCGTCTCGGCGACGCGCTGCCTGTTCAAGGCCAACGGCATGCGGCCGATCTACCGCGGGCCGCTGCACATCGACCCGCTCGTGCCCACGCCCCTGCGCATCCTGGGGCAGTACGTGGAGTGCATGGCCGGTCCCGGGGCGGTCATCGAACTCTATCACGACCGCGGCGGCGAAGCCGGCAAGTACGTCGGAAGCCTGCAGGCCGACGAGCGCGGGCGATTCCAGGTGGACTGCGGCGATCTTCCCGCCGACACGGTCCTGACCGCCTCGGCGACGGTCAACGGCGCCACCAGCGAGTTCAACGTCATCGGGGCCGGGCTGTCCGTGCCGATCCTCAACGCCCTGCTGGGGCGGACCGGCCCGCTTTCCGACGAGGGCGGGGCGCCGGATCTCGGCCGCCGCCTGCGCCGCTGGCCGCACGGCACGTCGCTGACCTTCCACCTGCCCGAACCGCCCAGTGCGGCGGTGGAGACGTACCTGCGCTTCATCGCCGACCGCGTGGCCGACTGGACCGGCGGCGCGCTGACTGCCACCGCGCTGCTGGGCCCGGCCGACGGTCCGCCTGCAGACCGGGTCACCATCCCGATCCATTACATCGCCGCCGAGCAGCCGCCGCTGCTGGGTCGCGGAGGCGTGGCCTTCATGAAATGGGACGGCGACGGGCACTTCCTCCCGCCGATGCGGATCGTGCTGGCTCACGGAAAGGAAGCGCGCCAGACCTGCCCGAGGGTGCTGGCCCACGAGGTCGGGCACGTGCTGGGCCTGTGCCACGCCCGTGTGGGTCTGCTGTCGCGGATGCAGGGCTCGATTCCCCCGCCCAAGCCCTACCTCAACGACTTCTCGCCGATGCTGACCTACTTCGACGTGCTGGCCCTGCAGATCCTGCACGACCCGCGGAACGACGGTCCGCCGACCCTGCGGCAGCTGGCCGAGAACGGCTCGCTGGCCTCCGGAACGGCGATCCGCGTGGTCGACGCCGCTCAGACCAGCGACCAGCCCACCTTCAGCCCACCGGCCGAACGCCCCGACAGTCCCGGGCCCACCGGAGCGCACAAGTGAGCCCACGGCCGCCGATGCCGGCGTACCGTGGCCGCGGAGGCTGACGGATCGAACCTGCGCCGCCAGGAGACCGGGGCAGCGGCCGGCGCATGCGGCTGAATGTCCCGACCGTATCGGGACGGCGGCGGCAAGGTGTTCCCTCGCGCGGCCTCAAGGGCGCATCGGCCGCCTCGCGGATAACCGGTTGCATGGGAATTCAGAATGGAGGCTGAATGGTTCTCGCGGCCCCGGCGGCGCTGGCGTTGATCTCCACCACGCCGGCCGACCAGCGCGGCAGGATGAGCCGCAGGGTGTTGCCCGCCGGGCGCAGATCCAATCGGACGGGCTTGACTGCGTCCGGGCGGTCCAGGCTGTTGCGGGCGGACAGGGAATCCGGCGCGACCAGCGACATCGCCGCCGTGCCCAGCTGGAACGGACCGCGCACCGCCAGCTGCACCTCGATCTGTTCCTCCGAAGGGTTCACCAGCTTGACGAAGACCCGCCGGCCATCCTCGTCCGCGGACGCGCTGACGCTCAGCGGCGGCCGCACTCCCTCCACCGCCACCCGCCGCGGACCGAAATGGTCGCGCCACAGCTTCATGACCACGTAGTTCGGCGCCGGAAACCACCCGCGGTGGTCGAAGTTGATCAGGGCGTTGTCCCAGTCGGCCGCCGAGACGTGCCGCAGCAGCAGCGCCGGGCTGGAAATCTCCACCACGTCGCCGCACCGCTCGAAGACGTTCAGCAGCCCCCCGGCGTACAGGCCGGTGCGCCAGTCGGTGCTCTGGGCGTTCCACTCGGACACGAAAAGGCGTATGGACGGCTTGCGCGAGGCCGCGATCAGCTCCGCGCAGCGCCTGAAGAACGCCTCGTGTTCCGCGGGCCGTGAAGCGAACGCCTCCGGCGGCTCGTAGTGATGCAGGCTCAGCCAGTCGATGTCCTCGGCGCAGGCCTCCAGCAACCGCCGGTTCCACTCCAGATCCAGTCCTGAGCTTCCGCAGGCCACGATGCGGATCGACGGGTCCACCCGCTTCATCGCCGGCACGAACGCCCGCACGGCCCGGCCGTAGGCTTCCGGACCCATCGACCAGGTCTCGTTGTCGATCTCCCAGTAACGCACGCCGTACGGCTCCTGCCGGCCGTGCGACGCCCGCACCGCCCCCCAGGTCGAATCCGCCGGCCCGTTGCAGTACTCCACCCAGTCGCAGGCCTCCCGGATGTATTCGGCCTGCTTCTCGGGCGCGTCGTGCCGCCCGATGTTGATCACCACCAGCGGCTCGCACCGCAGGCGCCGGCACAGGGCCACGAACTCGTCGATGCCGAAGGAGTTGACGTCCCGGTCGTCCCAGATCTCGATCGGATAGCCGACGCGGCGGTGCTGGGGGCCGATGGCATCCTTCCATCGGTACCACTCCGCGAAGCACCCCCCCGGCCAGCGGATCAGCGGCGGGCGCAGCCCGGCCAGGGCCTCCAGCAGGTCCGAGCGGCAGCCCCCCGCCCGCAGGGCCGCCTCGGAGGTCAGGCTCACCTGGTCGATCCACACCCGCCCCCGCCCGCCGGTCACGATCGCCAGGCCGGCATCCGCGGCCGGCCCAGACGGGCGCAGCAGAAACCGCAGTTCCTTCCACGGCCCCGGCTCGACCACCAGAGTCTCCTCGGCCAGCACCTGCCCGCCGGCCGTCAGACGCACCGTCAGCCGCGCGGCCGGTTCGGCGCGGGCCCACAGCGAGCCGTGGAGCGTCTGGCCGTCCCGCACGGCCAGCGGCCGCTGGATGATGCCGCCCTCATCTCCATCCACCTCGATGAGCTGACACATCCGGCCGTTGAGCGCGTCGCCTTCCTGCAGCTCCAGTCCCGCCGGCCGGCCGCACGGCTCCCAGTCGCGGGCCGTCTGGAGGCGCGGCAGATCGGGCGGAAAACCCTCGAACAGCGGTTCGCCGGCCGCAGACCGCACCGTCAGCCCGCGAAAGCGCGCCGTCGTCGCCCAGGTGCCCACGCCGAGCGCACCGGCCGGGTGGGCCTGATCGTCGGTGAAGTCCGCCACGGGTTCGTCGTCCAGCCAGGCCTGGAACCGCGAGCCAGCGCAACGCACCCTGATGCGATACCACCGCCCGGTCTCGATCCCGCCGGGGCGCTGCGGCGTCACGCACGTCCGCCCGGCGGCGGTCGCTTTCTCCACGGCGTGGAACCGGTTGCCCCATCCGCCGAGGTTGAGCCAGTAGAAGGCCGCCTCTCCGGAATACCTGAACAGGATCAGGAAGCCCTCGGATCCGCCGGTGCGGCAGGCCTCGAGGCTGAACTCGCAGTCGCGCCAGGCGCGGTCGCCGAAGACCAGCCGGACGTCGGGGGTCAGGGCGGTCTGGCGCAGTTCGCCGTCCCGGATCTCCCAGCGGCCGCTTCCGGGTCCGAATCGCTCGAAGCTGCGGTTCCAGACCACCTCGCCCCACAGCCCGCCGTTGACCGAGTGATAGATGTGTTCCAGGAAATGGCTGTAGATCCGCTCGTCGATCCGGCCCTCGACGGCGCCTGGATCGACCGTCAGCCGCACCGCCTCGGCCGCCGCCGGGCATGCGGCCCACGCCAAGGCCAGCATGAACACCACCGCCAGGCGCCGACCCATGTCCGGCCTCCTCACCCCGAATCGCGCATCTGCGTCTCGTACAGCCGCCGGTACAGGCCGCAGCGGTCCAGCAGCTCCTCGTGCGTGCCGACCCCGGCGATCCGCCCCTCGTCCATCACCACGATCCGGTCCGCCGCGGCGGTGGTGCTGAAGCGGTGGGCGATGATGAACGCGGTGCTGTCCTTCAGAATGGCCTCCAGCGCCGCGTGGATCTTCATTTCCGACTCCGGGTCCACCTGGCTGGTGGCCTCGTCGAAGATCAGGATCGGCGCGTGCCGCAGGATCGCCCGGGCGATGGCGATGCGCTGCCGCTGTCCGCCGGAGAGCGTCGCCCCGTGCTCGCCGACCACGGTGTCGTAGCCCCCGGGCATCCGGCGGATGAACTCATCGGCGAAGGCCTGCCGGGCGGCGGCCTCGATCTGGGCGTCGGTCGCGTCCAGCCGGCCGTAGGCGATGTTGGCCCGGACGGTGTCCGGAAAGATGACCGTCTCCTGGGTGATCAGGCTGAACTGGCTGCGCAGGGAGCGCAGCGAGACGCCGGCGCAGTCCTGCCCGTCGATCAGGATTCGGCCCGCGGTCAGCGGGAAGAACCGCGGCAACAGGCTCAGCAGGGTGGTCTTGCCCGAGCCGTTGGGGCCCACCAGGGCCACGGTTTCGCCCCGCCGGACGGTCAGCGTGACCCCGTCCACCGCCGGCCGGACCGAGTCGGGATAGGTATAGGTCACGTTGTCGAAGCGGATCTCCTCGCGCAGCGGGGCCAGATCCGGGCGTCCCGCGTCGTTGTCATACTCGGTGCGGCTGTCGATTATCTCGAAGACCCGCTCGGCGGCGGCGTTGGCCCGCTGGATCTTGGGGTACACCGTGGTCAGCTTGCGGACCGGGTCCAGGATGGCCACCAGCAGCACGATCATCCCCAGGAAGTGCGGCATCTTCTCGTCGGCCCCTTCCGCCAGCACCACCCGGGCGAAGTACATGATCGCCGCCGCCACGCCGACGAAGGCCAGCATCTCCAGCGAGGGCGACGCCAGGGCCTCGGTGCGGCCCATCTTCAGCTGGTGCTTCAGCACGCCCCGATCGATGCGGAACAGCCGCCGGCGCTCGTAGTTCTCCCGCCCGTAGCCCTTGACCACCCGCATGCCGGTCAGCGTGCTCTCCAGTGCCCCGAGCATCAGTGCGTAGGCCGCCAGGACTCGCTTGTTGGCCCGGCGGATCTGCTTGCCGATCCGCCGGATGATCAGCGCCGCCACCGGGGTCACCAGCACGACCACCACCGTGAGCTGCCAGTCCATGTACAGCGCCACCGCCGCCACGCCGACCGCCTTGAACGGCTCGGTGACCACCTTCTCGAAGAAGTTCGACAGCCCGCGGAAGATGTCGTTGGTGTCCTGGGCGAGCCGGCTGATGGTGTCGGCCGTGTTCCGGCTGAAGTGGCTCAGCGGAAGCTTGAGGATGTGGCCGTACATCCGCCGGCGGATGTCCATGATCGCCCGGCAGTTGACCACCACGGTGAGGTACTCGGCCAGGAAGCGGGCCACGTTGCCCGTCAGGATCACGCAGGCCATCAAACCCAGCACCACCAGCAGCGTGCGCCAGCGTTCCTCCGGCCGCAGCCCGCCGGGAATCAGATTCACCGCCCGCAGCGCCAGCCGGTAGTGCCCGGCCAGCGGCTCGACCTCGACCTCCACCTCCGCCGGCTCGCCTCCGCCGGGCGGCAGACAGACCAGCCGCAGCGGCGTCCGGTCGGAAGTCAGGGCGGCAAACACCTCGTGAGCCCGGCCCCGCACCCCCCCGGCCTCCAGCACGAACGCCCCGCGCCGCAGACCCGCCGCCGCCAGCGGCGAACGCTCCCGCAGATCCGTCACCGTGGCCGTCCCCTGCGGCAGCCCCGGAACCTCGTAGTCCTTCAGCGAGTTGTAAACCCCGAAGCTGCAGCCCAGCCGCTTCTCGGCGATCGTCTGGGCCACCCAGCCGTGCAGGCCCTGCGGCCGCATCAGCACGGTGAGGATGAACGGGATCGAGCCCAGGCTCAGCGAATAGGTCACCGCCATCAGCATGATGCAGCCGATCGCAGGATAAAGGTAGCGCTTGTGCGGCCAGACGAAGCTCAGCAGCCGCTTGAACGGCCCGAACGAGGATGACATGTAGCGCCGGTGACGCTCCTGGCGGGCTTGCTCTGCTTGCGACATACGGGCGGGCATGATAACCGCCGGCGGCGCATCA
>CAZSYS010000143.1:0-5248 GCA_964611365.1 uncultured Planctomycetales bacterium
CAGTGGGTGTTCAAATACCCCGAGAACACCCATCCGGTCATCGCCCGCGTGGTCATGGCGTAGCTTCGCCCGCCGAAGGCCAGCGTGGCCGCCAGGTACAGCCCGGCGGACACCGACAGCATCACCGCCACCAGGGCGTAGGGCCGGGGGTTGGTCGACATCTCCTGGATCCCCCAGAACACCTGCACCGGCGCCACGCTGTAGTAGTCGAACATCAGCGGCGTGCCCAGCTCGGTGAACGACCAGATGAACACGATGGTGCAGCCGGCGAACATGCCCGGCAGGACCAGCGGCAGGACGATGCGCCGCAGCCGCAGGCCGAACGCGGCCCCGAGGTTCTCGGCGGCCTGCTCCATGGTCGGATCGAGGTTGGCCAGGGCGGCGCTGACGTTGAGGTACACGATCGGATAGAGGTACAGGGTCTGGACGAGCACCACCCCCCAGAACCGCGCCCCGCCCAGGAAGTCGATCGGGTGATCCGGGTCGATGATTCCCAGGGCGCCCAGCAGGCTGTTGAGGGCCCCGAAGCGCCCCAGCAGGTGCCGCATGCCGATCGCCCCGACGAACGGCGGCAGCACCAGCGGCACCAGCAGCAACGGCACCAGCAGGCGACGGCCCGGGAATGCATAGCGCGTCGCCAGGATGGCCAGCGGCACGGCTACCAGCACCGCCAGCCCGGTCACCGTCAGGGCCAGGCCGAGGCTGTGCATCAGGCAGCGGCGCAGCACGGGATCGCCGAAGACGTCGGCCACGTAGCGGAGCGTCCAGGACCGTTTCCCGCCGGAGACGGGCTCGCTGAAGCCTTCGGTCACGGTCAGCAGCACCGGCCAGGCGAAAAAGACCGCGAACACCGCCAAGCACGCGGCGAACAGCAGCCGCGAGGCCGTGCGGCCGGTCGGCGTGCCGATCATGTCGCTGCGGGTCGTCTGCACCGGGCGTCTCCGGGCGTTCAGTCCAGGCGGAACTCGGTGATGACCGGGTTATGGTCCGAACCCGCGGTGGCCAGTGCGTGGTTCGGGATGCGGTACGAGCCGGGTACGTGCCGGGCGGCCATGGCCGGCGAGCAGAGGATGAAGTCGATCATCGAGCGGTAGGGCTCCTCGGTGAAGGTGATCCGCTGATCCCCGGGAACCTCCTCGAAGAAGCAGCGCAGGGCCGCGGATCCCTCGCCCCGGAGGGCCTGGAGCGTCGGGGAATCCCAGGTGTCGTTCATGTCGCCGCAGAGCACGAAGCAGGCCTGCGGGTCGCGAGCCAGCAGCCCGTCGAGCACCTGCCGGATCGCCCTGGCCTCGGCCAGCCGGATAGCGTCCGAGGACGGCCCGGTGCCCTTGGATTTCAGATGAGTGACGAAGACGGAGACTTCCGGGCCGCCGGGCGGGGCGAGCACGACCTGGAGCAGGTCGCGCTGGAAGCGCACCGGGCGGCCGTCCGCATCGCGCAGGGCCAGGTGGCGGTGGCTGGTGACCGGGCCGACGGGCACGCGCGACAGCAGGGCGACGTCGATGCCCCGCGTGTCGTTGCCCTCGAACAGCACCACATGCTCGTAGCCCATCTCCGGCAGCATCGCCCGGACGAAGCGCTCGAGGTAGTCGCGGTTTTCGACTTCCTGCAGGGCCAGCACGTCGGCGTCGAGCCCGCGGATCACGGCGGCGACGCGCTCGAGCTGGTCGCGGGGCTTGGAAGGCGTGCCCTCGTCGTCGCGGTAGGGGTCGTCGTGCCCGTCGAAGAGGTTCATGATGTTGAAGGTGGCCACGAGGAGCCGGTCCGCAGGGCGCCGGGCCGGCGCGGAGGCCGGCGCGGCCGGAACGTCCGGGAGGGCGTCGAGGACCTCGATCTGATCGGGGCGGTAGACCAGAATCTGCAGCTTGCCGCGGAATTCGCTGATCCGGCCGAGGATGTGGACGTGCCGGCCGGCGTAGGCCCTCTCCGGGTGCGTCGGGAAGTGTGGCAGGTCGTCCCGCCGGATCACGGCCGCGAAAAGGTGCCGGGGGGAGTCGTCGAAGTTCAGGAAGCAGACGCTCCCGACGGTGCGTACCGAGGCGATGGTGCCCTGTACGATCACCTGGCGACCCAGCCAGCGATCGGCCTCCTGCCAGCCGATGACCGGCAGTCCCTCGCGCTCGGCGATGGGCGACGGCTGGGTGCCCGGTGCGGCCGGAATCAGGCCGAGCAGCAGCCATCGGGCGGCCAGAAACACGATTGCGTGCATGGTATCCACCTCGATCGGGCGCCGTGCCATGCAAACCGCCCGCCGGGCCCTCGGCCTCGGGCAGGCTTCTCTGCGACGGCGGGATGGTGGCCGCAGCCTGGGGCCGCAGCAGCCACCGGGCGGGCCAGCATAGCCACGCTCAAGACGGTTGTCACGCCGGAACCCGCCTTCAGCCGCCTCCGGCGGGAGGTTTTATCGCGGTCCGTCTCCATGGGGCGTGTCATCCACCGCCCGCCGCGGAACCCGGGACGTGAACAGGCAGGTGACCTCGTAGGGGATGGTGTCCAGCAGGCGGGCCAGCGCTTCAACACCGTGCGGGGAGGCCGGATTATCGTCAACGACAGTTACGGGGTCGCCGACCCGCGCGTCGCCGGCATCGGTGAGGTCCACGGTGGTCTGGTCCATGCTGATGCGTCCCACGACCGGCACGATCCGCCGGGCCTGGTCCCGGACCGCTTCGAGGCTCATGACCGCCCGGCCGCTCAGCCCCCGGCGGTAGCCGTCTCCGTAACCGATGGGAACCACGCCGATCAGGCTCGGCCGGGCGGTCACGAAGCTCCGACCGTAGCCGACGCCGTGGCCGGCCGGCAGGGCCCGCACTGCGGCCAGGCGGCTGACCACCCGCATGGCCGGCTTGAGATCGGCCGGCCGGGGCCCGCCGCCTTCCAGCCAGTAGCCGTAGAGTGCCAGCCCGGGGCGGACCATGTCCAGCCGGGCCTCGGGCATGCGGAAGAGAGCCGCGCTGTTGGCACAGTGGAAGAGAACGCCGTCGGGGACTCCGGCGGTGCTCAGGTTCCCGATCAGCGACAGGAAGCAGGCGAGCTGCCGGCGGGCGAAGGCCGGGTCGGGCTCGTCGGCGGTGGCAAAGTGGGTATACACGCCGGCCAGCCGGACGCCGGGCGTTCGGGCCGCCTGGAGGATGAACTCTCCGGCCGCCTCCGGCAGCAGACCCATCCGCCCCATGCCGGTATCGACCTTGACGTGGACCTCGGCCGGACGCCCGAGGCGCTGAGCGGCCCGGGCCAGGGCCGCCAGTTCCCCGGGGTGCGAAACCGTGCAGGCGATGCCCGCCCAGACGGCGGTTTCGACGTGTTCGGGCTGCCCGGCGGCCGGATCCCCGGCCAGCGGGGCCCCGAAACACAGGATGCCGCCGGTCCACCCGAGCCTGCGGGCCTCCAGGGCCTCGGCCAGCCCCGCGACCGCCACCTGCTCGACGCCCTCGGCGCCCAGCACCGGCAGGACCAGCGCCAGGCCATGACCGTAGGCGTCGGCCTTGACCGCCGGGCACAGGCTCACCCCCCGGCCGGCGCGGCGGCGGATGGCCCGCAGGTTGGCCCGGATCGAATCCAGACTGACGTATGCCACCGCACCGCCCATCGGCCTTCACCCGCCTGCTGGCCCGGCATCGCCCGTCGCCGGTGTTCCGGCTACTGGAGGTCGAGGATCTCGATCTCCAGGCCGTCCATGTTGAGCCAGATGGAGTTGACCATGTCGGCCACGCCGGTGTCCCCGGCCGGGCTGACGCCCAGCGCGATGTGCGTGGGGTCCACCTCCGTCTGCCGGAAGGCGGCGTCGAGGTCCACCCAGCGGTCGTCGATCCAGAACTGGGTCCACATGTGCCCGCCGAAGACGTGTTCGCGGCCGGCGAACTCCTCGACGTACAGCACGCCGGTGACCACGCGGCTGGGAATGCCCGCCGCCCGTCCCAGTGCGGCCAGCAGGACGCCGTGCTCGGTGCAGTCGCCCTCCCGGCTGCGGGCCACTTCGCTGGCGGTGGCAAAGCCGACACTCAGATCCCGGGTGCGGACGTAATCGGTGACGAATCGGCGCAGACGATCGGCGATCCGCCACGGGTCTTTCTCGTCGCCGATCGCCTCGGCGGCCAGAGCCCGGATCTTCGGATCGCGGTGGTTCAGGGTCACGCTGGCCTCGAGGTAGCGCTGCCGCTGCTCGGCGGGCAGCGTGGCCGGCCGCGTCGCGGGGGACCTGGCCGTGGCCGACCGGCGGCTGATTTCCAGTACGACGCCCTCCGCGTCGCGGCGCACGATCCGCTGCATGTCGGTCTCGGGAATCTCGGCGGCGGCCGCCCGGCCTTTCCCGCCGGACCAGGTCAGGCGGCAGGTGAGGCGCGCGGCCCGGTGGCGGTCGATCTGCCGCCCGGCTTCGATCAGCGTCTGGGTCATCAGCTCGGCCGGGTCGTTTTTGGAGAGGGCGACGGACCTGGTGCAGGCCAGCAGTTCCACCGGGATGTTGAGCATGGTCATGCGCAGCTTGACGGCCGTACCGGCGTCGGTCATCCAGGTGTCGCTCTCGATGCTCGAGCCGGCGCCCAGCAGGCCCTGAAGCCGCAGCGTCTGGCGCGTCCGGACGGCCTCGACCTTCCGGCCGAACAGGTCGATGGTTTCGCGGTCCAGCACCTCCATCACCGCGGGGGTGACCCTGGAAGGCGAGACGCCGGCGTCGTAGAGCTTCAGTTCGTAGCGCGTGCCGGGCTTGAGTCCGCGGCGGATCTGTTCGCGGTAGGCTCCCCAGGCCATGACCGCCTCCGCCGGCAGCTCGTAGACCTGCTCGGCGGCCTGCTGGCCGAACTGCTGGTGGCTGATGTGCACCTTGCCGTCGCGGAACGTGCCCTTCATGACGCTGGGCAGGGCCCCCAGCCGCATGGTGTTGGTGAAGGACAGCGGCCGGCCGTCGAGGGTCTCCTCGGTCTCCTGCTGGCTGGTGACGGTGAGCGTGCTGTCGGCCCGCCCGGCGACCATCATCATCATGGTTTTCGTGCGGATCACGTCCCGCCCGTCGGGCCCGCGGACCCGTTCCATGGTGCTGTGCATGTGGCCGCTCTTGCGGTTGTTGAGCATGATCGCATACCACTCGTCCTCGAACACGCCGGCCGGCGGGTTGTCGATGTCCACCTGCCCGAAGGCGGTCGGCGCGGTCAGGATCACGGCCAGCACCAGGGCCGCCGCGAACGCAAAGGTTGCTCGCCGCATCTGTGCTCCCGCCGCCTGAGGGGCGGCCCCGCCGGCGGGGCGGCGCCCC
>CAZSYS010000143.1:5258-10591 GCA_964611365.1 uncultured Planctomycetales bacterium
TGTTCCCGCTCTTCGTTCTGGGGCTCGGCATTGCCCGGGCCGGCGGTCCGGCGCGCCGGCCTGTCTCCGGCGGTCCGGCGCGTCCCGCGGCCGGCTACTTGTCCAGGTAATGCTTGATCGCGTAGAAGGTCAGTGCCCGCCCGGCCCGGGCGATCGAGTCGGTCAGCGGGATGTTCTTGGGGCAGACCTTCACGCAGTTCTGGGCGTTGCCGCACTCCCCGATCCCGCCTTTGGCCATCAGCGCCCGGTAGCGGGCCTCGGCCTCGGTCCGGCCGACGGGGTGCTGGTTGAACAGCATGGCCTGGCTGATGGCCGCGGCGCCGATGAATCCGGTGTGCTCGTTGACCTGCGGGCAGGCCTCCAGGCAGCACCCGCAGGTCATGCAGCGGGTCAGGGGGTACGACTCCTGCTGGGCGGCCTGCTCGATGCGCGGCGTGGGCAGGTCGTAGTAGCCGTCGACCGGCACCCAGGCCCGGACGCGCTTGAGGGCCTCGAACATCCGCCCGCGATCCACCACCAGGTCCCGGACCACCGGGAACTTGGTCATGGGCTCCAGGCGGATGACCTCGCCGTCGGCGGCCAGGAGGTCGTCGACCAGGGCGGTGCAGGCCTGGCGGACCCGCCCGTTGATCACCATGGTGCACGATCCGCAGACTTCCTCCAGACAGCCGCACTCCCAGGCCACCGGGGCGACCCGCTCGCCGTCGGCCGTGAGCCCGAGCTCGGCGATCGCCTGGAGGCAGGAGATCACGTTGAGCTGCGGCTGGTAGGGGATCTCGAAGCGGCTCCAGTATGAAGGCCCGTCCGGGCGGTCCTGCCTTCGAATCTGCAGCGTGACGGTGCGTTCCATGGCTCTCTGCGCCTCCGGCCTGGCGGGGCGGCGGTTCCGGCCCCGGTTCGATCACCGCGGCGCCGTCCCGGCCTGCGTCTGCATCTGGTTCCAGACCTCCTCGATGATCTCGGCGCCGACCATGCCGTAGGTCCGCGGCCGCGGGGGGATCAGCGAGGTGTCCACCGGCTCGTAGCTGAAGGCCGGTCCGTCGGGGGTGAACTCCGCGACGGTGGTCTTGAGCCAGCGCTCGTTCTGGCGGCGGACCGCCTGGCACCAGCGCAGGGCCTCGGCCCGCAGGGTCACCGGATCGCCGCCTTTGGGCGGGGGCACGGCGAACTCCGGCTTGTAGTGCGCCCCCCGGCACTCGTCGCGCCGCAGGGCACCCTCGGCGATCACCCGGGCCAGCGTGAGCATGTCGCCCAGCGACCGGGCAAAGACGACGTTCTGGTTGGCCCATCCGCCCCCGTCCGTCGAGCCCACGCGGCGGTAGCGGTCTTCCAGCTCGTCCAGCCGCGCGAGCGTCTCGCGGATGCCGGCATTGGTCCGCACCACGGTCACGTTGCGGGTCATCGTCTGCCCCAGCTCGCGGTGCAGCGTGTAGGGATTCTCGGTGCCGAACCGGCCGGCCATCAGGCGGAACTGCTCGCGGTGTCCGGCGGCGGCCGACTCAAACAGCCGGGCCGACAGGTCGGTGGCCGAGCGTTTCAGGGCATCGGCCAGATAGCGGTCGATGCCCGGGGCGCAGAACAGCCCGCTGAAGATGCAGCTCAGCAGCGAGTTGGCCCCCAGGCGGTTGGCCCCGTGGTACTGGTAGTCGGCCTCCCCGATCGCGTACAGCCCCGGGATGGCGGTCATCTGGTTCCGGGGGGAGCCGGCCGCCAGCCCGCCGGAGGGGCTGCGCTCGTAGTCCACCCACAGCCCGCCCATGGAGTAGTGCACCGCCGGGAAGATCTTCATCGGCACGGTGCGCGGATCGACGCCGCGGAACTTCTGGTAGATCTCCAGGATGCCCTCGAGCTTGCGGTGGCGCTCCGGGGGCAGCTCGGTCAGGTCCAGGTAGACGCAGTACTCCCCGCGCTGCACCGAAAGCCCCTCGTTCACGCAGATGTTGAAGATCTCGCGGGTGGCGATGTCGCGCGGAACGAGGTTGCCGTACTTGGGATACTTCTCCTCCAGGAAGTACCGCCGCTCGGAAGGCGGGATCGCCAGCGGGTCGCGCGTGTCCCCCGGGCGGGCGGGCACCCACACGCGGCCGCCCTCGCCGCGGGCCGACTCGCTCATCAGCCGGTGCTTGTCGGCGCCGGGGATGGCCGTCGGATGCACCTGGACGAACTCGCCGTTGGCGTAGCGGGCGCCGGCCCGGAAGGCCCGTGCCGCCGCTGACCCGGTGCACATCATCGACATGGTCGACTTGCCGAAGATCAGCCCGCACCCGCCGGTGGCCAGGATCACCGCGTCGGCCGGGAAGACCCGCACTTCCATCGAGGTCAGATGCTGCGCGACCGCCCCCCGGCAGACGCCGTCGTCATCCAGCACCGGCCCGAGAAACTCCCAGCCCTCGAACTTGCGGACCCGGCCCATGACCTCCCAGCGGCGGACCTGTTCGTCCAGGGTGTACAGCAGCTGCTGCCCGGTGGTCGCCCCGGCGAAGGCCGTCCGGCGGAACAGCGTGCCGCCGAAACGGCGCTGGTCGCGAAAGCCCTCCGGCGTGCGGTTGAACATCACCCCCAGCCGGTCCATCAGGTCCACGATCCGCGGGCCCCACTCGCACATCTCCTTCACCGGCGGCTGGTGCTGGAGGAAATCGCCGCCGTAGACGGTGTCGTCGAAGTGCCGGTACTCGTTGTCGCCTTCCTGGCGGGTGATGGCGTTGACCGCGTTGATCCCGCCCTGGGCGCAGACGCTGTGGGACCGCTTGACCGGCACCAGGCTGAGCAGGTCCACCGGCCGGCCGAGCTCGGCCAGCTTCATGGTCGCCGACAGCCCCGCCAGGCCGCCGCCTACGACGATCACCCGCTGTTCAACCATGCGTCACCTGCCAGCCCGGACGTCGGGCGTCGGGACCGGGCCGGTCGATCCCGCCTCCGGCGGCAGGGGGCTCCTGCGCCGTGTCCTGCGGCGGTCGGACCTCATGACGGGCCATGCCGACCACCGCCGCCAGCCCGGTGAAGGCCAGTGCCGTGCCGAAGGCGGCGCAGATCCAGCCCGCACCCCGCTGGGAGCGCGGACCGATCGTGACGCCCCAGGTCACCAGCGCCGCCCAGATGCCGTTGGCCAGATGGTAGCAGGCGGCCACCACGCCGACGGCGTAGACCCAGGGCGCCCAGGGGTAACGCTGGATGGCCCCGGCGGCGCTGGCTCCGGCATGGCGGTGGTCGAAAAAGCCGCCGTCGAACGGCCGGCCCAGCCAGTGCATGTGCCAGAGGTGAAAGATGATGAACAGCAGGGCGATCACGCCGCTGATGCGCTGCAGCGTATAGCGGATGTTGCCGCCGTACGGATAGTGCGCGACGTTGGGCTTGCTCTCCAGCCAGATCTTGACCCCCACCGCGGCGTGAAAGGCCATCGGGGCCAGGATGAACAGGATCTCCACCGGGATCAGGAGCGGGCCCAGGGCGTGGATGTTGTTCACCTGGATCTGAAACAGGTCGTACTCCGGCGTGCTGACCGCGATCAGCGAGTTGGTGCCCAGGTGCAGGAAGAGAAACGCGCCCAGGGGAATGATGCCCAGCAGCGAGTGCAGCCTGCGGAGGAAGAACTGGCTGGTATCCAGCGGCGGATCGGCGACTGAGGGCACGCGTCAGACTCCGGCGCAGCCACGGGGAATCCGGCCCGTGACAGGCGCAACACCGTACGCCGACGAATTATATGGATGCCTTCGGCCGGGGACAACCCGGGGCAGCCTCGCGGCGCCGGACCGGCCGGTCCACTCGATGCGGCCGGCAGGCAGTGGTCCGCTTGTCGGGCGCTCGGCCATGTGCGGCCGGGGTGCCGGAGAACGTCGGGGCTCCAGCCGGTGACGTGGCGTCCCGCAGACGGATGGACTTGACCGTGCCGTGGCTTTGTGGTTCAATACGCCCTGTCACGGCCTGTTGCACCGCTAGCTCAATTGGATAGAGCATCGGTCTACGGAACCGAAGGTTTCAGGTTCGAATCCTGAGCGGTGTAGTCCCACCCCTGCCGAACCTGCCCGGGGCGGTTGGATCTCCAGCCTGACATGCCGGTCGCCGTTCGCCGGGCCGCAGGCCCCGTACATACTGTCTCGGCATGGCCAGGCCCGTCGCGAGGCCTGACCGGGCGGCGTCGCCGCCCTGTCGTGCCGCTTCCGGGGCGTGGGGCCGGAAGGGATGGCTCCGGCCGGTCGGCCGGGGCGAAGAGCCGCCGCGGCGGTTCACGAGGCCACGCGCTGTCCGTCGGCCAGCCGGTCCAGGCCCTCGGCGGCAATGGACTGCCCTTCGTTGAGGCCCTCGAGGATCTCCAGCTGGTTGCCCGACCGCCGACCCACGGTGACGCTGGTCTCGCGCAGCCGCCCGTCGCGGACCACGAAGACCTTGCCGGTGGAGGCCCCGGGCTCGATCCGGCAGGCCGAATCCGGAATCCACAGGCCCGCCGGGCGGGTGGACGGCCCCGAGGCCGGCGGCTGGGTGAGGAAGACCACCTGGGCGGAGCCCTCGACCCGCAGGAACGCGTCGGGCTCCTCGATCCGGACCTTGACCTGGACGGTGGCCTTGGAGTAGTTGGCCCCGGGATCGATCCACATCACGTGCCCCCGGTAGCGGCGGTCCTTGTAGGCGTCGGGGGTGACCACGCAGGGCATGCCCGCGCGGATGCGGGCGATATCCAGTTCGCTGACATCGACCTCGACGCGCAGGCGGGTCATGTCGGCGATCAGGGCGAACTGGGCGTTGGCATTGGCCCCGCGCCCGCCCTCGGCGGCCACGAAGTCACCGACCTCGACGTTGCGCTCGAGAATGACCCCGGCGATCGGGGCGACCACCACGCAATCGTCCAGGGCCTTGCGGGCAGAGTCCAGGGCCGCCTCGGCGGCCGCCAGCCGGGCCTGGCCTTCGCGGAGGGCGCGAAGGGCTTCGGCGTACTCGATGCTGGCGGCGTTGTCGGCCTGGGCCAGGCCGCGGGTGCGTTCGTGGTTGAAGCGATGGAACTCGAGGTTGGCTCTGGCCTGTTCGACCAGGGCCGCGGCCTCGTCGCGGCGCGCGCGGTAGACGACGTCCTCGACCTCGGCGAGCTTCTGCCCGCGGGCCACCGTATCGCCCTGCTCGAAGTACAGGGCCGTGATCTGTCCGGAGACCTTGGTGTTCACCTGGACGCGGTGGTCCGAGACGATCTTGCCGGTGGCGGTCAGCACCGGCGGCGGGGGCGGCTCCTCGCGGGCGGCGACGCGGATGACGCGGACCTCGGCGGCAGCCGCGGGGCGTCCGGTCAGGGAACCCAGGCGTTCGCGCTGCCACCATCCCCCGGCCGCGGCCGCCCCGGCCAGGAC
>CAZSYS010000144.1:0-10588 GCA_964611365.1 uncultured Planctomycetales bacterium
ACTGGCCCGAGCCGATCAAGCTCATGCAGCGCAACTGGATCGGCCGCAGCGAGGGCGCCGAGGTTGACTTCGCCGTGGCCGACTCCGACGAGGTCATCCGCGTCTACACCACCCGCCCGGACACGCTGTTCGGCGCTACCTACATGGTGCTGGCGCCCGAACACGAGCTGGTCGAGCGGATCACCACCCCGGACCGGCGCGCGGAGGTGCGGGCCTACGTGGTCGCCGCCGCCGCACGCAGCGACCTGGATCGCACCGCCGACACCCGGGAGAAGACCGGCGTGTGGACCGGGGCGTACGCGATCAACCCGGTCAACCAGGAGCGCATCCCGGTCTGGGTGGCCGACTATGTGCTCATGGGCTACGGCACCGGGGCGATCATGGCCGTGCCGGCCCATGACACCCGCGACTTCGAGTTCGCCCGGGCCTTCGGCCTGCCGGTCGTGCAGGTGGTCGAACCGCCGCCGGGGATCGACTGGCGCGGCTTCACCGGCGAGGGTCGGGCGGTGAACTCCGGCCCGTTTGACGGCCTGCCGACGGCGGAGTTCAAGCAGCGCATCACCGCCTGGCTGGAGGAGCGCCGCCTGGGCTGCCGGGCGGTCAACTACCGGCTGCGGGACTGGCTGTTCAGCCGGCAGCGTTACTGGGGCGAGCCGTTTCCGGTGGTCCACGACGCGGCCACCGGCGAGACCTTCCCGCTGGACGAGTGCGAACTGCCCGTGGAGTTGCCGCACATCGACGACTATCGTCCGCAGGCCTCGGAGGACCCCATGGCCCCGCCGGCCCCGCCGCTGGGCCGGGCCAAAGACTGGGCCGAGGTCCGCGGCTGGGTGACCCCGCAGGGCGCGGTCCGGCTGCTGCGTCCCGGCGACGAGCCGCCTGCCGGTGCCACCGTCCGCCGTTTCCGGCGCGAGCTGAACACCATGCCGCAGTGGGCCGGCTCCTGTTGGTATTACCTTCGCTACCTGGACAACCGCAACGCCGGGGCCTTCGTCGATCCGGACATCGAACGCTACTGGATGGCTCCCGGGCGCCCCGACGGTCCCGGCGGCGTGGATCTGTACGTGGGCGGCGCGGAACACGCCGTGCTGCATCTGCTCTATGCCCGCTTCTGGCACAAGGTGCTGTATGACCTCGGGCACGTCAGCACGCCCGAGCCGTTCGGCCGGCTGTTCAACCAGGGCTACATCCAGGCCTACGCCTACCAGGACGCCCGCGGCATGTACGTGCCCGTGGACGACGTCGAAGAGCGTGCCGAGGGCGAGAAGGTCGTCTGCCGCCGCAGGTCCACGGGCGAGCCGCTGACCCGCAGCCTCGGCAAGATGGGCAAAAGCCTCAAGAACGCCGTAGCCCCGGACGACATCTGCCACATGTACGGGGCCGATACCCTGCGGGCCTACGAGATGTACATGGGACCGCTGGAGGCCAGCAAGCCCTGGAGCACGCGCGACATCGTGGGCCTGAGCCGCTTTATCCACGCGGTCTGGAGGCGGTTCGTCGCCGAGGACGGCATGCTCAAGGTCCGCGACGAGCCGGCCGACGACGCTCTGCGGCGCCGGCTGCACCGCACCGTCCGCAAGGTCACCGGCGACATGGAGAACCTGCGGTTCAACACCGCCATCGCCGCCCTGATCGAGCTGAACAACGCCCTCAAGGGGGAGGGGATCGTCCGCGAGGCGGCCGAGCCGCTGCTCAAGATGCTCGCCCCGGTCACCCCGCACCTGGCCGAAGAACTCTGGCAGCGCATGCAGGGCCCCCCCTGGCGCGGCTCCATCGCCGACGAGCCCTGGCCGGCCTGGGACGATCAGCTCTGCGTCGAGGCCCAGGTCGAAATCCCCGTGCAGGTCAACGGCAGGCTCCGCTCGCGGATCACGCTGCCGGCCGAGACCGCCGGCGACGCCGCGGCCATGGAACAGGCCGCCCGGAACGACGAGCGCGTCCGCCAGGAGATCGCCGGCAAAACGGTCCGCAAGGTCGTCTGCGTGCCCGGCAAAATGGTCAACATCGTGGCGAACTGAGCCGGCGAAACCGCCGTTGCCGGAGACGTCCGCCGCGGGATAGGGCAGGCATCATGGCCCTGGAGGTCGAAGCCAAGTTCCCGTCCGACCCGGCGCTGAGCCTGGACATGCCGCGCCGGCTCGCCGAGGCCGGCGGGCGATTCGTCCGCCGCGTACTGGAGGTCAACCACATCTTCGACAGCCCCGGTCGCGACCTTCTGAGCCGCGGCTGCGGCCTGCGCGTCCGCGAGTACCGCCAGGTCGAGGGTCCGCCCCCGAGCCCGACGCTGACCTACAAGGGCCCCCGGCAGGCCGGGCCGCTCAAGACCCGCCAGGAGATCGAGACCGGCCTGGACGACCCCGCCGCGGCCGTCGAAATCCTGACCGCCCTGGGTTTTCTGGAGGCGGTGAGCTTCGAGAAGCGCCGGGAGAGCTGGTCCCTGGGGGAGTGCTCCGTCGAACTGGACGAAGTGCCTTACTTAGGCCACTTTATCGAGATTGAAGGGCCCGACGAGCAGGCCGTGCTGCGGGCACGAGCTCGGCTGGGCCTGGCGGGAATGCCGGTGGAGCCGAAAAGCTACGTGGCCCTGCTGGCCGAATGGTGCCGCCGGCACGGCCTGCCGCCGGTGGGCATCGCCTTCCGGTGAGCCGGGGCTTTCCGGCGGCTCGCGGCGTCAGCTCACCGCCGGTTCGGCGCTGCGCCGAGGCCCGGCGGCCCCGGCGGCCGTCCAGTTGCGGATCGCATTGAGCGTCGCAGGCCACTTGCCGGACAGCCGCCGCCGCAGGAACACCCCGTAGAGCCCGTCCAGCGCCTCGATCAGCTCCCGGAGCTTCTGCATGCGGTCCTCGAACACGTCCCGGGGCGTGGAGGCCTCGTTCGGCGGCGTCAATCGGACGCCGCTGCAGCTCATCGCATCGCCCCGCAGGGTCAGCCCGAACGCCTCGCCGGCGCAGCCGATCTGAAGGCCGGCCCGGACCGGGCGCTTGCCGCCGGCCAGGGCGACGTGCGACTCCGGCAGGCCGGCCGGGTCGTCGGCCCGCACGCTGATCGCCCCGCTCAGGTTGAACGCGCACTTGAGCTCCAGGGTCTTCTCGAAAAACACGGCCACCGCACGCCCCGGGGCCACCGCGATCTCCGCGGACTCGACCTCCGCGGCGTACCACAGCCAGGTAAGCCACTCGGATCCCAGAAAGTCCCTGGAACGGGCTTCGTCGCCGCCGGGCAGGTCCTCCGCCGGCTCGACGCCCTCCGGCGGCGGCACGAAGAAGGCCGGCCGGCAGTCCTCGAAGTACCGGCTTTCCCCGGTCCGCGCCGACCACCGCGCGGCCAGCTCGCCGGCCGACAGCGGCACGGCTTCCAGGTCGAACGTATCACGGAACAGCGTCGCGAACGCCTCCATTGCCGTTGTCGCCGTCGTGCCCAGATAGACCTCGCGGCGCCGGAAGTCCCAGAACACCGGAATGCTCTTCATCCGCCGGAAGGCCCCCGCCCGGGCTTCCTGGTCGGCCCGCGCCAGGGCCTGCTCGCGGGCCTCACGCTTCTCGGTCCGGGAGAGAAACTCCCGGCCGGTGGCCTGAAGCATCGCCCGCTCGTTCTCCCTGCAGTAGCTGCGCACCAGGTCGGCGGGGGGGCGGTGAGAGTCGATCCGCATCGCCCAGTGCAGCCCGTCGGCCACCGCGTTCCTGGCGAAGCTGAAGTCGGTGTCCAGGATGTGCTCGCCGGTGATCCAGCCGACTTCCAGGTGGTCGGCCGCCCGCAGGCTGTCGGCTCCGATCGCGTGCGCCGCCAGGGCCTGGATCATCGCCTCATCCGCGCGGGCCGGGGCAGTCCCGGTGACCGAAAAACGCTTCAACGTGATCGCACCGCCTGCGAAAGCCATCTGTCGCCGACTCCTTTCCGCGCTGCAGCCCGGCAGGGCGGCTTCCGGACCGTCGCGATTCGGCGCGAAACGGCCTTAAGCCCGGGGCTCACTATAAACGTCGGCAACGCCGCGTCAATCGGAATCGCGCATCCGGAAAACAAGGGGTTGTGAGTTGTCCCTGCCGGCGTCGCGCGGAGGGCTGTGAGTTGTCCGGCGGCGCTGCAGGCCGGCTACGAAGCGCCGCGGTGGGCGATGTCACCGGACCGGCAAAGCATCGCCACGGTCGGGCGTGATGGGTGGAACGCCGGTCGCGAGATCGCCCGGGGCCGGCAGGAACGCCGATCACGCTCGCCCGGGGCCGGCAAAGGCGTCCGGCGCAAGACTCACTCGGTTCGGCGGGTACAGCAGGAACGCCGCCAGCAGCAGGGCGCCGGACATCCCCAGGATGAGCTGACGGTAGGGGGGAGTCACAAAGATGTCGGCGTACATCCAGCCCGGCAGCCAGCGCCCGACCTGGCGCAGCCATGCCGGGTCCGGAGGCGCAGCCCGGGAACTGGCCTGTGGAAGGATGGCAGCCCCCAGGTGCACGCGGACTGAATCCAGCGTGTCCGGGTCCCAGCGGATGAGCTCTTCGCCGGGGACGGTGCGGTTCAGCTCCCGCCGCACGATGCGCTCCATGACCAGCGGGTCGCTGCGCAGCGCCTGAATCCGGGCGTCGTTGCGGCGGATCCGGGCCTCGAAACCGGCCACCACCGCCTCCAGTTCGCGCTCGTATTCCCAGATCTCCCGGGTCTGCCTCCAGGCCGGCATCAGCACGCAGGGGGCGAACATCGCGACCGCCAGGAAGGTCAGGGCCCAGAACATGATCGGATGGGTCAGCCAGCCGGCGGGGCAGGCCCCGCCCGCCTCGCCGGGCCCGGGCCCGGGGCCGGAAACCGCATCGCTGGTCTCGATCGTCACGGGCCGGCGGGCGTCCATGCCGTCCAACCTCTCTGCCGCCGGGGACGTCCGGTCATTTGTTCCAGAAGACGCCCCCGTACACGGCCTCGTCCCCAAGATGCTCCTCGATGCGGAGCAGCTGGTTGTACTTGGAAATCCGGTCCGACCGGCTCGCGCTGCCGGTCTTGATCTGCCCGGCGTTGGTCGCCACCGCGATGTCGGCGATGGTGTTGTCCTCGGTTTCGCCGCTGCGGTGACTGATCACCGCGGTGTAGCCGGTGCGCATCGCCAGATTGATCGCGTTGAACGTCTCCGTCAGCGTGCCGATCTGGTTGACCTTGACCAGGATGCTGTTGGCCACCTTCTCCTTCAGGCCGCGGGTCAGCCGCTCGACGTTGGTGACGAAGATGTCGTCGCCCACCAGCTGCATCGTGCCGCCCAGCCGCGCCGTCAGCTTCGCCCAGCCCGCCCAGTCGTCCTCGGCCAGCCCGTCCTCCAGGCTCCGCACGGGCCACCGGCTGCAGACCTTCGCCCAGTAGTCGATCATCTCCTCCGAACT
Organism: uncultured Planctomycetales bacterium; assembly: GCA_964611365.1. Classification (GTDB taxonomy): domain Bacteria; phylum Planctomycetota; class Phycisphaerae; order UBA1845; family PWPN01; genus CALLOB01. The sequence continues at coordinate 5,358 of CAZSYS010000144.1, forward strand.
GGCGATCCGGCCGGGATCCGACTTGAAGAAGCAGTATCCCTCCCTGCCCTTGGCCCGGGCCTCGTTGTACAGCTCGCTGGCCGCCGGATCCAGGGCGAAAAAGACCTGTTCGCCGAGTTTGTATCCGGCCTTCTCGACCGCCGTGGCGATGACCTCGAAAGCCTCATCGTTGCTCTTGAGGCTCGGGGCAAATCCTCCCTCGTCGCCGACCGACGTGCTGTATCCCTTGCTCTTGAGCACGTTCTTGAGGCTGTGGAAGATCTCCGCTCCCCAGCGCAGCGCCTCCCGGAAGTTCGGTGCCCCCCAGGGCTGGATCATGAACTCCTGGAAGTCCACGGTGTTGTCCGCGTGCTTGCCGCCGTTGAGAATGTTCAGCATCGGCACCGGCAGCACGTGAGCCCCGGCTCCGCCCAGGTAGCGGAACAGGGGCAGCCCGCAAGCCGAGGCCGCGGCCCGGGCCGCCGCCATCGACACCGCCAGGATGGCGTTGGCCCCCAGATTCGCCTTGTTCGGCGTGCCGTCCAGGTTCAGCATCTCCCGGTCCAGGGCCTCCTGGTCGGCGGCGTCCATCCCGATCACCGCCTCGGCGATCTTGTTGTTGATGTTCTCCACCGCCTTGAGAACCCCGCGGCCCAGGTAGCGGCTCTTGTCGCCGTCGCGCAGCTCCACCGCCTCGTGCTCGCCCGTCGAGGCTCCCGAGGGCACCGCCGCCTGGCCGACGCACTCGTTCTCCAGCACCACGGTGGCTTCCACCGTCGGATTGCCGCGGGAATCCAGAATCTCCCTGCCGATGACGTTGATGATCGTGGTGGACATAAATGCTCACTCTTGTCGGGGTTGTCTGAAAACGCTTCGCCCGGAAACCGCCCAAGACTATACTTCGGCCACCGCCCCGGTCAAGCAACAGTCGATTCGTCGAATGCCCCGGGGCCGGGCGGGGAGCGCTCCAGGCAGATCGCCGGCCTCCTGCGGCCGGCCCGGGGGGCTGCTTGCGGCAGATCGACGGTTTTCCGTGGGCCCGCCCGCGCTGCCGCCGCCTACACCAGCACCCGGCGGCTGTAGACCAGCCATTCGACCACCAGCAGGGCACACAGCGTCAGCAGCACCGCCGGCCACAGCGGCCGGCGCGTGACCTTATCCGTTCCGGAGGTCTCCACGGCCCCGCTGGCGATCTGCAGGCCGGCCGCCGGGGCGATCAGGCTCTCGGCTTCGTCCAGCAGGTTTACCGCCCGGGTGTCGTCGCCGGCCGGGCCCGGTGAAACCGTGTACAGGCCTGCCCGGTCCGTCCGGCCGTAAAGCACCTCGCCCCTGCCCCGCACCTCCACCGTCTCGGAGGTGCCGTCCGGCCGCCGCACGGTCACCGACGAGGCTCCCGGCCGGGCCGGAAAGACCAGGGCCTCGCCCGGTCGTGCCGCGGGCCGCCGCCCCGCGCTCGTGGCTCCGGCCAGATGCCGGATGCCGTCATACATGAAGGCCACGAACCCCTCGTGAAAGACCCAGGTGGTGTTCAGCACCGTGCGGGTGTCGTCGAACAGCCCCAGCGCGCAGATCAGGTACTGATTGCGCTCCCGGCGGAGCAGCGAAAGCACCGGGCCGGAGGGGGATTCGATCAGGCTGCGGGCCTCCGCCGGCAGACGCAGCCTCAGCCAGGAGACCGCCGCAATCGCCGGAACCGAGACGTGCTGCAGCACCGGGTGGGTGTCGTCCCAGTCCAGGAACGGCTCGGCCTCCACCCGGCCGGCCTGCTCCACGCCCTCGATCAGCGGGATTCCCCCCAGAAAGATGTAGTTCCCGGCCGGGAGCCGCTCGGTCGAGTGCCCGTCCAGCACCACCACGTCGAACCGGCACCGGCCGCTGTCGGCCAGCTTCTCTTCCGGAGCCTGCTCGTACTCCTGCGGCGTCCAGAACGCATGGCCGGCCAGCGGCAGGGCGTTCATCAGCTGCCGCAGAAACCGGTTGCCGGGGGTGACCACCAGCACCGACAGGGCCTGCGGCGGGGTCACCACCGCGAACGCCCGGTCGTCGGCCGCCAGGGCATCGGCCCCCGACAGCCGCACCTCGACCAGAGCCGCCGCATCCAGATCCAGCTCGAAAGCCACCGGAAGGCTGCTGCCTTCGGAGGCCGGCCCGTCGGCCGCCGGGTCCGACAGTTCTTCCGCCGTGGCCGCCGGGGCCAGGGATTCCACCCGCCGCACGTCGCGCAGCCGCCCGTCCACCAGCAGCTGCACGTCCCGGGAGGCCGCCTCAGCGCCGAAGTTCCGGACCCGCGCCAGGACGGTCACCCGCACCGGCTGCTCGTAGCTGCGCCGCACGTCGAGGTTGACGATGCCGACATTCTCCGTCGCCCGCCCGATGCGGATGACCTCCAGCGTCCCGTGCTCCACCGAGACCCCGCCGGCGTCCGCGAGCCGCCCGTCGGTGAACAGCAGGTGCGCGGTCCGGGCGATCCGCTGGTCGGCGTCGGTGGCTTCGCCGGCCTTGGAGGCGTGGGCGTTGGCCAGGGCGATCGCCTCGGCCAGCCGGCCGGGAGCGTCGGTCGGCCGGATCGACTCGACCGCGCGGCGCAGCTCGGCGCGGTTGTCGGTGAACGGGGCCAGAACCCGCGCGCGGTCCGCAAAGGCGATCACCATCGCCCGCTCGGATCCGCCGAGCCGGTCGATCAGACGCAGAACCTCCTGGCGGGCGATGTCCAGACGCGTCCGTCCCTCGCCCTCCTCGACCGACATCGAGGCCGAGGCGTCCACGATGAAGACCGTGGCCTGCTCCAGCCGGCCGGCTCCGGCACGCATCGGTTCCCAGACCGCCAGCACGCCGGCCGCCAGGATCAGCAGCTGCAGGATCAGCAGCAGGTTGTTGCGCAGCTTCTGGAACGGGGCGTTGACCCGCAGGTCCTGCACCGCCTGGAGCCACAGCAGCGTGGAGCTGATCGGCACCTCGCGCCGGCGAAGCTTGAGAAAGTACAGCAGCACCAGCGGCGGCACGGTTAGCGCCGCGGCCAGGGCCGGAACCGTCCAGGGCGCCGCGAAGCTCATTTCAGAAGCCCCCGCCGCCGCAGGTAGTTCAGCACGAGCTGGTCGAACGGCACGGCCGTGCTCGTGAACATGTAGGTGACGCCCCGCCGCGTGCAGAAGTCGCGCAGCCGCCCGCTGTAGGCCCGGAGGTTGCGCTGGTAGCGGTTCAGCAGCGCCCGCGTGACGGTGATCTCGGCCACGTCGCCGTCCTCCAGGTCCCGCAGCCGCAGGTCGCCCAGCAGATCCGGCTCGATCTCCTGGGGGCTGAGCACCTGGATCGCGTAGAGGTCGTAGTGCCGGCCGACCAGATAGCGCAGCGCGGCTTCATAGCCGGACTTGTCGAGAAAATCGCTGAGCAGCACCACGACGCCGCGCTGCGGGTGGCGGATGGCGAACTGCCGGCACGCCTCGGTCAGCCGGCCCGCCCCGGCCGGGCCCATCGACGCCAGGAGCCCCAGCACCCGGTGGACCAGGTGCCGGCCGCGGACCCCGGCCAGCTCCGGCCCGTAGCCGCCGCCGAAACCGGCAACCGTGACCCGGTTGTAGCGCACCAGCCCGACGTAGGCCAGGGCCGCGGCCACCCGCCGCACGTAGTCCAGCTTGGACGGCGCGCCGTAGTCCATCGAGCCGCTGCAGTCCACGATCAGGCTGACGTGCAGGTCCTCCTCCTCGAAAAACAGCCGGATGAACAGCCGCTCCAGCCGCCCGTAGATGTTCCAGTCCAGAAAACGCAGGTCGTCGCCGACGACGTAGTTGCGGTAGTCGGCGAACTCGACGGACTGCCCCTTGCGCTTCGAGCGGCGCTCGCCCTTCATGCGACCGGCGAAGATCCGGCGCGAGACCACGTCCAGCCGCTCGAGCCGGTTCATGAACTCGGCGTCCAGAAGATCGCCGGGCCTGTTCACTGCCGTGGCCATGCCTGAGCCTCCGCGGCCCGCGGAACGTTCATCACCCTGCCGCCGCCGCATGCCCCGGTTCCGCGCGGACCCGCGGTCCGCCGCGTCCCGGGCGGTCCGCCCCTACGCCGCCGCCTGCTCGACCGTCGGTGTCCGCTGAAGGATGTCCTCGACCACCGCATCGGTGTTCAGGTTCTCGGCCTCGCCCTCGAAGTTCAGCAGAATACGATGCCGTAATGCCGGCACTGCCGCCCGGCGGACGTCCTCGAAGCTGGTGTGGAACCGCCCGTCGAGCAGGGCGTGCACCTTGGCCGCCAGGGTCAGCGCCTGAGCGCCGCGCGGGCTGGATCCCCAGCGCACAAAGCGGTTGACCGTCTCGGTGGCGCAGTCGCTGCCCGGGTGGGTGGCCGAAACCAGCCGCACGACGTAGTCCTGCACGTGGGGGGCCATGACCGTCCGCTGCACCAGCCGCTGGGCCCCGAGGATCTCCTCCTGGGTCATCACCGGCTCGATGCCCGGAACGTGGCCGGTGGTCGTGCGGTCCAGAATCTGCTTGAGGTCCTCGCGGCTGGAGTAGCCCACCACCAGCTTGAAGAAGAAGCGGTCCAGCTGGGCCTCGGGCAGCGGATAGGTGCCTTCCTGCTCGATGGGGTTCTGCGTGGCCATGACGAAGAACGGCTCGGCCAGCTGGTAGCGCGTGCCGCCGACGGTCACGGCATGCTCCTGCATGGCCTCCAGCAGCGCCGACTGCGTCTTGGGCGTGGCCCGGTTGATCTCGTCGGCCAGCACGATCTGGGCGAAGACCGGCCCGTGCTGGAACTGGAACATGCGTCGCCCGGTGCCCGGGTCCTCCATGACGATGTTCGTGCCGATGATGTCCGCCGGCATCAGGTCGGGCGTGAACTGGATGCGGCTGAACCGCAGGCTCAGGGCCTGGGCCAGCGTGCGGATCAGGTAGGTCTTGCCCAGTCCGGGCACGCCCTCCAGCAGCGCGTGCCCGCCGACGAACAGGCAGGTCAGCACCCCGTCGACGATCTCCCGGTGGCCGACGATCGCCTTGCCGATCTCCTCGCGCAGCCGGACGAACTTCCGGCGGAATTCGTCGGTGGCCTTCTGCACTTTCGGATCAATGGCGTCGGACATGTCCTTGCTCCTTAAGCTGCATTCCCTGTTGACCCGCGTCCATCCGCAGCGCCCGGCCCTCCTGCCGGCCGGCGCGTGGCGAGAGAACGCCTTCCCGTGGTGCGCAACGCTGTAGCGGCCGGCGCCCCATCCGGCCGCCGAAGGGATCGTGCCCCGGCCCCGCGTGAACGCGCGATGGTGG
>CAZSYS010000145.1:0-10541 GCA_964611365.1 uncultured Planctomycetales bacterium
GATCGGCGACGTCGATCTCGATCAGGGCTCGGATCTCTTCGACGGTCGCGGCGGGTTGCACGACACCGACGCGCAGCGTGCCGGCCTCCCCCTCGGCGAGCGCCCGCTTGAGGTCATCGACCACGGCCCGCAGCTCGGCGACCCTCCGGCCGGCTGGTGGTGAATGACGGAACCGCAGGGCCGCAGACGTCCGCAGGCGTCCTGCAAGCCTTTCCAGCTCCGTCAGCTTGCGGAGCGCCCCGTCCGGTTCCCCCATGCGGACCGCGACAAACACGTCGGTTTGCAGCTGGTCGATATCCTCCAGCGTATCGTCGACCGGCGGAAAGTACACGTACAGTCCCACGACCGCGCACGCCGCGGCCATGGCCAGGCCTGCAACCGCCCGGGCCCGGCCCGAAAGCGGCTGATTCAGCACCGTCGTTTCGCAAACGTGGCCAAGGCCGCCGTGCGTCGCATCGGCCTCCGGCGGATGACGACGCCGCCGCCCGGCCGCCGCGCCGCAGACGGCCAGTCCCGCGACCGCCGTCGCCTCGGCCAGGCCGATGCTGCTCATCAGGCCGTCCCGCAGCTGGTCCCATCCCTCCGCCATGGTGTGCGGGGGATGATAGGGGCGGGTGAGAGCATCGAATCCGTGGGTCTCGGGCGTGCCTTCCGGCAGGCCCGCCAGGGCGCGATTCAACCCCAGCCCGGCGAGGACCGCAAGGATGATCCAAGCCGGCAGCGTCCGCAGCAGCACGGCCGCACCAAGCCGTCGCGACACCCAGCACCAGGCCGCCAGACTCGAGCCGCCGCCGAGCAGGGCGATGGGAACCGCTGCGCCGGGCAGCGCCGCGATTCGCAGCGCCTCGCGGATGTGTACCACGTTCGCTTCGGGAGATACCCATGCCGGCAGCATGACCAGGGCCAGCCGGCCGATATTCCAGGGCGAAGCTTCACAGACGCGGCGCTCGATCGCCCCGGCCGGAAGCATCGCGGCAAGCAGGCCCGCGCCGGCAGCTCCGACAGCGACATCGAGCCACCAGCGATCCGAGCGGTTGATCCGCGCGTCGTCGGTATCCGGGCCCCGGACAGGCCGCCGGCGGCGCCGGGCGTCCGCGAGAAGCCCGACAGCCGTCGAAGTGAACAGCGATGCCAGCAACACGCCGGCCCAGCCGGACAGCGGCATGGCCGTGAGTCCGTAGATCAGCGACCACAGATGGAACGCCGGCGCCGCCAGCAGGAAGGTCACGACCGCCGGGGTCTGCACGCGGGCGCGGCGCAACTCACAGGCGACCGGGAGCACGCCGAAACTGCACACCGGCACTGCCACGGCCAAGGCCCACGCGCGGAGAACGCCGGCCAGGGGGCCTCCGCCGAACAGGCTGCGCAGCTGATGTTCACCCACGAACCGGCGGGTCAGGCCGGCCAGCAGCACCCCGGCCAGCAGGGTGGAGGACGCGCCGACGGCCGCCTGCCCCGCCCGCAGCCAGAATGTCCAGAACAGCCCGTGAAACGATTCCATGCGATCACTTCCCGCGTCGGTACGCAGGCAGCGGCACCGCCCGCAGGATCTCCTCGACGAGGCCCTCGCAGGCGTCCCGCCCGCGCGTCAGGTGGACCTCCAGCACAGGCCGGCCGACGTCCTGGATGTCGTCGGGCGTGACGTACTCGCGGTTTTGCAGAAGGGCGCGGGCCTGAGCCAGACGCTGCCACATGAGGATCGCCCGCGGGCTCAGGCCGATCGCTACCTGCGGATGGGTGCGTGTCACCCGGGCCAGATCCACCAGGTAGCCCTGCAGGGAGACGGCCGCCGCGACTTCGGCCGCCCGGGCCTGGAGATGACGCAGCTCGCCGGGCTCGAGCACGACCGGCGCGGGGTCCTCCGGCGCGGCTCCGACGTCGGCGGCGAGCATGGCCATCTCGTCCTGGCGATCGGGGTAGCCGATCGAGAGTTTCATGGCAAAGCGGTCGAGCTGGGCCTCCGGCAGCGGGTAGGTGCCGTGATGCTCGGCGGGATTCTGCGTGGCGATCACGAGGAAGGTGTCGGAAAGGTCGTATCGCGTGTTGTCGATGGTGACCTGCCGCTCGGCCATGGCCTCCAGAAGCGCGCTTTGAGCCCGCGGCGTCGCCCGGTTGACCTCGTCGGCCAGCAGGACGTCGGCGAAGACGGGGCCGGGCATGAAGTCGAACTCGCGCGTCTTCTGGTTGAAGACGTTGAAGCCGGTGATGTCGCCCGGGAGCAGGTCCGGCGTACACTGGACCCGGGCGAACCGACCGCCGATGGCCCGGGCCAGGGCCTTGGCCAGCGTGGTCTTGCCCGTGCCGGGCATGTCCTCCAGCAGGATGTGCCCGCGGGCCAGTACGCAGGTCAGGACGTGCTCGATGACCTCCGGCTTGCCTCGCAATGCGCGATTCAGCGCGATCCTCAGCTGCCGGAGGGCTTCCTGCGGGCGATTCTCGGTGGTACGGGCTTCCGCGCTTGCGATACAGTTCATCCGACGCTTCTCCTTTGTCCGGCGTTCCGGCGCAGTCGCCGCACCGTCCAGTATTCGACCGCCCGGCGACAGGCTTCTGGACAGTTCCTGATCTCCGGATCGCGTGCCGCGGGGGCGAAGGCCGCCTGGCTGGCGGCCCGGACGACGGCCCGCAGTGTTGCGGCCTCGCCGTGCGGGCCCGGTCCGGCCACGGCCTCGTACCACCGGGTCGGTGTCACCGAGGGAGGCCTGCTGCAACCCGCAAGCTGACAGCGGTGATCCAGGAGCCACAGCGTCCGCAGCGACATCTCCTGCCAGGAGCGATTCCGGCCGAGTCGCCATGCCAGCGTAAGCACCGTGTCCGCCAGTCTGCGCCGGCCGGTGGTCAGGAGGACCGCGATGCAGGATGCGGCCAGCATGCCGGGCCAGGCGCCCAGCACCCTCAGGCAGAGCCCACGGGCACCCTGGAGCAGGCGTACCCGGAGAGGAAGTGCGGGTTTGAGGGTCTCGTGCCCCGGGGTCGGCTCGAGCGTGAGCCAGGTGCCGTCCGCCAGCCGCAGTTCCGCCCAGAAGTGCAGGTCGTCCCTGGTCACCGCGGTGTGCCCGGTGCGCCGGTCGAAGCGGTCCGGTGAGGCGTAGAAGCCGCTGACCAGCCGCAGGCGATAGCCCAGCGAATGCAGCATGACCGCCGAGGCCGAGGCGAAATGATAGGCCGGACCACGCCGCAGCGTGCACAGAAAGCAGGCGGTCGGATCCCGGGCTGCGTCGTCGGTGGCGACGGACGGATCCAACCGGCAATGCCGTCCGAGCCGATCGAGGACGGTCCGGATCTGCGGCCACCCCCGCGGCAGGCCGCCGGCCCATTCCTCCGCCAGGGCCGCGACTTCCGGTGCCACGTAAATCAGATCGGTCTCGTTCTCCCGGAGGATCGAAGGAGCCGGGCAGGACGCGGATGCCGGAAACTCAGGGTGCAGAATGCTCGATACCGTCTCGACGGTCATCGCGGGTGGTACGCGCCGCACCATCGACAGCAGGCCGTCCGTGCTGCGCCTGAAGAAACCCGGCTGGTCGACCAGGCCGACGCGAAAGCGCTCCAGGTGCAGCGGTACGGGTATGCAGGCGGAGTCGAACAGACCGAACCGGATTTCGTGTGCTGCCGTGTCGGCCATCCGGCTATCCGGGACCCCGGCGGGGACGGACATCCAGCAGCTCCCCGGTTCACGGTAGACCGCTGAGGGGGTTCGCGCTGCGGGGGGTTCGTGCCAGCAGATGCCGTCGAAGCGGTCATAAACCGCCGTGCGGAGATGCAGCGGCGTTGGTCCCCGGACATACAGCAGGGCGTCGGCCTCGATACTCCGCGGGCGGCCGCGGGGAGGGGGCGAATGACGCAGCATCGAGAAGGTCCGGCCCGCCTTGTGGCTGTGCGTTCTCCTGAGGCCCTGTTTGAACCGGATCTTGTCCGGGGACAGCGCAATCGCCCGCTCGATCTGGTCCGGCGGCCTGGGCGTCCCGTACACCTCGGTCATGACGTCGTACAGCGAGGGCAGGTCCGATTCGCGGAAGGTATCCCCGCCGTCGAAGCCGGTGCTGTCGGCATGCTCGCCGTCGCCGGCCGAATCGAGCCCGCTGCCCACGCCGGCCCGGGCGTTCGGGTGTTCGGCCAGCGACCCTCCCGAACTGGGAAACCACTCGCCGAGCGTGCCGGCTGCCCGCCGGCCCCCCCATCCGCCCAGGGCCGCGGCTCCGGCGATCGACGCGGCCAGGCCGAAGAGGACCGCCCACGGCAGGCGCCCGCTGCGGGCCTGCCCGCCCGGCCAGGGCAGGCTGTTCCAGTGCAGCAGGACCAGCCACAGACAACCCGTGGCTGCATAGGCCGCCACCAGGATGCTCGCGGCCGGACGGTCGCTCAGCATGGAGACGGCAAAGACCTGCACCAGGCTCACCACGGCCGCCAGCCTGCTGGATCCGTCGCCGCCGGACAGCGCCAGCAGCCCCATACCCGTGTTCCTGAGGGCGGCCAGGATGCTCAGTTCCAGGGGCAACGGCTGGGCCCCCGCCATCCCGGGCAGCCGGTTCCACAGGAACGGCAGCAGAGCCAGCGACCAGAGGATCGCCGCGTGCAGGTTCCTGGATTCTGCCGGTCGCCCGGTTGCACACCGCCGCACCAGTCGCCGCACCAGCAGGGCCCCGCCGGTCCACGCCGCTGTTCTGAGCGGTGCGACCCACGGGCCCTGCTCCGGTGCGGCCAGCAACAGTTCCACGTCCAGCACGGCCAGGGTCGCCAGGACGACCTGCAACAGGCGGTCACCAGGCATGCAAAGCCTCCCGCACCCGCGCGGCATCTGCCTGATCGTAACCACCCGATCCGCCGGCCCGGGCCTGGTGTCGCAGTACGATGACGCGACCTGATCCGGCAAGGGGGGAACGCTCCTCCCGCGGTCGGAGGTCGGTGGTGACCAGCACCGTGTTCCGGCCGATGCGCACCGGTCTCCGGGCCACGGGCACGCCCCGGCGGGGGATCAAGGCCAGCACGTCCAGCAGGTACTCCTTATGCGCCTGGCCGCCGTCCGGTTCGATCGCCTGATCTCCGGCGATCAAGCCGACGGTCGCCCCGCCGTCGATCCAGCTTTCGCACAGACTGGCAGCCGCGCGAATCGCCCTTTCCAGCGTGTTGTGACCACCGCCTCCGGCGTGATGATCGGGTGTCGTATCCAGCCAGACGGTGATCTCAGGATGCCAGGAAGCCTGACGTTCACAGACGATCAGCCGGTCGTGCCGGGCTGTCTGCGGCCAATGCACCCGGCGCAACGGATCGCCCCGCCGATAAGGCCGCACGGCAAGGATGTCGCCGTGGAACCCCGGCTTGTTCAAAAAACACGGGCCGTTTTCCTCCATCATGCCGGGCACCGGCGGCATTTCCCTGACCGGCCACGTTCGAGGCCACACCAGCAGCCGTCGGACCACCTGCAGATCTCTGTACGCCCGGTATATGCCGAACGGAAAGCCGCATTCGATCTGTACGCGGCTTGCGGGATACTCGCCTCGCCGATCGGGTACAAACTCCAGTCGAACCCTGCGTGTACTCCAGCCCGGCAGGACCCGGACCGTTGCCCAGTCGACCCATCCGGTTTCCTCCTCCGCCCGGACGGTCAGGCCGGAGAGGCTCCACGGCAGACGATTGCGCAGGGTCAACTCGATGCCGGCCGATTCCCCCTCGCGGATGCGCGTACGGCCGAATTCCAGCGTGCCCCTTACGCCCGCCACGCTCAGCCGGGGCCAGACCGTGCCGATGGCCAGCACTGCACCGAGGGCCAAGCTGAGCATGTGCACCCGCGGATGAACGAGCCAGCCGCACAGGATGGCCGCCACCAGCGACAGCACCAGACAACCGGCCAGACTGCGGATCGCACCGCATCGCCCCGGAGCACCCAGCCGTCTGGCGGGAACGGGCTCTTCGGCCGTGATCGCAACTGCAGTGCGCACTTGAACCAATGGACAGGCCACGAGGCTTTCCCAGGTGCTCCCACGACGACCCGCCTGCCGGGCGCGGGGAATGCAACACCGGGCGTCCGTGGGCTGGTCAGGCGGCCCACGGGCTGAACGCCCCTTCCCCGGCCGCTCAGGCCGGCGTTTTCCAGAAGGTGATCTGGAAGTTTCAGAAGACCGACGGACCGCGTGCCGGTCGGGGGGGCGCTCGCGGCGACACGGCGGGTGCCGGCCGGATCGGAGAAGCAGCTACCTCGTGCCGGATCCGCGGCCGGTCGGGGTCCACGCCTGCGGCCGGGAGTTCGCACGCCGGCGCGTCGATCAGCAACCAGGCATGCACGACCTGCTGGCACACGAAACAGCAGGCGGGATCGTGCCCGGCACGGCATTCGTGCCGGTGCAGAGCCCAAGCCGCCCGCGAGGCTGTCAGGAGGAGTGCTAACACGACCACCAGCCGGGGCCGTCGCCCATACATCGGACACCAGGGTGTGACGCCGCTCCTCATATTACAATGTAATACAGTAGCTTGCGACCGTCTCAGCGTCAAGCCGGTCGGCCTTCCACACCGGCGGCCACCGGCCCTGCCGGCGGCGCGGACCTCCTGGCCCGGTGGTCTTCGTTCGACCCCCGCAGGAGCGCCCGGGCGGGACGAAGGGGCTTTGGGACCGCCATTCTTCGATGCGGCAAAGCCGACCGGGGCGGTTCTCGTCGCCCATCGAGGGTTTCCTGGCGTTCGCAGCGGGCGATGACCTTGCTTGCGGGGTGACCCTGCTCCAGGGCGCTCAGAAGGGTTTTGAAGCCGTGTCAAAGCAGGTCGCGGGTTGGCCGGGGCTGGGTTTGGAGCTGGCCACGGGGCCTGTAAGGTCGTTGACCTTCGGTAAACGATGCCCAGAAAAGGGCTTCTGCGAGGAAATGCCGGGGCGATTCTCCAGTTGCGCAGCGGGCCGTTTGGGTCATCGATGCCTGTGGGAATCCCCGCCGACCCGTGGGCTAACGCTGCGCCGGCCCGCTGGATCCGCCATATTGGTTCGGGCGGTTTCCCGGGCCCGGCTGGGCGATCACCAACCGTGTTTCCAGTCCCCGGGGGAATCGGTGTCCGGGGCCGCAGACTCAGACGCTCTTGGTGCGATAGAGGACCGCTGCGGGGCGACCAGGATCCAACCGTGTGCCGGTGCTGCGGTCGGGGTTTTGCGCCGGCAGCCGGCTGGGGGTCTGACCGGCGCGGCCAGACCGGCCCGCACATACCCCATGGGCCCCGTCAGCCCGGCTCAAGCGGTCCGGAACCTTATGGCGGCGTCGGGGCCGCCGGCGGCTTGACAGTGCCCGGGGCAACGCGGATAACCACAGCCCGGCGGGGGAGGGCGGCGGGCCGGAGCGGGATGTGCAGGAGGCCCTGGATCCAGTCAACCTGGCGATTCGTCTGCCGGTGGTCCTGCTGGCGCTGACGGTGCATGAGTACTGCCACGCCTGGTTTGCCCTGCGGATGGGCGACGCCACCGCCCGCGATCAGGGGCGGCTGAGCCTCAACCCTCTGCGGCACCTGGATCCGCTGGGGACGGTGTGCCTGATTTTCGCCCCGATCGGCTGGGCCAGGGCGGTCCCGATCAACCCGCTGAACTTCCGGAACCGGCGGGCGGGCATCCTGGTCTCGACGATCGCCGGGCCGGCCAGCAACCTGGTGCAGGCCGTGGTTTACGCGCTGGTTCTGCGGCTGATGCTGGGGTGGCTGGCGGGTTCGGACGCCCAGGCCTCTCCGGCCGAGGCCCGGGTGGCCGGGGTGCTGGCTCTGGCGTGCCTTTTCGGGGTGACGGTCAACGTGGGGCTGGCGGTCTTCAACCTGCTGCCGCTGTTTCCGCTGGACGGTTTCCACGTGCTCTCGCAGCTGCTGGGGGAAGAAGGGCGGCGGCGGATGCGGGACATGGCGGCGTACGGGCCGCTGGCGATCCTGGGGCTGGTGATGCTCGGGCACCTGGGCAGCGTGGACGTGCTGGGGGGCCTGATCCGGCCGGTGGTCCGGCTGGTCTTCCGGCTGGTCGCAGGCGTCGAGATGTGAAAGGTGGCGTGAGGCGCGCAATGCGAGTGCTTTCGGGAGTTCAGCCGTCCGGCAAGCTGCACCTGGGCAACTACTTCGGGGCCATCCGTCCGCAGCTGGAGCTGCAGGCCGAACACGAGTGCTTCTATTTCATCGCCACCTACCACGCCCTGACCAGCGTCCAGCAGCGGGCCGACCTGGAGGCGTACACGCTGGAAGTGGCCCTGAGCTATCTGGCCCTGGGTCTGGATCCGTCCAGGACGGTCTTCTTCCGGCAGACGGACGTGCCGGAGGTCTGCGAGCTGGCGTGGATCCTGTCGTGCCAGACGCCGCTGGGGCTGCTGGAGCGGGGGCATTCCTACAAGGACAAGGTCGCCCAGGGGCTGTCGCCCAACCACGGGCTTTTCGCCTACCCGGTGCTGCAGGCGGCCGACATCCTGATCTACCGCTCGCACCTGGTCCCGGTGGGCCAGGACCAGAAGCAGCACATCGAGATGACCCAGGACATCCAGGCCAAGTTCAACCTGCGCTACGGCGAGATCCTGGTGAGGCCCGAGCCGCTGATCCGGCCGGAGGTGGCGGTGGTTCCGGGGATCGACGGCCGGAAGATGAGCAAGAGCTACGGCAACGCGGTGGAGCTGTTCTGTCCGCTGAAGGAGGCCCGCAAGCGGATCATGTCCATCGTGACCGACTCGACGCCCGTGGAGGAGCCCAAGGACCCGGCCCGGTGCAACGTGCTGGCCCTGCTGCGGCTGATGGCATCGCCGCAGGAGGTTGCCGACTGGGAGGAGCGCTACCGGCGCGGGGGCACCGGCTACGGCGAGGCCAAGAAGCGGGTCTTCGAGCTGTATGAGCAGACCCTGGGCGAGGCCCGCCGGCGCTACGAGGAGCTGAGCCGCCATCCCGGGGAGGTCCAGCGGGTGCTGGCCGAGGGAGGCCGCCGGGCTCGCGAGGTCGCCCGCCAGACGATGCGCGAGGTCCGTGCCGCCTGCGGTCTGGTGAACGCGCTGGACTGAGCGGTTACAATGGCCGCGATGCAGGACTACCGCATCCACCTCGACACCTACAGCGGTCCGATGGACCTGCTGCTGTACCTGATCCGCCGGGACGAGGTGGACATCTACGACATTCCCATCTCCCGGATCCTGGAGCAGTACCTCGCCCATGTGCAGATGCTCAAGGAGATCGATCCGGACGCCGTCGGCGAGTTCCTGGTGCTGGCGGCGACGCTGATGGAAATCAAGTCGCGGCTGCTGCTGCCCAAGCCGCCGCCGGAGGAGTCGGACGAGGCGTTCATCGATCCGCGCGCCGACCTGGTGCGGCAGCTGCTGGCCTACCGGGCCTGCCGGGAGGCGGCGGCGGCCCTGCACCGGCGGGCGGACGAGCATTCCCGGCGTTTCGGGCGTCCGCCGGTGGATCTGCCGGGCGGCGAGGCCTCGGTGGACCTGGAGGAGGTGCAGATCTGGGATTTGCTGGCGGTGTTCAACCGGCTGCTGGCGTCGGCGGGCCGGCAGACGGTGACGCACGACGTGGTCTACGACGACACGCCGATCGCCCTCCATGCGGCGGACATCCTCGACCGCCTGGTCCGCGACGGTCCGGCCATGGCCTTCGAGCGGATCTTCGAGGGGCGCACGCGCGGCGAGATGATCGGCCTCTTCCTGGCCCTGCTGGAGCTGATCCGCCAGCAGCGGGTGCGCGTGCAGCAGGAAACCCCCCTGGGGGGCATCACCGTGCACCTGATCGACCCGACGCCGATCACCGAGATATGGGAGCCGGACGACGGCGATCGGGAGGACGCGGGCGCGGAGGACGAGCAGGCTTTCGAGCCGCAGGCGGCCGGCGAAGCGGCCGAACCGCTGTTCGAAGAGGAGGACGCCGGCGAGGACGACGAGTTCAGCCGGCGGATCGACGCGGTCAGGATCGGGGAGGTCGATCTGGGTCGCGGGCCGGCCGCGGAGGCCGAACCGCCGCCGGAGGAGTCCGGTGAGGAGAAATGATTGCCCATAGCCCCGGCGGTGCAACCGGGGGCGGAGGGTCGCGGATGCCGACGCCGGAGGATCGATTGCGGGAACTGGGACTGACGCTGCCGGCGGCGCCCGCGCCGGTGGCCTCCTACGTGCCGTGGACGCGCGCCGGGACACTGGTGTTCACCAGCGGACAGCTGCCGCTGCGCGACGGCCGGTTGACGGCCGTCGGGCGGGCCGGCGTGGAGCTGACCACCGCCCAGGCTGCCGAGGCCGCGAGGCAGGCGGCGCTCAACGCGCTGGCCCACCTGGCGGTCGCGGCCGGCGGACTGTCCGGCGTGCGGCGGATTCTCAAGCTTACCGTCTTTGTCAGCAGCGGCGAGGGGTTCACGGAGCAACCCCAGGTGGCCAACGGGGCCAGTGAACTGCTGGTGCAGGTCTTCGGCGAGGCCGGCCGGCACGCGCGCTCGGCGGTGGGTGCCGCGGCGCTGCCGCTGGGCGCGCCGGTGGAAGTGGAGCTGATCGCCGAGGTCGCCGCCTGACTCCGCAGCCACCGGACGGGCCGATGGCACGCGGAGACGCCGGGTGTTGCCGCGCGAGGCG
>CAZSYS010000146.1:0-10395 GCA_964611365.1 uncultured Planctomycetales bacterium
ACAGTGCTGCCCATGGTCGCCGTCACCCGACGGCCGAGGGCGTCGTAGCTGTAGCTGGCCAGCAGGTTCGAGCCGCTGTCGCGGACCTCGACGAGCCGGTTCCGCTCGTCGTACTGGTACGTCCGACCATCCTCGTCCACGCTCAGGTTGCCGGCCGCGTCGTACTGCACTGCCTGACCGCCGACGGTCGCATACTCGTTGGCCGGATTGGCCAGGGTATACGCCGTATTCGTGCCCGTGCGGTCGGTGTGCGATTCGCGGTTGCCGACCAGGTCCAGGCCCCAGGTTTCACTGGTGCCGGTCTCGGCATAGTCGGCCTGAATCAGGCGATCCAGCCGGTCCACCGTGAACGTCCGGTCATCGGTGGCGAACTCCGGCCGCCCGTCGGCCTCCTGGCTCACGGGATTGCCGTTGGGGTCGTGGGTGTAGCCGTACCGAGCCACGATCGACGGCACGGCGTCGATCTCCAGGCGATTGGCGATCGCGTTGACCCGCCGGTGGCTGTCGTAGTCCAGGTCCAGCTCGTAGACCGTCGCATGCCCGGCAGCGCTGGTCGTGATCCGGCGACGATCGAGCCGGCGTCCGCTGTAAATGTAGTCCAGGAAGGCACTTCCATTCAGGGTGGCGCCGTCGACCTGGTTAAGGGCGGTCGGCGCGTAAGCCAGGGTCGTGCCGCCCGGGTAGGTGACACTGGTCCGGTTGCCCGCCTGGTCGTAGCCGTAGTCGGTCGTGCGGGGCGTACCGCCGGCCAGCGCCTGGGTCTCGTAGTCCAGATCTCCCAGGCCGGTGTAGGCGAATACCGTGTGCGATGTGGCCGTCGGGTTGGCGGTGGTGCCCCGATCAGCCAGCACCGGGCGGCCGACGGCGTCATAGTCCCAGGTGTCCCGCGTGGTGCCCGTGGTGCGGGTCAGCATCAGGCCGCGATCGTCGTAGGTGTAGGTGGTTGTCAGATTGCGCTGGTCGGTGCGGCTGGTGACCCGGCCGGCGTCGTCGTACTCGGTCCGGACGCAGTCGGTGCAGGTTTCCGGCGGGTTGACGTTGGTGCTGTCGGGATAGATGGCCCGGCGCTGCCGGCCCAGCGTGTCGTAACGGAACACGGTCACCTGATCGGGCAAGGCTGCGCCGGTGCCGGTCCTGTTGTAGGCCGTCTGCGTGATGAGCTGACCGAGTGAGTTGTAGGCGAACTGCGTGATCCGTTGCAGGGCCCCGCCGCCTTCGTTTTCAACGAGCGCGATCCGCCGCCCGGCCAGGTCATAATCGGTCCGGCTGACGATCCCCCTGGGGTCGGTCACGCGGATCCGGCGGTTCAGGCCGTCATACTCGAACGTCGTGACCAGGCTGGGCGTGCCCAGGGCCGTCTCCGTCACGATCCGGTCGTGGCCGTCGTAGCCGAAGGTGAACGTGCGATGGCCCAGCCCATCGTTGATCGTCCGCTGGCCGAGCCGGCCGTTGCTCGCGTAATCCTCATCGGTGAAGCTGCCGGAGGGGTCGGTGACCCTGTCGATCCGACCGAGGCTGTCGTACGTAGTGACGGTGGTCAGAGGCGTGGCTGAGTTGTTGTTGTACGTGGTTCGGGTCAGCAGCCGTCCATCGGCGTCATAGCTCGTATCGGTCACGCGATCCACGGTCACGTTGACCGGGCTGGCGAACCCGGCCGGATCGGCCAGCACCGCCTGGCGGATCTGCCGGCCGGCGTTGTCATAACTGAACACGGTGGTCAGCACCGCGTTGCCGGCCGGATCGCGGGCCGTCTCGCGGAGCAGGTTGCCCCGCGAGTCATACCGCCGGACACGGTCCGGACGGCCGCCCGTACTGCTTTCCGGGTCGATGATCTGGATGGCCCGGCTGAGGGCATCGTAGACGGTGCTGATGACCGCCAATCGGCCCGCGTCCAGGCGGACGGTCTGCTGGATCACGTTGCCGCGATCGTCGCGGATGAACGTCGTCTGCCCGCCTTCGGAATCCGTGACCGTCTGCACGCGGTTCGCGCCGTCGTAGCCGGTGGTGACCACGCGGTCGATGTTCACGCCGTCGTTGACCGTGGAATCGCCGAGGGATCTCTCCTCGATGACGTTGCCGGCCCAGTCGAACCTGCGCTGCGTGACCGGGTCGGCGGCGCCGTCCGCGCCCGCGACCAGTCGCGTGCGGATCTCGTAGCTGAACCCGCCCTCATCGAACCTGGCCGTCGAGTCGGACAGGACGGTGCCGTTTTCCTCGACGCGGGTTCGCGTGACGTGACCGGCGGCGTCGTACTCGAACGCCGTGGTGATGGGAACGTCGCCGGAGCCGCCGGCCGGATGGCGGATCTCCCGGCGCAGCCGACGGAAGTCGTCATAAACCCGCTCGAGCCGGGTGCCCGTCGGACGGTCGATGAAGCGCAGGTTGCCCAGGGCGTCGTAACTGAACGTCGTGGTCAGGTTGGCGTCAGGCGTCTGGTTCACGCCCAGCGGCGTCTCGGTGGCCACCAGCCCGCGCCCGTCATAGGTCCGGGCCGCGCCGCGGCCGGTGGTGTCGAACTCCCGCACCACATCGCCCAGCCAGTTGTAGAGGAAATGATCCTCCTGGCCGACGCCACCCGGATCCACCGTCTGCAGCAGCAGCCGGCCCAGCCGGTCGTGGCTGAACCGGGTGACGATGGCCGCCGGCGACAGCGAATTGCCGTCCTGATCCTTGTTTTCGATCGTCCGCGTCTCGAGCCACCCGGCCGCGTCGTAGGCATTCGTCGTGGTGTATACCGGACCGGTGGTGACGCCGGCGTTCAGGAAGCGTTCCTCGGTAAGCACCCGCCCGTCGTTGTCGAACCGCGTGCGGGTGTGGTAGTTGTCCGGGTCGATGGTGATCCGGTCCTGCGTGGGCTGATCGTCCACGCACTGGTACTGCGTGACGATGCTCTGGCCGCCGGG
Organism: uncultured Planctomycetales bacterium; assembly: GCA_964611365.1. Lineage (GTDB taxonomy): Bacteria > Planctomycetota > Phycisphaerae > UBA1845 > PWPN01 > CALLOB01. The sequence goes on from CAZSYS010000146.1 coordinate 2,904, forward strand.
ATCCACGATCTCGGCCGTGAGCCGCAGCAGGCTGTCGCGGGCGTACTCGACCACCCGGAACAGGCCGGAGGCGTAGTCGATCTCGGTCCGCCGCAGCGTGCCGATGCGGGCCGGATCGCTGGCGATGCTGTGGTAGACGTACCGGGTCTGCGGCAGCCGCGTGCCGGAGGTTCCCTGCGTGATCGTCGGCCCGGTGCGGCTCAGCAGCTGATTCATCTCCTGGCCTTCCAGGCCGTCGCCGTTCTCATCGACACCTCCGTTCTCGTAGTCGAACGTCACCTCCGACAACGCCCCCCGCCCGTCGCGTTCCTTCACCGGACGGGGCCGGTAGAACAGCCGTTGCGGGGGCGACCCGCCGGTGGTGTAGGTGTACTCGTACTCCCGCTCCAGGCTGACCAGTGATCCGTCGGCCGGGCCGTGGTGCGAGATCCGCGTCAGGAAGCCGTAGCGGTTGTCCGACGGCCCCGGCACGCCCACCTGGCCGTCGTACTCGTAGACGGTCCAGGTCCCGTCGGGGTGATCCACGCGCGTCACGACCATGTTGCCGCGGGCGTTCTCCACGTCGTGGGTGAAGGTCGTCACCAGCGGGTCGCCGGTGCCGTTCAGGCCGGTGTACTCCGTGATGCTCGCCAGGCGGTGTTTCAGCCCCGCGGCCGCGTCGTAGGCGAAGTCTCGCTGCCGGTACTCGCTCCCGCCGCCTCCGCCGGTGTATTCCTTCCTGATCCGCAGCCCCTCGCCGACCACCTGGTGCTCGATCGCCTTGCACAGCTGACCCTGTTCCTGGATGTAGCGCCATTCCTCCCGGAGGTCGCCGTCGGCGTCGAAGACGAACTGGTACATCACCCCGGTGCCGGGAGCCGGACTCTGGCGGACCTCCGAGATCCGTTTGGAGGTCCCGTGGCGCGAGTAGTAGCGGGCCCCTTTGCCGCCGGCGGGAATCACGCCGGTGATCCAGCCTTCGATGTCATGCTCGATGGTCCAGCTCCGGCCATCCGAAGTTGCGACCTGCACCTGGCCGGGCTGGCGGTTCAGCGTGATGCTGTGGCCGGCACCGTCGGCCACCGCGGTCACGCGCTCAGCACCGTCGTAACTGAGCGTCTGCGTGGCCGGGTGGTCCGCCGGCAGCCGGAAGGGTCGCAGATATGAGAACCGCCGGTTGCCGTCGGCACTGATCGATGCCAGGGAGTCGTAATGCGTGCCGTCCGGGCCGAAGATGTCGCCGGTGTTGTAGAAACCCACCAGATAGCCCGGCCAGGGAGTCCCGTAGGCGCTCTTGTCCGGTCCGGTGGACGACGGCTGAAGCCTGAACTGGGCGATGTTCTGGACGAAGACGGTCTCGGCCGCGCCCGGCAGCAGCACCTGGCTGGTCTGCATCGTCGAGGCGTTAGGCCCGAGGCGATAGTCCAGGACCTCGCAGGCCGCCCCGATCCAGTCCGCGGTCACGCCGGCCGGAACGGTCAGCCGGGCGTTGCCGCAGCGGACATCCAGCAGCACCGTGCCGAAATGAAACGCCTCGCTCTCCCCCGGCAAAGACATGAATGAACCGGTGACCGGGGCCACGGTGATCGTCCGGACGGGGTTGGTCACCGTTCCCGGCGCAGACGTGCCGGCCCGGTACCGGAAGTGGACCTTGAACTTCTGCGGGGCCAGCGTCCTGGTGCCGATCGCCTTGAACGAGAAGCGGTTGAACCCGTCGGGGTCCCTGGGAATGCTGACCGCCGTGCCGCCGGTATCCGGATCACCCGTGCCGGTCAGGTCGATCTCCGGGCCCGAGGCGTCCAGACCCTGGTAGAGACGCAGCACGCTGCGGTCCCAGGGCAGCGAGCCGGCCGGCACGTCCACCCAGACCTTCAGGTCGCTGCTCTGGATCACATAGCCGGTGCCGCCGGAAGACGGCTCGACGTGGCTGCGGACCTCGCCGTACGCGAAACCGGCGCTGGCCTCGCGGAGCGATTCGATCGTCCCGCGGTACGGGGCGTTCAGCACGCCGTCGTCGCCACCCGTGGTAATCTGCGCCTGCAGCGACACGGCCCCGTATGTGCAGACCCATGCGACGATCCAGACCGTCTGAACATTCCTGCCTGCCATCTTCCCTGCCCGCCTTTCTGATTGAGCCAGGGTTTACCCCTGCCGGGCCTGTGACCATGTCCCGGTCCGGCCGGAACTGGAAGGCCCCGGTTCCGCTGATCGGCCTGCCGACCGGCAAGCCTGTCCGGGAGACCCTCTCCCGGATCCCATGCTGTTTCGTGCCCGACCGGCTCGGGCCGACGCCGCGACCTGCCTGCCGCAGGCCGGAACACCTGCCGCGAAAACACCGGTTCGCAGAGCGGCGGTAAAGCCGACCAGGTGCGCCCGGCTCTCCGCCTCCGGCTGCATCCGGCGGATCAATCCCTGTCCTGCAACGGCGGACAGGTCCTGCGGGATCCCCTGCTGGGCACACCTACCGAGCCAAGAGCTGTTGCGAGATGAATCGTTTGCCCTTCCCACCCGGGCGTGAATATATCCCTCGAAAAACCGGTCGTCAACGAAAAAACTCCATCACCGAGATGCCTGTCGCGCACTCAGCGGCGCAGGTTCGTCATCGCATCGGCCCCGTCTGTATCGGTGACGGACAGCAGTCGGGTGGTGAGGGCGAAGGCCGGAGGGATCGGCGTCCCGAACCGGCGCGGGGGCGGATCGCCACCTTGAGGCTCAACGACCGGGCCCGGTGGGAACGGGAGCGTCGCCGGCCGGTCCATCCGTGGCGGCACGCAACCCCCCGCCGGAGGAGAGCGCCTCCAGGGCGAGCATCAGGGCCTGCGTGCCCTTGGAGCCCAGTCCCCTGGCCTGCACCGCCTGGTAAAGCTCATTCGCCAGCGACAGACCCGGCAGCGTCAGCCCCATCCGCCGGGCCTCCTCCAGGGCGATGCCCAGGTCCTTGACGAAATGGTCCACGAAGAAGCCCGGCTCGAAATCGCGGCGCAGAATCCACGGGGCGAGGTTGGCCAGGCTCCGGCACCCGGCTGAAGCCGCGCAACCGGCTGGAAAGGCCGGCACCGACAGGGTAGCATCACAGGCGGGTTGTGAAGGTGCCGCCCCTGTGCGGAGCCGGGAGGCCGGCATGCCCCGCGTCTACCTTGAAACCAGCTACGTCAGTGCGTGCGTGACCGATCGCACGGACACCGACAGCCTCTACCGGCTCAAACACAGTCGCCAGTGGTGGGACCAGCAGCGAAGCCTGCACGATCTGTATGTCTCTCCGGAGGTCGTCGCGGAGCTGTCGGTCGAGAGCTACCGCTGCAGGGAGCAGGCGCTGGCCTGGATCAGCGCTGTCCCGATGCTGGAGATCAGCGACGATGTGCTGGGGCTCGCGCGGGTGCTCATCCGGGAGAGAGCCATGCCCGCCGGAAGCGGCGACCCCATTCACGTCGCCGTCGCGGCCGTGCATGGGATACCCTACATGCTCAGCTGGAATGTCAAGCACCTGGCGAACGTGAACAAGCGGGCGCATCTGGCTCGCATCTGCGCCCGGTGCGGCCATGTCGCACCGGAGATCCTCACCCCGGACTGCTTCTGGGAGGTCGAATCATGAGGCCCGCCTCCGACACACCGCCATCCGATCCCATCCGTGACGGTGACCCGCCCGTCCGGCAACCCGCCCCGACCGGCGATCCTCTCATCGACGAAGTCCGGGCCCTCAAGTACGAATTGTCCGCCCGATTCGGCCACGACATTGAGCGGCTCGGCGATCACCTCAAGGCCCTCCAGGAGGACATCGCCCGGCGCGACCCCCGGCGGGTCGTTCGTCAGCCGCGGCAGGAGGCGTAGCATCCGCCGGCGCGGTCCATCGGCAGCATGCCCCCATGCCGGCCCTGCCGTCGGGGACTCGACCTGCGTGCATGGCGGGCGACGCTGTCTTCCCTTCCCCGGCCCGGTATGGCAACCGGAACGCCCGGACGAGCGAAGAACGCCACGCGGCAACCTGAGGGCACGGTACACCCGCGGCCTTCGTCCCCGGCAGAAACACCGCCTGCCGGGAGTGGGCCCGGCGTTCAGTCGGCCCCGGCAAGGCCCGACCCCCCACCGGAGGAGAGCTCCTCCAGGGCGAGCATCAGGGCCTGCGTGCCCTTGGAGCCCAGGCCCCTGGCCTGCACCGCCTGGTAAAGCTCATTCGCCAGCGACAGACCCGGCAGCGTCAGCCCCATCCGCCGGGCCTCCTCCAGGGCGATGCCCAGGTCCTTGACGAAATGGTCCACGAAGAAGCCCGGCTCGAAATCGCGGCGCAGAATCCGCGGGGCGAGGTTGGCCAGGCTCCAGCACCCGGCCGCTCCGCCGCCGATGCTCTGCAGCAGGGCCTCCAGGTCCAGCCCGGCCCTGCGTCCGTAGATGAGGCTCTCGCACATCCCGATCATCGTGCCGGCGATGACGATCTGATTGCACATCTTGGCATGCTGGCCGCAGCCCGGCCCGCCGTGGTGCACGATGCTGCGGCCCATGCACTCCAGCAGCGGCCGCACGGCCTGCAGGGCCTGGAGGTCGCCGCCGACCATGATCGACAGCCGGGCCTCGCGGGCGCCGACGTCGCCGCCGGAGACCGGGGCATCCAGGGCCGCGACACCGCGGGCCGCCGCGGCCGCGTGAATCTCGCGGGCCAGCGAGGGGGCCGTGGTGGTCATGTCCACGAGAATGCTGCCCGGGGCTGCGCCGGCCAGCACGCCCTCATCCCCGAAGTAGACCGCGCGGACGTCCTGCGGAAAGCCGACCATGCTGAAGACCACCGCCGACCGGGCGGCCACCTGGCGGGGGCTGTCGGCCCAGACGGCGCCGCGGGCGATCAGCGGCCCGGCCCTGGCGCGGGTGCGGTTGAAAACGGTGACGGGATGGCCGCGGGCCAGCAGGTGCCCGCACATCGACAGGCCCATGACGCCCGTGCCGATCCACCCGACGGGGGTTTGAGGGTTGACCTGCATGCCGACCACGCGATCAGGCCTTGGTGACGCGGAGGACCTCCTCCGGCGTGGTGATGCCCTGGCGGACCTTGTCCCAGCCGTCCTCGCGCAGCAGCCGCAGGCCGTTGCGGATCGCGGCTTTCTGAATGATGCCCGAGGAGGCCCGCTGAACGACCAGTTCGCGGATCTCGTCGTTCATCATCAGCAGCTCGAAGATGCCCTGCCGGCCCTTGTAGCCGATGCCGCGGCATTCACGGCAGCCGGTGCCCCGGGCGAGCTTCTGCCCGGGCTCGACCACGAAGTCCGGCGGCAGCGCCGCCCGGTCCGGCTCGTAGGTCTGCCGGCAGTGCGAGCAGATCCGCCGGACCAGCCGCTGGGCGAGGATGCCCTCGACGGAGCTGGAGACCAGGAACGGCTCGACGCCCATGTCCAGCAGGCGGGTGTTGGCCCCGGCGGCGTCGTTGGTGTGCAGGGTGCTGAACACCAGGTGGCCGGTGAGCGAGGCGTTGATCGCCACCTCGGCGGTCTCGCGGTCGCGGATTTCGCCGACCAGGATGACGTCGGGGTCGTGCCGCAGGAACGAACGCAGCGCCCGGGCGAACGTCAGCCCGATCTTCTCGCTGGTCTGGACCTGGTTGATGCCCTCCAGGTAGTACTCGATCGGATCCTCGATGGTCAGGATCTTGATCTCGTCGGAGCGGATGGTGTTCAGGGCGGCGTACAGTGTGGTGGTCTTGCCGCTGCCGGTCGGGCCGGTGACCAGGATGATGCCGTGAGGCCGGGCGATGAGATCCATGAAGTGGCCCAGAACGTCGTCGCCCATGCCCAGCTGCTGCAGCGACAGGTTGATCGACTGGCGGTCCAGGATGCGCAGCACCACCGCCTCGCCGTGGCCCGTGGGGATCACCGACACGCGGAAGTCGATCTCGCGCCCGTGGATCCGGGCCTTGAAGCCGCCGTCCTGCGGGAGGCGCTTCTCGGCGATGTTGAGGTTGCTCATGATCTTGATGCGGCTGATGATCGCCGCCTGGAACCGCCGCATCTGCGCCGGAACCGCGGTCTGCTGCAGCACGCCGTCGATGCGGTAGCGGATCTTCAGATCGTGCTCGTAAGGCTCGATGTGGATGTCGCTGGCCTTGTCGCGGATGGCTTCGGTCAGAATCTCGTTGACCAGCTTGACGACCGTGGCCTCCTGGGCCATCTCGATCAGGTCGCCGTTCTCGTCCACGCTGTCGCTGAGCAGCTCCAGCTCATCCGCGCTGGACCCCTCCTCCTCCTGGATCATCTCGGTGATCGTGGAGCCGCCCACGCCGAAGTGCTGGCGGATGATCCGCTGGATCTCCGACTCGCTGGCCAGCACCGGCTCGATCCGCAGATCGGTGAACATCCGCAGCTCGTCGAACGCGGTGATGTCGTAGGGGTCGGCGGTCGCCACCCGCAGGGTGTCCCGGGTCCGGGAGATCGGAATGATGCCCCGCTGGTGGATCAGCCGCATCGGCATCTGCCGCAGAAGCTCGACGTCGATCTCGACCTCGCTGAGATCGACTACCTCGATGCTCATCAGCTCGCCGTGGATCTCCAGCACGTCCTGCTCGTCCACAAAGCCCAGCTGCACCAGCAGCCGGTCGATGCGGTCGGCGGGGCTCTTGCGGGCCGCGATCGCCGCCTGCAACTGCTCGGCGGTGATCTTGCCCTTCTCCAGCAGTATGTCGCCAACGGTCACGGGCTGGTTTCCGTTTGTCTCACAGGCCACAGAACGCCCCATTTCCCCCCACCCGGCCGCCATCACCGCCGGTTCCGGCCGGTCCGGGCCGCCCGGCTCTGATCGGGCGCACCTTGAGAGTACCCCTCTAACGGACTTGTATCACCGCAGGCCACCTGGGTTGCGTCGAATCCCCGCAAAAGCCCGCCCCCGTGGAAGTATATTCCCGGCTGAACGATTCCGTCGCGGCGGAAGATGCCTTATCTTCTGCAACAGCAGAATGTTATGGGACACTTGGCCGCGGCCCGGACGACGGCGGCAACCTGCCGCACCACTTCTCCTGGGAACAAGGCGATCGTCGCCCGGGAGCAAGGCCATCCCCTCGCCCGGAAAGAAATGCAGGATCATTCAGGACAAGGACTTGTGAGTCACGGTCCACCTGTCGCCACCCGTGCGATTGGGCCCCGCCGGCTCGCGCCAGGGACGTTCGGGAGCCTCGATTCGAGCCTCCGGGGGCCCCCCGGCCGCGAAAGGGCGGAACTTGAGGGCGCGGTCCCGTCTGGAACTGAGGGAATCTGCGGGCGCACGGCCGCCGGTCGCAGCGGAGCGGCCCGCCATCGACTCACGGCGTCGGCGATGGAGATGGAGGCAAACACGCCGTAGAAGACCACTCCGGCGCCCAGGATGAGCACCCGCTTGATATCCTCGACCCGCTGCTTGAAATGGGCGTGACAAGGGTTGATGTCGGACCAGGTGTTGATGACGGCGACGACCGGCCGGCCGCGCCAATCCTCCGGCGCATATCCCATCTGCATGAAGCGGGAGCGGTGACTGGAGCCGCGCAGATCGTCTGGCGCAAACC
>CAZSYS010000147.1:0-10343 GCA_964611365.1 uncultured Planctomycetales bacterium
GGGCGGTCTGGCCCTGGTCCGGCGCCGTCGGACCGCATAGCCGGCGATCCGACGGACGAGAGCCGACGGCGCGGCCCGCCCCTGAGCGAGGCCCGGTCTGTTGCCAGGCAAACGAAGAACCCCGGAGGATCGCGGTCGGATCGCGATCCCCGGGGTCTTCTTCAGACGGAACGGTCACGACTGGGTAGGGTCGGAGTTGAACCGACGACACATGGATTTTCAGTCCATTGCTCTACCACCTGAGCTACCTACCCGGCGGATGCCCGGCCGGCCGGCGTCGGATCGGCCTTGCCCGGACCGGGCATGCTAACCGGGCTCGGGGCGGCAGGTCAAGCGGTTCACAGGTTCGGTTCAGAACTCCGTGAGATTCTCCTTCTCGTCCAGGGGCGGGAATTCCGCCTCCCCGGTACGGGCCGCGGCCGCCGCCTGAGGCTTGGCCCGAACGACGGGCCTGGCCGGCGCCGGGGCATGCCCTGCGGTCTTGGACTTGGCCGGTGAAGGCTTGCGTTCCTCGGCCACAGCGGCCGCGCCGGTCCCGGCGATCATGCCCATCAGTTCCCCGACCATGCCCTTGACCGCCTGAGCCTGGGCGGCCAGTTCCTCGGCGGCGGCGGCCGACTCCTCGGCGGCCGAGGCGTTGGACTGGGTGACCTTGTCCATCTGGGCGACGGCGGTGTTGACCTGATCGACGCCCTGGGCCTGCTCGGCCGAGGCCCGGGCGATGCCGTTGATCAGCTCGGAGACCCGGGCGGCGTCGCCCACGATCGCGGTCAGGGCCTTGCCGACCTCGCCGGCCACCTGCGTGCCCTGCTGCGAGCGGTGCACCGCGTCCTCGATCAGCCCGGTGGTCTCCTTGGCCGCCTGGGCACAGCGCTGGGCGAGGTTGCGGACCTCGTCGGCCACCACCGCGAAGCCCTTGCCGTGCTCGCCGGCCCGGGCGGCCTCGACCGCGGCGTTCAGGGCCAGCAGGTTGGTCTGGAAGGCGATCTCCTCGATGACCTTGATGATCTTGCTGATCTTCTCGGAGGACTCGTTGATCCCGGCCATGGCCCTGTTGAGCTGGCCCATGGTCTTGTCGCCCTCGTCGGCGGCCTGGCGGGCCTGCATGGCCAGGTCGTTGGCCTCCTTGGCGTTGGAGGCGTTGGTCCGGGTCATGGCCGCCATCTGCTCCAGGGCGCTGGAGGTCTCCTCCAGGCTGGAGGCCTGCTCGCTGGCCCCTTCGGCCAGCTGCTGGCTGGCCGAGGAGACCTGGGCGGCGGCGTCGTTGACCTGGTCGGCGCCCTCGTTGAGTCCGGCGATGATCCGGTTCAGCGGCCCGGTGATGCTCCGGGTGATGAAGACGGCCATCAGGCAGCCGACCAGCGCGGCCACCCCCAGACCCACGAGCATCACCGTCGAGGCCGTGGTGAGGGAGCCGGCGGCCTCGGCGGAGGCTCTGGCGGTGTCCTCCATGCCGGCCGACGCCGTCTGCCTGGCGGCATCCAGCACGGCCTGGCCGACCGCGGTGCGCTTCTTGTTCAGCTCCTCGCGGGCGAACCATTGCACGAGGAATCGCTCCATGCAGCCCAGGTACTCCTTGCCGGCGGCGCGGCAGTCCTCGATCCGCTTGAGATCGGCCTCCAGCCGGGTGATGGCCTTGAGCTCGTCGAGTTTCCGGTTGACGTCTTCGAACTTCTTCTCGGTCTCCTGGAACAGCCTGGGATCGCGGTTGGCGATCGCCTGCCACGTGCCGATCCGGATGGCGTTGCCCAGATCGATCACGTCGTTGCACAGCGTTACCTTGGCGACGCGCTCCTTGAGCTGCTCAGCGGCGGTCGCCGGGCGCGTTGCGGCTGCGCCCTGCTGTCCGGCCGCCCCGTCGTGTCCGGGCCCGCCCAGCGTCGAGTCGATCTCCTGGTCCAGACGCTCCATCTGGTTCTTGAGGAACTCATAGCACACCTGCATGTACCTGTCGGCCGCCTGCAGAGACGCATCCTCCTCCTTGTCCATGGCCTCGGTCGAGGCGACCGTCTGGTTCAGAAGCTGCTCATACTCCAGGGCGCTGTGCTCGGCCTTCTCGGCGTTCTGCCGCAGGACCGCCAGATCGAATTTCGCGGCGTGCTCCTTGGCATCCTTGAGGTTCTTCTTCACCTGCTCGAGGTTCGCCCGGGCCTTGTCCAGGAAGCCCTGCTCCTCGGTGTAACCGTAGCCGCGGGCCTCGTACATGGTGTTCAGCGAGCTGCGCTCCACCTCGTTGGCCACCGCCACCTCGGGAACGTTGGCGTCCGCCAGCGTGGTGGCGATTTTTTTCACGCCGCTCATGCTCCAGACCGCCAGCCCGCCCAGTGCGGCGGCCAGCAGGATGAGCAGCCCGAACCCCGATGCGATGCGAGTTGAAAGCTTCATGGAATCGACCCCACAGGCGGTTGGATCGCCGCGCCGCGGACGGGAGACGCCCCGTGCCGCGGGCGCGGCCGGATGATGCTCTCGTGTCTCTCCGCTCCGGGTGCTTCCTTCCGACGTGCGGGCTCGACGGCCTGCCCTCGGGCCGGACGGTCATCGGGTGCCTGACCTTCCCGCGCCCGGTTCCGCATCGGTCAAATGGGGTGAAGTCTCCATAGCCTCTTCGGCCTAGAACAGGCCCGATAAGCCGGTCCGTCTCGCGGGGGTCGGATGTCCGGGGCAGTCATGCGGCCGGTTCGGGGCCGGACGGGACCGGCGGGGGGCCGGCACGGGCCAGCAGGCCGCGCAGATGGTCGGCCAGCGTGTGGTCGTCGCCGAAGGCCGCCACCTTGCAGAGGTAGTCGTTGCAGCCCAGGCTGCGGCAGGCGGCGAGGTCCGAGGCGTCGTCGCTGGTCGTCAGGATCATGATCTGCGTCCCGGCGTGAAAAGGGTCCTGCCGGACGCGCCTGAGGACATCCAGCCCGCTGATGTCCGGAAGATCAAGGTCTAGCACCACCACCAGCGGCCTGCGGCCGCGGTTCACGAGGCCGCCGTCCTGCCCCAGGTAGTCCAGGGCCTCCCGGCTTTCCCGCAGCCAGTGGACGCTGGCGGTCAGTCCGCGCTGCCGGATCCTGCTGAGGAAGAGGCGTGCATGCCCCGGGTCGTCCTCGACGAGCAGTACCTCGGCGTTCATCGAATCCCCCCGGGCCGGTCACCGGACGTGGTCCGCCGGGCTTCTGTCGGCCGGGCCGGCATCCTGCCCGCCCGCGATGGCCGACCCGACCGAGCGGCCCCGGCAGCCGTACGTCACGGCGGCGATGCGGGAAGTATCGATCCTTGAACCTCGATGTGCAATAACCCGATCGGGTCATCCGCGCCCTGCGGCGCTGCGGCGGCCGGACAGGGATCAGGCCTCGGCCATGCCCTCGCGGATGGCGTAGCGGGCCAGTTCGACGCGGTCGTGGATGTCGAGCTTGGTCATCAGTGCGTTGACGTGGCGGTGGACGGTGTGCGGGCTGATCTCCAGGAGATGGGCGACCTGCTTCTGGCCCATGCCGCGGGCCAGGTAGCGGAGAATCTCAAGTTCCCGCTCGGTCAGCGTCGCGGACCGGGTTCGCGGCCCGGGCTCCAGCCGCGGGACGCGCCCCTCCATGACCAGCCGGGCCTGGACTTCGGGGGAGAAGTAGGTCTCGCCCGCGGCCACCCTGCGGACCGCGGTGACGACGGCGGCGGCCGGCTCGCTCTTGACGATGTAGCCCCAGGCCCGGATCTGCAGGGCCCGCTGGATGTAGTGGTCGTTGAAGAACGCGCTGAGAAAAACGACCCGCGGACCGGGCGGTTCGGCCTGGATGGCCCCGGCGGCCTCGAAGCAGACCTGGCCGGGCATGTCGATGTCCATGAGCACGATGTCGGGCTGGATCTCCCGGACGCGGGCGAGGGCCTCGTCGGCGGTGCCGGCGCCGCCCAGGACACGGATGCCGGTCTCCCCGGCCAGTGCGCGAGCCAGCGTTTCGCGGAACATCGCGTGGTCATCCACCAGCAGGACCGAGATCGTCGTCGTCATGCGGGCTCCTCTGTCCGGACCTGGCCGGCGAGCCGGCGGCGCACCGCTTCGATGAGTTCGGACATCTGAAACCTGGGCGGAAGAACGACCGTGTTCGGCGCGGGCGGCACTTCCTCGGGCGGCCGGGTCGCCAGGATCACCGCCGGCGGTTCCTGGTCGTCGCCGCGCAGGCTGCGCAGCTGGACATCCGCGGGCCCGTCCGCCAGACCCTCGTCCAGCAGGAGAAGCCCGACCCGGGCCTTGTTTTCGCGAAGGAGCCCGGCGGCCTCCGACAGGTCGCCGGCCGCAAGGACCACGTGCCCGCAGGAACGCAGCACCGAGGCGATCATGCCGCGGAAGTAGCTGTCCCCGGCCGCCAGGAGGACGGCGCGGTCGGATTCGGCTTCCGCAGGCCCGGAGGGCTCTTCCGCGGGGGCACGCGGCAGGAAGACGGCGAAGGTGGTGCCCTGTCCGACCTCGGACGCCACCTCGATCAGGCCGCCGTGCTTGCGGATGATTCCGTGCACCACGCAGAGCCCCAGGCCGCTGCCCTGCCCGCGGGGCTTGGTGGTGAAGAACGGCTCGAAGAGGCGCGGCCGGACCTCGGCGGGGATGCCGACACCGGTGTCGCTCACGGCGAGCCGTACCCAGCAGCCGTTGCGGGGAGCAGAGGCGGCACAGGCTGCCTCCTCGCTCGGGTCGGCCGCCGCCGCGTCGATCCGGATCGTTCCGCCGTCCGGCATCGCGTCGCGGGCGTTGAGCACCAGGTTGAAGATCACCTGGCTGATCTGGGTGGCGTCGGCAAAGACCGGGAGTTCGCCGGGGGTCTCGCAGGAGACGGTCAGGGAGATCGTCCTGGGCAGGGCATGGGCCAGCAGCCGGACGGCGTCGTCGACGATACGCCGCAGATCGATCCGCGTCGGGTGGAGGGGGATCTCCCGGCCGAAGGTCAGCAGCGAGCGGGTGATGTCCATGGCCTGCGAGGCGGCCAGCTGCGCGGCCTCCAGCGTGTCGCGGGCCGCACCGGCAAGATCCGGCAAGGCCAGTACCATCTCCCCCGACAGCCGGATCACGCTCAGCAGGTTGTTGAAGTCGTGGGCCAGGCCGGCGGCCAGCTGCCCCATGGCCTCGAGCTTCTGCACCTCGGCCAGGCGCTCCTGCATCCGCATGCGCTCCTGCTCGGCGCATTTGCGCTGCGTGACGTCGAGCATCGCCCCGATCATGCGCACCGCCCGGCCTTCGGCGTCCCGCAGCACGTAGCCCCGGTCGATGACCTCGGCATAGGAGCCGTCGGCCCGGCGGAACCGGTACTCGTCGCTCCAGCGGTCCCGGGCGGGGTCCCGGACCACGGCGAAGAACCCCTCCTCGACCCGCCGACGGTCGTCCGGATGCACCCGCTGCACCCACCAGTCGGCCGACTGGGGGGCCTGGACGATGTCCGTCCATCCGAAGACGACGGCGCCGGACTCGTTCCACCGCTGCTGGTCGGCGACGATGTCCCAGTCCCAGATCACGTCGTTGGTCGCCCGCTGAGCCAGCCGCAGGCGTTCCTCGCTCTCGCGCAGCGCCGCCTCCATCCGCCTGCGCCCGGTGATGTCCCGGAAGATGCCCAGGTGAATGTCGCGCCCGCCGGCCCGCACCACGCCCCCGGAGCTGATCTCGACCGGCACGCGCGTTCCGTCCGCCCGCAGGACGCAGACCTCGTGGAACTGCCTGCCCGGTTCCGCCACCGCCTGCCTGAACATGTCCCAGTAACCGCGGGCATCCTCAGGGGGGTGGATCCTGGACTGGTGCAGGCCGATGATCTGCTCGCGGGGGCGGCCGAGCAGTTCCTCGGCCCGGCGGTTGGCCCCCAGCAGGATTCCGGTGCGGGCGTCGGCCACCAGGATCGCGTCCGCCGCCGTCTCCACCACCGTGCGGTACAGGGCCTCGCTCTCCCGCAGCTTCGCCTCCGTGCGCCGGCGCTGGATCTGCCGCCACATGCCGCCGACCAGCAGCGAAAGCTGCCGCACGTCGCGATCCCCGTATTCGTCCTCCCGGTTGGCCACCGCCGCGACCACCGTGACCCGGTCCTGCTCGAGGACCGGCACGCCCAGGAACCGCCGGATGGCCACGTGCCCCGGCGGATAGCCCCTGCGGAACTCCGTGCAGGACGCGTAGTCGTTCACGAGGACCGGCCGGCGCCGCCGGACGGCTTCGCCCCACAGGCCGGCCTCGGAGATGGCGAATTGCAGAGGCTTCTCGCGGATGGCACACTGCCGCATCGCCTCCGCCGACCAGGCATGGATGAACATGGTCGCCTGGTCCTCGGTCACGAAGCCCAGAAATCCCATGGTGCTGCCGGTCAGCTCCACGGCCCTGTCCAGCGTGAAGTCCGCGAGCCGCTTCTCCGGCTCGTCGCTCATTTCGGCCAGGGCCAGCAGGGCCTCCAGACGCCGTTCCTCCAGCGCGGCGGCCTGCTCGGCCCGGCGGCGGTCGGTGATGTCCGCGGCGTGCACCGCCACGCGGGTGAAGTGCCCCTGCTCGTCGGGGATCGGCCAGATCACGACGTCGTTCCACCGGCCGGCCCGCTCATCCTCGAAGCGCATCGGACGGCCGGAGTCCAGCGAGGCCTTGACGGCCGCGATCCTCCGGCGGGCGACCTCCGGCTCGAAAAAGTCGAAGACCCGCCGGCCCAGAAGCTTCTCGCGGGTCAGGCCCAGCCGGGCGGCGTGGGTCTCGTTGGTTTCCAGGACGATGCCGTCCCGGTCCAGCATGACCACCGCCGACGTGGTGGCGTTCAGGATCGCCCGGACGTTCTGCTCGGTCTGGCGCAGAGACTCCTCCGCCCGGCGCCGGTCACTGATGTCCTCGACGGTCATTACCACGTGGCGGCGGCCTTCGAGCGTGAACGGCTGAACGCTGAACCGCAGCCAAGGCCAATGCTCGACCCCGTCCCGCAGGACCCGGACGTCGGTTTCCGTCCCCAGCTCGGCCTGTCCGGCCTCCAGCCCCGCACGGATCGCCCGCATGATCAGGCACGCCGGGCACGAAGGGGAGAAGCCGCAGCCGTCGGGGTGCTCGCGGGCGTGCACGCAGCCCAGCAGGTCGCCGCAGCGCAGCCCGGCCGGTGCCCGCGGATCCAGGCCGAAGGCCCGGGCCAGGGCGGTGTTGGCCAGGCGGATCCGGCAGTCGTCGGCGATCATCGCCATGCCGATGGGGGCGCATTCGAAGACCGTCTGCAGGTTGGCCCGCTCGGCGGTGAGAGCCTGCTCGGCGCGCCGACGGTCACTGATGTCGGTGAAGACCGCAAAGGAGCCGGCGAATTGCCCGTCCCGGCTCATCAGGGGGTTGGCGCACACCAGACACCAGACGGCTTCCCCGTCGGCCCGGCGGAACTTCTGCTCGTACCGGCCGGTGTGCCCCGATTGCCTTTCGGTCATGCGCTGCCGGTGGGCGGGAAGATCCTCGGGGAACATGAAGTCCGAAACCGGCCGGCCGAGCATGTCCTGCGGCCGACAGCCCAGCATCTCGGCCATGCGGTGGTTCACATAGGTCGTGCGCCGCCCGGCATCCATCGCCCAGACGCCCTCCAGCGTCGTTTCCACGATCCGGCGGCAGGCTTCCTCGGGCAGGCCCTGCGGCGTCCACGTGAACATCGCCTCGTCGGATTCTGGCGGGTCGCCGGCCAGGGGGAACCGCTCGGTAGCCGGGGATGGGACTGCGACGGCTGATTCGTCGCTTGCCGCGCCGTCGGGGTTGCCCGTCGCGGTACACATGGTCCGTTCCCTCGGAAGCCAAACGGTGCGTCGAGAGGTGGATTCGCGGACGGCCGGGCTCCGGGAACCCGGTTCCCGCGGACCGAGAGTCTCGATCAGGGTCCAGTGTCCGCGTTTTCGCCGCCGGATGCAAGTGCCGGCCGGTCTGCGGCGTCCCGATCGAGAGTCACGCAAACGCCAGGTACAGCGCGACCATGGGCACGACTTCCGGGTGCCGGCACGGTCTCTGGTGGTGTCCGCAGCGTCTGCCTGCCGCGGGGTGACGCCGGCGCGGGAATCCGCAGCCGGCCCGGCTCCGGCGCGTTAGGTGGCCGCAGAGGCGTTTTGATACGATCTGCCTTTGCCGGGCAGTCCCTGGAGTACCGAGTCCGCAGCCGGGACGGGCACGCTGGATACGCGAAGCTGGCCGGTGTAGCCGCGGGCGGCCGGGTCCTCGATGTCCGGCTACCCCGGGGGCTCGGGCCGGATGAGTCGTCGCCGGATATTGCTGCGTCTCGATGTCCGCCCACGCCGGCGTCTCGGCCTGAATTCATCGACGAAGTCCGGCCTGTTGGTGCCCGGGTCAAGAGGCGTTTCTCGGACTTTTATGCCGGCCTGCCGCCCCCGGCCGCTTTTTTCCGGTCGCTCGGCGGGTCGCGCAAGCTTGGCCTCAGCCGGCCGGCAGCTGGCTGGAGTCGTCAGCGCGATGACCGGCATCCGTGGTGTTGCAGGGGGCTTCTTATCGGTCGGTGGTGGTCGTCCGCGCATTTCCTGCGCCGCAGGCGCAGCAAGATCATATCGCCTCAAGTTTTTTTTGCAGCGCGACCGATAGCAGTTTTGCCATGATCGCCAGATTGCCTATCTTTACAAGAACAGGCTTTATTGGTGGCGATCATGTGAAAATGCGAATTCTAAGAATTCAAGTCAATCAGAGGATTCGCAGCACGCCCTTGAGGTAAACCGGCGAGGAGCGGCCGGCGGTTTCTGGACTTCACGACGGTAGACTCCCTTTCCAACGCATGAGGCTTTGGGCGGGACTGCAGCGCGTCAGGCGCAGGGCCGGTTGGAGGCTCTTTGCGCGGTCGGCCGTCGGACGGACGGAGTTCTACCTGATGACGCGGGAACGGTGGTTGGAACGCTTCATGAGTCCGCTCCTGGAGGGCAGGCGGCAGGAATGCAGGGATGTTCTGAGCGAGGCCATGCGCGGTGGCCTGGAGCCCCGGGGCGTCTACCGGGACATGCTCTGGCCGGCGATGGAAAACGTCGAGCGGATGTACCGCGACGACCGCATCGACGTAGCCACGCAGCACATGGCCGTGAGGATCGGGCGCTCGCTGGCCGACCAGGTGCAGTCGGCGCTTCCCCGCACGGCGCCGAACGGAAAGAAGATCCTGATCACCTGCGCGGAAGGCGAGCCCGAGGAGCTCGGGGCCCAGATGTGCGCGGACCTGTTCGAGGCCGACGGATGGGAGGTCTTTTTCGTGGGCGGGGGGGTGCCCAATGACGAGGTTCTGGCCCTGACCGGTCGACTGCGCCCCGACATCCTGCTGATCTTCGGCACGCAGCCGCAGGGTGTGCCGGGGGTTCGCAAGCTGATCGATCTGATCCGCGAGGTGGGGGCCAACCCCACGATGAACGTGATGATCTCCGGCGGCGTCTTCAACCGGGCGGAAGGCTTGTGGAAGGAGGTCAACGCGGACCTGTTTGCCGGCAACGCCATGCTCGCCTTGAGAATCGCCAACGAGGCCAAGCCGAAGGAGCCGGTGGTTCACGTCCCGGGGGCTCCCAAGAAGCGCCGCCGCCGCCGTCGCCCGCCTTTGCTCATGGAGGCGGAGGCCTGAGCCGGTCCGGACCGCGTGGCCGCGGGCTTGGAGTGCCTCTCCGCACAAGACGGACTTCCGTCGAGCGATGATCGCGGGGTCCCAAGACCGAATGGGCGCTCTGGAGTCCGACTGTAGCGGGTGCCGACACATGTCCGGGATCGCCGCAGCCCCGGCGGTGGTTTTTCCAGTGGTCCCCAATGGAGCCGTGGCCGATAATGTAGTGGCCGAGTGGCGCGACTTCTCGCCCGCTGCGGGTCGTGGCGTGGCAGGTTTCCGCAGCGGGGCCGCGCCATGTGCCGGCCGCCTGAGCCGTGAGCAGTTCGGGCCCCGGGCTTGACCTCGTAGCCCGGATGCCTAGACTCCGTACAGTGTGGCCTGATCGGCGCGGTGGTGGTGGTGCGGTGGGCTTTCGGGTTTCGGGGGGGCAAGCCAGGTTGGCGGGTCGCGAGCCGGGGCTCTGCCGGCACGGACTACCCGGCCGAGGGGCGAGGGCCTGGTAGGGACATGCTTTCACGGGCCACGTGAAGCGGCGGGTCGGGGTGGCGGAAGCTTGGGGTACGGTTTCCTGGAGCGTGCCGCCGGTCTGGGCCAGGGGCGGCCGCGGTGAGAAGGGCAGGGTGGCGGCGGCGTCGTGGAGGGCGGTCCGCCTGTGGGGCCGGCGATGGCGATGGCCCGGCTTGAGCGACAGGTGCCCGGTGTGATGCAGCTGGCCGGCATGGGCGTGGAGCTGGCCGGCGCGGTTCTGGGCGGTTGCCTGCTGGGATACTGGATCGATCGACATTTCGAAACCAGGCCTTGGGGCTTGCTGATCGGGGCGAG
>CAZSYS010000148.1:0-10317 GCA_964611365.1 uncultured Planctomycetales bacterium
CGACGACGGCAACCGCGGTCGGCCCGCGCATCACCTCGACCTCGCCATCGACAAACGCGACCGCATGGTAACCCGCGTCGTCGATCTCTTCGGCTAATCGGGCCTCGTCGCCGAAGACCCGATGGGCGAAGTCGTGCCAGATCAGCGGTCCCGCGTCGGTCGCGAGGTGATAGTGCCAGGCGCCTGCGACCGCAAAACGCGCCCACCAGCTGCCGACCGGTAGTGCGACCGGATGCCTTGTCCGCAACATGCCCGCAAACGACAGCTCGGCCGGCATGATCGCGGCGGGCGTGGTCTTGGCCTCGGGCTGGCCGGAGAACCGATCGGATCAGACCGTCAGGCCCTGCGGCGGCGCAGGAACAGCCCGCCAAGGCCCAGCAACAGAGCCGTCGCCGGCTCGGGCACCAGCTCCCACATCACGCCGGCAGATCGCTGCGACGTGTACTCAAGCGCGTTGGCCAGCAGTTCAACCGTGTAGGTGTTTCCGGCCGTCAGATTCACCGTGCCGACACAAAGCCACTTGTTGGCGCCGGCCGCACCGATTGTGCTGTTAGTGTTCTGGTCAACAGGATCCAGCACGATAGGGGCACCGTCGCTGGTGACCGTAATCTTCGTGTCCTTGTTGTTCACGGTGGCCACGTTGGTGCTTGCGGGCCAGGTCACGTAGACCTTGTAGATGCCGCTTGCACCACCCGCCACGCCGGTGGCCAGCTGAGCTTCCTCGACAGCCACGTTGGGAGGATCGGCCCGATGGGTGCCCAGCGGGTCGCCGGCCGAGAACACGGTATTGTCGGCATCAACCCCGGGAGTGTACCGGAACGTGTACCGGTCCTCATTTGCGCCGCTGCCGCCGAACGCGGAGTGCGTGGCGCTCAGCCCCGGCGCCAAGCTCTTGGCGGTGCTGTACGACGGCCCACCGGCCGGCCCGAGGTACGAGAAGTTGGCGAACGCCTTCCCACTCGAGTGGGGCTCGACAATGAACGCGGCCTGCGCGGCGGAAACCACCAGCGCCACGGCAAGCCCTGCCACAACCATGTTCCTCATTGTTCTCCTCCTCTTCTGGTTCGATGCGGCCGGCGGAGGCCATGACCTCCCGGCGGCCCGTGCCGCCTGCCGCAAGCCGCAAGCCTCCTTCGCGACGGGAACACCCCGCCGCCCTCGCAACCGGACCACCCTGGAGGTCCGGACCCCACTTCCGATAAGCCGCTTCCCGGCGGCACGGCGCCCTGACCCCGGTCGGGTCGCGCTTTCAGGCAATCCTTCGCATGCGGCGCCGCCGGATCAAGTCCTTTGAGCGGCAAACTGCGACGGGCATGCTCGGATCCGCCTGCGCCCGTCGCTCCCGATCCCCGCCGGCGGCCTCCTGGCCGCTACGCATCGGACCTGCCCGCGGCGGGCAGGTCCGGGAATCGCCCGTTTTCGACCGCCGGACGGCGGTCCGGCGGCCCTGCCGGCTCACTTGGCCGGGTTGACCGTCCCGCGGAAGCCCCGCTGGGCCTCGGAGTGCCCGTCGAAGAACAGCGTGCTGGTGCGTCCGCCGTACTCGACCATGTAACCCCCGCCGCCGGGGATCTGCCGTTTCGTGTAGCCGCTTCCCATGTGCCAGGGCGACTTGGGCAGCGGACGGCCGGAGTTGTAGACCGAGGTGTCCTTGGCGTCCCGGGGCCAGCTGCCGTTGACCAGCATGCCGTTCAGGTCGGGGTCGTCCGGGCGCTGAAACGCATCCGCGATCGCCCACTCGCGCTGCGGATTGTTGATCACGCTGAGCTTCTTGGGCAGGCGGGAGGCCGCCCCGCCGGGCTTCTTCTCCATCTCGGCGATGAACTTGCTGAAGTCGTTGTTCCAGGCGGCGTTGTTCCAGATGAAGCCGAAGTAGTAGTTGGGCTCCGTGTCCGTCCAGGTGTTGACCGCATAGTGGAACGGCGTGCCCCCCAGCCCGGGCACCTCGGCGAAGGCCGAGTCCGGCACCGGGAAGTCCGGGCAGGTCACGATCCTGTCGGTGGTCGTGCCACGGCCTTTGGCGTTCTCGCTGAAATACTTGCGCAGCATCCGGGGCAGATAGAACTGCTGGAGAATGTCGTCATTGCCCATGCTCTGGGTGTTGCGCAGCACCGCCGGATGCAGCGGCCCGATGAGGCGGTCCTTGTGCTCCTGCGTGTACATGGTCATGGCGGTGCCGAGTTCCTTCATGTTGGCCAGGTCGAGCACCAGCCGGGCCTGTTCGCGGGCGCGCTTGAGGGCCGGCAGCAGAATGGCCACCAGCAGGGCGATGATCGCCACCACGACCAGGACTTCGATCAGCGTGAATCCACCCGTCATCCGCCTGCGAAGGGATCTGGACATCTCTGGTTCTCCTGCCGTCGCCTCCGGCCCGGCACGGAAGCTTGCACCGTCCAGGCGGAGGAGGGCGATCGTCTTCGGGACAGGCGTTTGCCCGATATGTTCGCGTCGCGCCGGCCCTCCTGCGTCGCGACTTTTCCTCCGACGCGCTTCAATGTATTCGAGGCCGCGTACGGAGTCAAGACCTTTTTTATCATGACGTGATACACTTAATTACATCGGCCGGATCTTCAAGGGGATATTAAGACAGAGCTGACAATGCCCTGGTGTGGCTTAAAGTACCGCAAAAAAATGATTTACAATCATTATGATGATGATTGTCTGTGATACTGTAATAAATGCATTTTAGATGATATTGTGTCACTGTCTGACATCCCATTATGTGGATCGTTTTGGCCTGAATGTCGTTAATCCATTGTAAATATGGTTTTTATGACTAAAATGAACTTTATCTGGTGACCAAAAAGGTCTTGATTTTCTATCACGATGTGATTATCCTGCGTGCATGGACCAGGACTCAGAGCACGTTTCCCTGCGCACGGCCTCCGGGGGCCCGGGGCATCTGCTGCACCGCAGCGTGGCCGAGGCCTTGCGTCACCGCGTGGTCCAGGGGCGACTTCCGCAGGGCTCCAAGCTCCCGCCGCTGAGGCGCATCGCCCGGGAATTCGACGTCAGCACCATGACCGTGCGCCAGGCGATCCGGGCGCTGGAGCGCGAGGGCCATATTTATCGCATTGCCGGCGTGGGGGCCTTCGTGC
Source organism: uncultured Planctomycetales bacterium (assembly GCA_964611365.1). Lineage (GTDB taxonomy): Bacteria > Planctomycetota > Phycisphaerae > UBA1845 > PWPN01 > CALLOB01. Next base: position 3,099 of record CAZSYS010000148.1, read on the forward strand.
GCTCGGCCGATCCGGCCGAACCGTCCACCCGGCGGCTGCTGGCCTTCGTGGCCATGGATCTCAGCAGCGCCTTTGACATGGCGGTTGCCCGGGGCGTCGAGAAGGCCTGTCAGCGGCGCGGCTGGTCGCTGCAGGTGCTGGACGCCCGGCTGGACGTGGAGCTTGAGACGCAGAACATGCTGCGGCTGCCGGAGTCCGGCGCCCGTGGGGCGATCGTCATGCCGCCCTGGGACCCCGAAAACATCGACGCCCTGCTGCGGATCCAGTCTGCCGACTTCCCGATGGTGCTGGTGGATCGCACGATGTGGGGCATGAAGGCCGACCTGGTGGAATCGGACCACGAGGACGGCGGCTACCGCGCGACCCGGTATTTCCTCGAGCACGGCCACCGCGTGGTGCTGGCGGTGACGCACCCGCCGCGGGTCAGTTCGATCAACGGACGGATCCGGGGCTACGAGCGGGCCCTGCGCGAGGCGGGCATCCGCCCGGAGCCGGACTGGATCGTGCTCATCGACGACCGGGTTCACACGCAGGGCTTCAGCGAAAACCGCCGCTGGCTGGGCGCGGCCCGGGCGGCCGAGCCGGTGCTGCGGCGCTTCGGCCCGCCGGTGGCCGTGCTGGCGATCGACGCCTACACCGCCTGGGGGGTTTATGAGGCCTGCCGGAATCTGGGCCTGCGGGTGCCGACGGACGTGTCGGTCATCGGCTTCGACGATTCGGAGATCGCCCACGCCATCCGCCCGCCGATGACGATCATCGCCCAGCGGACCGACGAGATCGGCCGGGCGGCGGTGGAGTTGCTGGAGCGGCGCCTGGACCGCCGCCACGACGCCCCGGGAATCGGGCGGGCGTTCGTGCATCTGACGATCGGGGTGGACCTGGTCGAGCGGCAATCGGTGGCCGACGTCCGCCAGGTCGTCGCCGGCCGGTGAACCCTGCGGGGCTGCGTCGTCCGCTCGGGCGCCGCGAGGATGGGACGCGCCAGTCGCCTCCGGAATCCGCCAATCCTGGTCGCGGCGGGTGGGAGAGGACGGTCGGCGCCGATAAGATGAAGATGGGGTCGGCAGGGCTCACCGGCGCTGGCACCCGGGCCCGGTGGCGATGCCGCCCAGACTCACGGTCTGAGCTGGCGTGTGCCGGATAGGGGTCCAGCGTGGCAAGACAGCGGTTCGGGCACCTATTCAGGGGCTGACAGGCGTTTTCAGGGGCTGACAGGCATCGCAGAATCGCCCGCGGCAACGAGGGCCACCGCCGCAGGCAGTGATGTGCTGCCCTGGGCGGAAAGGAGCCGGCCCCGGCACGCCGACCACGTGCCGTGCCGGATCTCAGGAGGGAAGCTGATGCGCAGGATACGACAGACGGCCGGGCAGACGCGGCGGCCGGCGGGGCTGGTGGCGGCGTTCATGTGTCTGGGGATGTGCGTCGCCGGGGTGCGGGGGCAGACGCCGGAGTTCCGGGGTCTGTGGGCCGACGCGTTCCATCCGGGCCTGCGGAGCTACGCCGAGCTGGACGAGCTGGTTCAGCGTGCGGTCGAGGGCCGCTATAACGCGATTCTCGCGGAGGTCATGGCCTACCAGGACCGGACCGGCGGGGGTCACGGGGCCTACTGGAACTCCTCGATCCTGCCGAAGGCCTCGGACATCCAGTCCGGGCTGGACCCGCTGGCCTATCTGTGCGCCACGGCGCATGCCTACGGCATTGAAGTGCACGCCTGGCTGGTGGCGTTCCGGGTATGCGACGAGGACGACTGGCCTCCGTCGGGCAACTCCCAGGTCCAGTCCGGCTGGCTGATGGTGCCGCGGGCCCAGATGGGGACCATTGCCGGCGTGGGCGGGCACTGCGTTCTGGACCCCGGCTCGCCGGACGTGCAGGAGTACCTGGTGTCGATCGTGCGCGAGCTGGTGACCTCCTACCCGATCGACGGCATCAACTGGGACTACATCCGCTATACGCAGACGGACGCCGGCTACCCGGCGGACACCGCCTATGCCAACTCGAGCCTCAAGCGTTTCCAGCGGATCTACAACCGCGGGGACGTGCCCTCGACCTCCGACAGCCAGTGGAACGACTTCCGCCGGCGGACGATCACCGAGCTGATCCGCCGCTGCCGGGCGGAGATCCCCTCGATCCGCAGCAATCCCCGCCAGCCGCTGCGGCACACCGCCGACCTGATCTGCTTCGGCAGCGCCCCCTCCGGCTGCTCGGGCTTCACCAGCACCTCGGCCTGGTCGCTGTTCCAGGACTGGCGGACATGGATGGAATACGGCTACCTGGACGCGGGCATTCCCATGAACTACAAACAGGAGCACTGTGCGTCCGAGGCCACGATGTACCGCGGCTGGGTCGACCGGATGCTGGGCTGCTGGCGCTACAGCCGGCACCTCTTCTGCGGGCAGGGCAACTACCAGAACGGTTTCGACGGCAGCGTGACCCAGCTGCTCTACTGCCGGAATGCCGGGGCCAACGGCATGGCCAGCTATTCCTACTGGTCGACACGCTCGTCGGAGACGGTCTGCGACGGCAACGAGGTCACCGTCCACGACACCGGCTGGTATGCGCACGTGGCGGCCAACGTCTTCACCTCCACCGCCCCCACGCCGTCGATGCCCTGGCGCAGCCCGGCGACCGCGACCGAAGGCACCGTCTGGGGCCGGGTGAAGGACTTTTCCACCGGGCTTCCGGTCGACGACGCGACGGTGACGCTGACCGGCCGGCCGGCGGTCAAGACCGACGCCAACGGCTATTACACGGTGACGATGGCTCCGGCCTCGGCCGGCGGCACGAGCTACAGCATGACCGTGACCCGCACAGGGTTGCCCTCGGCCAGTCATCCGGCGGCGCGGGTGCTGGCCGGCGACGTGGTGCGCTATGACTTCGCCCTGGGCGCGCCGCCGCCGATGATCGTGCTCAACCCGGCATCGATCGACCGCCAGATCGACCAGGGACAGAGCCTGCCGCCGGAGACTTTCACGGTGGCCGCGGCGGCCGGACGGGCCCCGCTGAACTACTACCTCACGGAGAACTCCACCTGGCTGAGCGTCGCCCCGGGCATGGGCGTCAGCGAGGGGGAGGCGGACGTCATCGACCTGACCTTCGACGTCTCGGGCCTGTCGGCCGGGCACCACACCGCCCAGGTGCTGGTCACGGATGACGCGGCCCTGAACTCGCCGGCGGCCTTCACGGTCAACCTCACCGTCCTGGTTCCACCCAAGCCCGGCGACTTCGACCGCGACAACGACGTGGACCAGCAGGATTTCGGCCGGATGCAGCAGTGCCTGACGGGCGTGTCCAACCCGCAGACCGACCCGGCCTGTCAGCAGGCCAGGCTCGAGGGCAACGACGAGGATGTGGACGCCGGCGACATGGCCAGGTTCCTGGGGTGCATGAGCGGCCCGGACATCCCCAGCAATCCGGACTGCCTGAACAACTGACCGACGCCGGCCGGGCCTCCCGCGGCTGCCGTCGCGCCATCGGACCCTGAGCCATCCGACACGCAGGCCGTGCGCAACGCCGGCCAGGCCGACCCGGAAGCCCGGCGCCGGAGAACCCGACCCGGAGGCGATGAAGTGATGAACGGCACATCCAGCGGCCGGCGCGGGCCGCGGAACGTGCCCGAGGTTTCCCGGTAACGGATCGGCCTGGAGGCCCCATGACCACCCGGACGCGAAGACTGGTTCTGTTCCTGGCCGCGGTTCTTGCAGCCCGGGCGGCCGGCCCGGCCGCCGGCGGAGAGCGGCTCGAGGATTTCTGCTTCCTGCACATCTCCGACATCCACGTGAACCCCCGGCCCGCCGGCACGCCGGAAAACGCCGCCGACCCGCACCTGGAGCCCCTGGCGTGGGTCTGCCGGCAGGCCGCGGAGGTCCAGCCGGCAGCGCCGGGCGGGCCGCCGCTGATGAAGCCGGCCTTCGTGTGGGCCACCGGCGATCTGACCGAATACGGCGTCATCGGCTCGACCTGGGCGGCGTTCGAGGCCGCCTTTGCCGGCCTGCCGGTGAAGCTGTATGTCGTGCCGGGCAACCACGACAACACCTGGACCGCCATGCTGCACGTCATGCGGCAGCGCCACGGCGGCGATCACTACGCCTTCGACCGGTTCGGCTGCCGCTTCCTGGCGATCGACTCGGCCACGCCCCAGGAGCCAGTGCCGTCGATCGAGCAGCGCACGCTGACCTGGCTGGCCGGTGAGCTGAAGAACACGCCCCCGGACCGGCCCGTGTTCCTGTTCATGCACCACCCGCTGCACACCGGGGAGTTCGCCAAGCCTTACGAGCAGCTGCGGCTGCTGGAGACGCTGGGCGGGCACAACGTCGCCCTGGTGCTGATGGGCCACGGACACAACGTGGTGCACGAGCGATGGAATACGCTGGACAGCGTGATGGGCGGATCGACCTACGGCCCGAACGCCGGCTGCGGCGTGGTGGCCGTGCGGGACGGGCAGCTGCGGGTGATCTACCGGTTCCGCGACGAAAACCGGCCGCCGAAGCTGGTCCTGGAGAAGCCGCTGGTGCCGCAACCGGTCCCGGGGCTGCGGATCGTCTCGCCGGCCGTGACCGCGACCGGCCGGGACCTCCCGAAAGCCGATCGCAGGCACCTGACGGTGACCGCCGAGACCACCGGCGAGGCGGCCGCGGAAGTGACCGCCACAGTCGACGACCGCGAATCCAGCACCGCCGGCCTTGCCCCGGTCCGGCGGGAGGCAGACATCGAACGATTCGAGGGGCGGGTTCCGCTGACCGGGCTGGTGGCGGGCATGCACTTCCTGAAGGTGACCGCGGCCTTCGCCGGACACCGGATCGACCGGGCCGGCGAGTTTCTCCTGGAATCGCCCAACAGCCCGGTGCGGGCGCGGCGGATCCGCCTGGAGGCCGGAATCAAGGCCGCTCCGGTGATTGTCGGCGACGAGGTCATCGTGGCCACCACCGCCGGCCGGCTGATGAAAGTGAACTTCGACGGGGGCACGCCCCGGGCGCGGGAGTTCCACGACGCCGGCGTGGAGATCCTGCACGCCCCGGCGCCGGCCGGCGAACGGCTCTATCTTTCGGCCGCCGAAAAGGGCGTCCGGTGCCTGGGGCCGGACGGACGGGTGCTGTGGACGTGCGACCTGGGCGCGCCGGTCTACGGCACCCCGGCGGTGGCCGGCGAGTTCGTGTACGCCGGCGACCTGGCGGGGGCCGTGCATGCCATCGAACGGCAGACCGGGCGGAAGGCCTGGTCCAGGACGCACGCCTCCTTCAGCATCGAGCAGCCGCTGACGCTTCACGACGGGGTGCTGTACTTCGGGGCCTGGGACGGCCTGCTCTACGCGGTGAATGCCGCCGACGGGACGCTGAAGTGGAAGCAGCCCGGCCCGGCCGCCCAGAGCGGTGAGGCCAAATATAAGTCACGATACTACGCCCCCGGCGACTGTCCGCCGGTGGTGGCCGGCGACCGGCTGTTCGTGTGCGACCGGGCGCGTTTTCTGGGGTGCTACGGCCTGGACGGGACCTACCTCGGGCAGGTGGCCGTCCAGACGGCCGCCGTGGGGCCCGGGAGCGACGGACGCGGCGTCCTGGCCCGCGGCGAGAACGACGGCATCACCCGCTACGACGCCGGGGGCAAGGCAGTCTGGTCGCAGCCGGTGGCCGCGGGGCGCTTCCCGGCGGCGCCGGTCGAGGCGGGCGGCCGGGTGGCGATCTGCTCCAACCGGGGGCGGCTGACGCTGCTGGACGCCTCCGACGGCCGGGTGGTGGCCGAATACCAGGTCACGCCGGACCTGCACGTGATGGCCCCGGCGGTGATGGATGCCTCGGGACGGGTGGTGGTGGCGGGCATGGACGGGTCGGTCACGCAGGTGGCGGTCGATCGCTGACCGGCGGGCGCGGCTTACGGCCTGCGAGGTTGCTTTCCCTTCGGGAGCAGGAGGCGGCATGGGCGTATTCGGGGCGGCGACAGTCTCGCTGGTGTGGGTCGCGACCCTGGCGGCGCCGTCGGCTGCGGAGGCGGCCACGCAAGAGCGGATCGCCGCCGCGATCGCGGACTTCGAGCCGTGCTGGAGCCCTCCGGCCGCCGGCCTGCGCGGACTGGTCGTCGCCCTGGACCCGCTGGGCGGCGGCGGGAGCGGGCTGCCGGGAGCGGCCGATGATCTGGCGTTGATGACCGCCGCCCATCTGCACCACCTGGTGCGCGGCGCCGCCGGCGACACCGTGCTGATCCGCCGCGACGATCGCCCGCCCGGCGGGGACCCGGCCGCCCGCAAAGCCGCCGTGCTGGAGATGTGCAGGAACGGCCAGGCCCACCTGCTGTTGACCATCGACGGGACGGGTGAAACCGCGCCGGAACCGGCGGGCGCAGGGGACGGCCCGGCCTGGCGAATCGCCCGGTGCATCGCCGATCATGGCGCCGGGCTCCTGCAGGCTCGCGCCGGGCGGGACGATCCGCCCGAGGTGATCGTGACGTTGACGGCCTGCCCGGCAAACCCCGGCGGCTTGCCGGCCGGGCGTCGGCACCAGCAGTGCGCCGAAGCCATCTGCCGTGGGCTGCTGGAGATCTGCGCCGGCGACCGCGCCGCTCTGGAGGCCGGCGGCCGGCGGCGACGGGCCGGCGAGTCCGCCCCGGCCGACCGTTTCAACCACGACTACGACCGGCGGGTGCGCGCGGATATCGCCCGAGCCGCCCGGCAGATCCGCCCGGAGGGCGAGCTTCCGCCTGAGAGGGCCCAGTGGTTCGTCTCCGCGCTGGCCGGAGCTCTGGTCGGGCTCAACACCGCCCTGATCTACGAGCCGCGGGTCGAGATCCGCGACCGGGCGGTGGTGCTCGCCGGGTGCACGAGCGCCGGGCCGATGCTGGAGACGGCCGCGTGGGCCCTGGAGGTCGTGGGACTGAAACCCGCCGGCGGCTCGCTGCGGCTGCTGCCGGACCGGTCCCGGCTGGGCGAGCGGATCTTCGGCGTCTGCCGCGACACCACCGTCCTGGGGCTGGCGGAGCCTTCGCCGACGGCCAGGGCCCAGACGCAGCTGATGTGGGGCGAGCCGGTCTTCCTGCTGGACTGCCGGGACGGCTGGCTGCTTCTGCTCTCGACCGACGGCTACGCCGCCTGGGTGCCGCAGGAGGCGATTGAACGCCTGGACGAAGCGGCCTTCGACGCCCGGCTGGCGCTGCCGTGGGCGGCCGCGGCGGAGGACCTGCGGCCGGCCGGCGCCCGGGTGCTGCGGGGCACCCGCCTTGCGCTGGTCTCCTG
>CAZSYS010000149.1:0-10283 GCA_964611365.1 uncultured Planctomycetales bacterium
CCGCGGGCTGCGACGCCGGCTTGGCGGACTCCTCGGCGCACCGGATCACGACCGCCGTCTCGCTGATGGTCTGGCCGGCCTTCCAGTCGCGCCGGCCCGGCAGGCAGTTCAGGTGCAGTTCGTCGGTGTAGCGGCCGCGATGGGCTTCACCGGCGCCGCGGTAGCGGACCGGCAGCGGCCGCTGCGAAACGATGTGCAGCACGCCGTCGATGTCGATCTCGCGGGCCCCGGGGGCATCGAACCCGTCGCCGCTTCCGGCCGCGATCGTCCGTTCGAGGCCGTCCACCACCACCCGGCGCGCGCCGCGTTCATGAATCCAGTGCGGATTGTTGAGGATCCCGATCAGGCCGGTGGCGATCTCCTCGGTTGCGACGTCCCGCAGGGCGGTCAGACGCTCGCGCATCTCCCACCGCCCGTCGGCGTGCGAGATGAAGCCCAGCAGGGCCCGCACCGCGTCGCCGTGGTCCACCTCCAGCCGGGCGGTGAACCCGTCGCCCTCCGGTTCGACGCGGGCCGAGCGGAGCACCGGCTCAGGCGGCCTGTCGGCCCCCGCCGGCAGCACATGCCCCAGGCCGTTGCGGTCGTGCGGCGAAACCAGGCGGTCCGGCCGGTACGGCACGCACTGGGCCATGATCCGGGCCCCCCAGCTGACGGTGTGCACCGCCGCGGGCGTGCGGTGAAGGATGATCCGCCCCGCCTCCAGCCGGCGCACGCCGCGCCGCACGGGCTCGGGGCCGTCGCAGGCGCCGGCGAAGTGCAGGGCCAGCCAGGTGCACGCCAGCTGATGAAGCTTGTCCGACTGCCCGGAGGCGAAGGTGTTCTCTTCCGGCAGGAAGATCGCTCCGTCCGGCGTCCGTTCCTGCATGCGCTCCAGCACGTCCAGGCAGCGGCGCATCAGCGGCCAGGCCTCGCGGTCGTCCCCGAACACACCCATCAGCGTGTGCGGCCAGACCCAGTCGGGGTTGCGGAACAGGCCCCAGTCCTGCCCGCTGGGATACACGAAGCCCCCGTCCGGCAGGCAGAACCACTTGAGATTCTCATACAGGCCGTGCAGGTTGTGCCGCAGCGCCTCCGGCGGCGTCCGGCCCGCCAGGCTCAGGTCCAGGGCGCACCCGAGGTTGAGGCTGAAGGCGTTCATGTAGTCCGGATGCACGATGTGATGGTTTTCCAGTGTGAAGTCGTCGCAGATGTTGGCCCCCTCGAACCATGCCGACACCGGCCGGCCGTCGACGACCGCCGCCGACTGCGCATCCGCCGGACGCAGGAAGGCCGACATCGCCCAGCGGTGGTGCGCCGCCTCCCAGTCGCCCCGGCGGGCATCCCCGGGCATCAGGATCGACGCCAGACACGGAGCCTGGCTGTTCCAGGCGTTCTCCTCGGCCTTGGTGTCCTGCCTGATCTGGAACGGCGGGGCAGCGCGCACGAAACGGTCGGCCTCGTGGGCGATCACTCTTCGCACGCCCTCCCGCAGATCCCCCGGCAGCGCCGGCCAGGCCCACCAGGCCGCCCGCCCCAGCATCGCCGCCCAGTGGGCCGACTGCCAGGCGTCTCCCCAGGGCTTGCCGTCGCCGGTCGGACGCGTGCCGGTGACGTGGGTCGCCGCCAGATACCGCATCATCGGGAGGATCGCTCCGTCCAGCAGCTGCTCGCGCGACCGCCCGACCACCTCCGGATCGTAAGGCCCGAAGCGGTGAAGCAGACACAGCCCCGCCAGCGTGCCGGCGTTCGGCCGGATCCAGTTCTCGCCGCTGCGGCTTTCGGTCAGCAGGCTCATCGACAAATCCTGCTCCCACGGCCGCAGCCGTCCGAGCATGTGCCGGGCCTGCCGCAGCAGCGCCCGGTAGACGCGTTCGCCCAGCGCCTCCTGCCGAACACCCGGCCAGTCGGGCAGCCGCAGCCCGGCCGGCGGCAGCTCCCGGACCTCCCCGGAGGCCGGCTGCGTGGCGGCCGCGGGCAGCGCCGGGTCGTCGATCTCCCGCATGCAGGCCAGCAGCCGGGCGTGCAGGCGATCGACGACCGCGCGGTGCGCAGGATCCGGCGAGTCGATCAGGTTGCGCGTTTCGCCCGGATCATGCCGGAGGTCGTACAGCTCGTCGCGGCCGGGGTTGCGGAAATCCCGGACGAGCTTCCATTGACCGGTGCGGTACATCCTCAGGTCCGCCGTGGTGTAGTGGTGCTGGCTGTACTGGCCGAACATGTCGTCGTCCCAGGCGACTTCCCGCCCGGCCAGCACCGCCGACAGGTCGCGCCCGCGCACCGTCGCGCCGGCCGGCACCTCCAGCCCGGCGGCGGCCACCAGCGTGCGATACCAGTCCAGATTCACCACCGTCCGCTCGATCACCGCGCCGGCGCGGGTCACGCCCGGCCAGCGGACCAGCGCCGGAACGCGGATCGAATGATCGTACATGTTCGGGCGCTGCAGCCGGATGTCGCCGGCGGGCACATCGCGCAGCCCCCGCAGGATCCAGTGGCCGTTGCCCTTGTGCCAGATGCCGTTGTGGCCCATGTTGTAGCCCTGGTCGCTGGTGAAGATCACGATCGTGCGATCGGCCAGTCCCAGCTCCTCCAGGGCGTCCAGCAACCGGCCGACGTTCCCGTCCACGGCCGACACGCTGGCCAGATACTCCGGGATCATCCGCCGCAGCCGCTCGACGTCCAGGTCGGGATAGTCGGGGTTGGGAATCAGTGGCTCCAGCGGCTCAAAGCGCGCGCGGACCGGCTCGGCCACCGGCGTCCACGGCCGGTGGGGCTCGCGATAGTGCACACAGGCCGCGAACGGACCACCGCGGTGCCGCTGCATGAAGTCGATCGCCAGATCGGTCACCCGATCGACGATCAGCCCCGACAGCTGCTCCTTGCGGCCTGCGACCTCCAGCACCGGATCCTGCACCCTGGCCGAGCCCTCCAGGAAGCCGGCGAACTCGCCGAACCCATGCCGGGTCGGGTGGTAACGCCCGGCGGTGCCCAGATGCCACTTGCCGAACAGCCCGGTGGCGTACCCCCCGGCGGCCAGCACCTCCGGCCAGGTAACCACCTCCGGCGGCAGGCCGACCTCCGGCTCGGCCTGGGGATGGATCCAGTCGGTGATGCCCACCTCCGTGCCGTGACGGGCGGCCAGCATGTTGACCCGCGCCGGACTGCACACCGGCGTGGCCGCAAAGCAGTTCACCAGCCGGACACCCTCGCCGGCGAGCCGGTCGAGGTTGGGCGTCCAGGCGTCTCGGTTGCCGGAGACCCCCAGCGTCCAGGCCGCCTGGTCGTCGGTGCAGATGAACAGAATGTTGGGACGCTCCGGAGCCGGCGCGGCGGCGACCGAAAGGGTCAGCCACGCACCCAGCAGGGGCATGGTCATGGCCAGTTCCTCCAAAGGCGCTCAGGCGGGCGGGCCGGGGCGAGCAGCCGCGGCCTCAGCCGGGGATGTTAACAGGTGCCGGGTCGTGCGGTTAACATTCCCGGTGAGGGAGGAACGGGCGTTGCGGGAGTACCCAGGTGATGCGACGACACATGCTCCACATTCTCCCGGCGGGCTTGATTCTCGTTGGCACGGTCACGGCCGCGTCGACCCCGGTGGCCGGTCGACCCGCGCTGGTACCGCCGCCCAAGGAGGTCCGATGGTCCGGCCGGCCGCCCCGATCCCTCCCGCCGGACCGGGTGGCGATCGTTCTGGGCGACCAGGCCGGCGAACCGGAAAGCTACGCCGCCGAGCTGCTGGGGCGGCTGGTGGCCCGGCGGTTCGGGCGGACCTGGCCGGTGGTCCGCGAGCGGGAAGCACCGGAAGGTGGTGTGGTATTGATGCTGGGGTTGCGGTCCAGCCACCGCCTGCTGGACGGGCTCTGCACCCGGCATGGGATCGAACTGAGCGACTCATCGCCCGGCCATGACGGATACCTCATCGAGGTTCTGCCGGACGACGGCGGGCGCACGGCGGTGGTGGTCGGGGCAAGTAACGCCCGGGGGGTGATCTACGGCATCGACACGCTCTTTCAGCTCATTGAACAGCGCGCCGGCGAGCTGTTGCTGCACGAAGCGTCGATTCGCGACCGCCCCACGGTGCCCTGGCGGGGGCGTCCGCACACGCATTACGAGCATTACCTCCGCGAGGGGGAACTGGACGTTTTCATGATCTCGCGGATCAACTGGATCGACCTGCGCGACGGGATCTACGCGTTTGAACCGGGCACAAAACTCGACAAGGCGGCCATCGGCCGGGTGCTCGCCGAGGCTCATCGCCGCGGCCTGGTGGTGTACGGCACGGTGAACGGCGGGGTGCCCGGATCGCGGCACGAATCCGTGCTGGCGACCTTCCGGGAGTTCATCGGCCTGGGGGTCGACGGGCTGTGGCTGTCGTTTGACGACAAGGGGCCCGGCGAAGCCACGGAGACGCTGGTCTGGCAGGTGCTGGAGCTGGCCCGCGAAGCGGGCATCGGCCCGGACCGCATCGCCATCTGCCCGCCGAAAGGCGCGTACCAGGATATTCGCGCGGACTTCAACCGCCGGCTCCTGGCCATGCCGGGCCTGCAGCAGGCGATGGTGTTCTGGACCCGCGTGCCCTGTGCCGCCGACGCCGAGGAGGCCGGCAGGCTGGGGCTGGCTGTCCGGCCGTCGTGGTGGCACAACTGGATCCGGCCGGCCAGCGGGTTCACACATGTCGAGGGCGGATCCCAGCTTTCCGGCGGGCGGCGCAGCTACCTGGAGCTGCAGCCGCTGGCCGCCGGCTGGCACGCCCCGGCGGCCGAGGACCTGGCCGAGGCCGCCGATCACGTCCACTCGGTCATGCCCTGGGGGGGCACCGGCTGGAACCCCTGCTACGTGGTGCCGGTCATCGGCTGGTGGGGCTGGAGCGGGACGGCATACGACTTCCAGGCCGTCCGCGGGCGGGTCTACGACATCGTCTTCGGGCAAGAGCAGGTCCAGACCATGCGGACCTTCGACGACGGCCTGACGGCCCTGAGGTCCAGGTTCGTCTTTACCATCAGCGGCTCGCCGGACGCCCCGTTGTGCCCGCCCCGTCCGGCTCCGGGCACTGATTCCGCGGCGATCCTGGCCGAAGTCGAGGCATTGGACAAGCTGGCGGAGCGGCTGGAAGCCCGGGCTCCGGCCGGGAGCCTGCTGCCGGAGGCTGAAGTCCGCGACGGCCTGGTGACTCCGATGCGCGAAGAACTGGCCGTCGCCCGCTCCGCCGCGACGCTGACCTTTCCCGAGCAGTGGTGGCCGGCCGAGCAGTGCGGGATTCTCCAGGCCATTCATCGCGGCGACCGGCAGGAGGCTTCCAGGCGGATCCAGCAGGCCCGGGGACCGGTCCTGGAGCAGATCGACCGGGTTGCCGCCGCGCTCGGGCAGTTGCGGATGGTCGGGGACTACACCGCCTGGTGGAAGCGCCGCGCGGAGCTGGACGTCGAGGGCTGGGAACGACTGGCGGCCGAACGTCGGGAGGAGTTCCGGCGACGGGTGTGGTGGTACACCTACACCGCCATCGGGCCGGCCGATCTGATCCGCGAGTCGGCCAACCCGCCGTTGGAGTGGGGCACCGGACGCTGGCAGGTGCGCAACCGCATCCGCGCCCGGGTGCTGCCTGAGGATCGCGAGACGTACTGGGGCGACTGGATGGCCGGCCTGCACGTCCAGGGCGACTGCAGGGCGGCGGTGTTCGCCTATCGGCATCATATCGACGGCGATATCGGCGATTTCGCCGAACTACCGGTGGAGGTGCCGCTGTCGGGCGACCGCTCCTGCCTGAACCTGATGATCTGCCTGGGCAACGCCAACAAGGACGAGATCGGTCTGCATCACGTGCCCGGTCGATGGGCCGGATGCCGGGTCGTCCGCCTGCTGCACGAAGGTGGCACGCTCTGGGAGGCCGACCTGGGCAAACGGCGCGACCGGGGCGAGTGGTTCGTGGTTCCGCTGCCTCCGCTCCCGGGCGATCAGGACGTGTTGCGTTTGCGTCTGCGCGTCGAGGAAACACGCGAAACCCGGGCCTTCGGCATCGTCGCCGTGGCCCCGATCCTGCTGGTCGAAACGCCCGGACATCCGTAGCTACACGACTTCGGCCGGCAGTCAGAATCGGAACCGGTGTCCCCGACAAGGGTGCCGGCGTCTCCAACGGGCAACCAACAACCCAGGCAGCTGGCCGGAAAAAGGCCTTCGCCCGGCGGAGCCGGTCCCCCGTTTTCCCCTGGTGAACTGATGCCCGTCAGGGAGCCGGCGTCCGGTGATCGCCCTGTGAAAAAAATGCCCCGGTGTCCTGGCCGAGTACCTCGGCAGCCCCTCGGCAGGACCTGGCCCGGGTCCAGGGGGTTGAAACGGGCGACGAGCACCGGCTCGGTCTGAATGAGCGGGCATCTCTGCAAGCTATTGTTTTTATTGGCTTTACGGCAATAAGGGCCACGGAATTGCACATGGCCCGCCCACCATGGCTGGCCACCGGCATCTCTGCCGGAAGCATTGATACCCAGCCTGGGGATACCAAAAAAGAGCCCAACCAACGGTTATGTGAAAAAACCTCTACCACAATGTCAACGAAAGCGATATAATTGTGTAAACAGAGTCAGCTGATCGCGCCGGTAGGATGGCGCCGGGTGAGCTCCCCACCGCCGGTTTGGTGGTGGAGAGGGTCCGGCTTGGTGGTCGGGCGGGTCAAGGGCGGACTCCAAGCCCAACGTCAGGAGGTACCACCCATGTACGCAGGCAGGCTTGTGCGGCGGATGACGACTTTGCCCGCTTTACCAGTGCCCGGCGTTCCGATGTACGCAGGCAGGTTTGAGCGGCAGACAACAACCGATCCGGCCCGGGCGGCCTGCAGCGCCCGCGGCCCGGCGGCTCACGGAATCCCTTTCCCCCTCCGCGACCGGACCCGACGGGGCCAACACCTTGCCGGGTCCGGTTCATTTTGCACGTGCGGCCGAATGCCGGTCCCCGGCCGGTCGGCTGCCGGTTCGGGCTTTACGCTGATCGAAGTGCTGGTGGTGGTGGCGATCATCGCCCTGCTGGTGGCCGTGCTGATGCCGGGCCTCAGGAAGGCCCGGGAGCAGGCCCGGGCGGTCGCCTGCCGGGCCAACCTGCATGACTTCGGGCTGGCGATCACGCAGTACACGGTCCAGTACGATCCGTACTATCCGCTGGTGCCGTACATCGGCTCGACGATCTGGTACGACAACCCGGAGGCGGACGACAACCTGTTCGTTCTGTGGTGGCAGAAGCTGACGCCCAATCTGGGCACGTACACCTGTCCGGCGACCGCGCACCGCGTCCGCCGGCCGCAGCGGGTGGACAAGATTCCGCGCGACGGCAAGATCCGCTTTGAGATCTACTGCGACCCGGCCTCCGACCAGCCGCGCAACGACTTTGAGTACCACGGGCAGCTGGAATCGCAGCTGGTGCAGGATCCGACGGATCGCACGGTTCCGGTGGGTTCATTCGGCACCAGCTACGAGTACCAGGGATGGCACCGCGGTCCGGACACTCCGGCGATCTACACCCGGCTGAGCTGGTATCCCTTCCGCAAGAAGTCGGGGGGCTATGCGACGGTGCAGGGGGAGCCCAGGACGATCCGGAACGTCCGGAGGCCTCAGTCGGTCGTGCTGATGAAGGATGCCGACGAGGGCCGTCCTTACGGCACGCCTCCCGGATCCGGCGGCGGCGCGGTCGTCGGGGCTCCGCCGGGAATGGCGGTGAACAACCTGCCGGAGCCCTGGGACAACCATGGTCGGATGGTGGCCAACGTGCTCTATGCCGACGGCCACGTGGTGTCGCACCCCGAGAAACACTGGCTGGAACTCCTGACCGGCGCCCGCTGACCCGTGGGGGGGCTGGCGCCGGTTTTCCTTCCTGCGGTGGTCGCCCAGTGAATCTGCCGGCACCCCGCCGCGGGCGCCCGTCATGCGCAGGGGGTGTAATCGATGCGCCGGACCTCGATCGCCCCGCTGCGGACCTCCAGAAAAGGCTTTCCGTCCCTGACGCCGACGGTTCCGTAACCCCCGGCGGCGGCGATGAACGCCCGGAAGTCGCCCCTGATACGCGGCCGCAGGTACAGCACCTTTTCGACCGCGTCGTAACGGGCTCCGCTGAGGCCCTGCAGCAGGGCGTAGGAGGACATGGCCCGGGCGTACCAGTGTCCGCACTCGTACTCGTTGAACGGGTTGCGGATCCGCCCGTCGTAGCGGTCGCGGCAGACGCGCACGATCTCCAGCCCCTCCTCCACGCAGCCCATCATCATCAGGTGGGAGGCCACCTGGTACTCGATGCCGGTCCAGACCTCGTTGCTGTAGACGAACGGCAGGGACAGGGCTCCGCCTTGGGGCCAGGTGCACAGCAGCAGTCCGCCCTCGGCCCCGCAGGCGAACGACGGGCGCTGCGGATTGGCGTGGGTGGACAGGTCGTGGCGGAGGTTGTAGCGGTGGACCGCCCGCAGGTGGCTGACGATCCTGTCGGGATCCAGGACCTGGCCGACGCCGCAGACCAGAGCCATCCACGAGCCCAGCACGCCGTCGGAGAGGCAGCCGGTGCCGTACTGATACTTGGGCCCCTCCTTTCTGAGCAGTTCCACCGCCTCGGGCGAGTAGCCGCCGCCGTAGCCGTGCAGTTCGGTCGGGCTGGGGGCCCGCAGGCCCTCCCAGCGGATCTCCTGGATGAAGTATTCGCCGTTGAACAGCTTTTCCTGCATGTACTTCAGGCCCCGCTCCAGCAGTTCGGCGAACAGGGGCACCTCGTCCCCGACGGCCCTGCCCATGTGGACCGCGGCCGTCAGGGCCCCGAGGTAGAAGCTGGTGCACATTCCGTCGGGGCCCCAGAACTCGATGTCGTAGGTGTTGTGGTGCGGCTCCTCGAGCACGCCCTTGTGACCGGGGTCCCAGGTCTCGATGCAGTAGCTCAGGCTGGCCCTGATCTTCGGCCAGAGACGTCGCAGCCACTCGGTGTCGCCGCTGATCCGCCACTCGCGGTGGGCCTTCATGATGCCGCCGAGCTGGCCGTCGGCCGCGGCGTGGAAATCGTGCTTGATCGGGCGGATCGGCAGGGCCGACCGGAAGGCCTGGTGGCCGCGGTCGTCCTGGGAGACCTTGAACTCGGTCTCGCGCAGGGTTCGCTCCAGGTCGGGAAACAGGTGCGGCATCGCCTGGGCGTAGTTCCAGACGTGGGTGCAGGACCCGGCGCAGCAGCCGCGGTTGTCGCCGCAGCCCTCCCAGGCCCAGATCCGCCCGTCGGCCTGGCGCAGGACGGTGGGCGACTTGAGGATCGTCAGATTGGCGGCCACCGCCTCGATGGCCTCCGGCGGAAGGGTGGTGTCGTAGAAGCAGTCGGCGAAGGCCGCGGAACGCCGGCGCAGGTTGTCATATTCACGGCTCCAGGTCTCGGCGACCGCGTCGATGTCGGCGAACCGGGCGGCGTACCAGGGCACGTGGGCCCCCGGATCGGCCGGGACGCTCTCAGGATCAGTGCCATGGCGCAGTGCGGTCCTTCCGGCGTACCAGCAGAGCTGCAGGACGACCGTCTTCTCCCCGGCCGGCGGCAGCTCCAGCGGCACGAACAGTGACGCGCCCGGCGCCGGGTCGCCCCCGGTGATCGGCGGACGGTCGTAGCAGGCGGCGTCGTGCACGTCCTTCCAGGCCATGGTCAGGGCGTCGAACCAGCCGCCCCGGAACCAGGCATGGTTGACCTTGACCGCCGGGTCGGTGACCCGGGCACAGAACGCGCCGGCATCCTGGGGGGCCTCGTCGGTGCCCTCCTGGAACAGCACGAAGCCGCCGGCAATGGGCCGGACGCCGTGCCGGCCCTTGCCGCGCTGCATGAAGTTGCGGGCATTGAACGAAAAGACCACGGACATCGGCCGGTCGGAGACGTTCACCAGCCGGTACTCCAGGGCGGCCACCGGAAGGCTGGAGGCGTCGGCGTCGCCGGGCACGAAGGGGCTCCAGCCGGTGATCTCCGCCCGGACCGGCAGCGCCGGATCCTCGATCGCGACGGTGCCGAAGGGGAATCGCGTGCGAAAAACCGCCCGGGCGAAGCGCGGCAGCCCGTAATTCTTGCCGCTGGCTCCGTTGCCGGTTTCCGGCGGTCCGAAGAGTTTCCAGGTCGGAACCGGGCCTTCCAGCACCCGGGCCAGCTCGGGCCGGCCGGGCACGGCGACGGCGGCGAAGACGCACGGCTCGTGATAGACCTCGGGCTGTTGCCGGAGGGACACGTGCGAGAGGGCTCCGGTGCCCTCCAGGCACACCATGCCCGCGCCGATGCCGCCGAGCGGGAAAGCCACGCGGCTGTTGCGGCTGCCGGCGAAGACGCCGTCATAC
>CAZSYS010000150.1:0-2517 GCA_964611365.1 uncultured Planctomycetales bacterium
GCGGATGGCTGAACCGCCGCACCGCCGGCCTGTGGGTCGAGAGGCTGCTCATGCTCGTCATGGTCGCCGGGGTGGCCAACGCCGCCGGCTGGCGCGAGGACCTCCTCGCCGCCCTCGGCATCGGCTACCCCGCCGCGCGGGCATTGGACGTGGCCGTGCACCGCATCGTCTTCGGGCTGCAGGCCACGCTGGTGCCCGCGGGACTCAGTGCGTTCCATGACTTCCCCCCCGACTACGCCCCCCTCTCGGTCGACGGGTGGATCAACCTGGCCTCCGTGGCGGTGATCACCGTCGCGGCGATCATGCTGCGACGCCGCCTGCCGGGGCTGACCGCTGCCTGGCTGGCGTACCTGTCGCTGTGCTCGGCCCGGCTGGGCCTGCTGTGCCAGGAGCCGCAGCTGGTCAGCGACCGTCACACCTACCTGCCCGGCATGGTCACCGCGCTGCTGGCCGCGGGAGGGCTGCTGGCCTGGCTGCGGCGCCCGGAGGCGAACGGTCGCAGGTCCCCGTTGCTGCCGGTGGCCGCCGTCGGGCTGGTCCTGGCCCTGGCGGCCACGGGGACCGTCCGGCTGGCGATGCTGTGGCGCGATACGGAGTCGGTCTGGCGCCGGGTGCTGGCCGTGAACCCGCGCTGCGACGACGCGTGGTTCCACCTCGGCGGCTACCACGTGCAGGCCGGCCGCAGGCCCGAAGCCATCACCGCCTTTGAGCAGGTGCTGGCCCTGCGGCCGGACAACCCCTGGCCCTACCTGCGGCTGGGAACCCTGCTGGCCGCCGAAGACCGTCACGAGGAGGCGCTGGCACGCTTCGAGAAGGCCGTGGAACTGGCCCCGGACAGCGAGGAATGCCGCCTGGAACTCGGGCTGGCCCTGTTTCGCGCCAACCAGCCGGCCAGAGCCCTCGAGCAGCTCGAACCGTGCATGGGCGGCGAACCGCCGGCCGGCTGGCTGGGTCGTCTGGCCAACCACTACATGGCCGGCGGCGAGGACCTCATGGCCGTGCGCGTGCTGCACGAGGCGGTGCGGCTGATGCCCGACGACGCCGGGCTGCTGAACAACCTGGTGTGGAAGCTGGCCACCTCGCCGGAGCCGGCCGCCCGCGACGAGTCCCGGGCCGCCGAGCTGGCCGAACGCCTGGCGGGCCTGGAGGAGACCGCCCACCAGGCCCACATGCTCGACACCGTGGCCACCGCCCACGCCAACGTCGGCCGCTTCGACCAGGCCGTGGCCTTCCAGCTCAAGGCCATCGAGGTCATGGAGCGGGAGGGGGCAACCGGCGACCCGGAGGAATACCGCCGCCGCCTCGAGATCTTCCGCAACCGGGGATCGTATCACGAGCCCTCACCGGGCGAGCCGACGGCCCCCGACCCCGCGAACGCCGCCGCGCCGGCCTCCTCCTCCCGCCCTGACGAGTGAGCTTCGCCGAGGTCCCGGACCGCCGGCCGCGCGCGGCGGACGGGCCTTACCTCGACCCCGCGAAGTCGGCCTCGAGGGCCGGCCCCCCTCTCGGAGGTTTCCCGCACCTGCGTCTTGCAATCGGGCCGGCGGAAGGGTAGGGTTCCCCGCCGGGCCGGGCCCGCGAGTGCCTCCCACGACAGGGAAGGGGAGACCTCTCCGGCTTGTCGCCGCTTTCATGTCGGAGCACAGGCCATGAAGATGCTGATCGCGCTGGCCGTCGCCGCCCTGGTGGCGGGTCTGGTGTACCGGACCCGCAGACGGATGCCGGCCGGAACCCCGGCGGCGGCGGATGACGCCCGGAAACACGCCACATTCCCGCCGGAGGAGTACGAGCGCCACGCCGCGGCCAAGCAGGCCGGGCTGGAACGCGTGCTGGGGCGGATGCACGACCTGGTGAGCCACTCGGTCTTTCCGTTCGAGATCGGCGGGGCGGTCGATCTGTACTATTTCCCCCACGGCATCCCGGGCGTCGGATTCGCGACCATGGAGCTGATCCGGCCGGACGGCAGCGGCCCCAGGCCCGGCCGGATCGGAACCTACGAACTCGTAGGATTCACCCGGCATCCGATGCCGCCGGACCTGGAGGACCGGGAGCATCCCTTCCGGAAAATCGAAAACCGCATGCGCGTGCTCTTCACCACCATCGGCATGCACGCGTCCGAGGCGGTGCTGAACCCCGGCGAGACCTGCGAGATTCCCGGCGACGAGGACTCGCCCGGTGCGTGCCTGGTCTTCGACGAGTACGCGCCGGACGGCAAGCGCCTGACCATCGACGGCCGACGGCACGGCCTGCTGCTGTGCATCGAAGTCTTTCGCGAGGAGATGAAATACGCGATGAAGCACGGCACCCGGTCCCTGCTGGCGAAACTCAAGGAGGCCGGGCACTATCCCTACAGCGATCTCGATCGCCGGCCGGTGTGCGCCGCCTGAGCCGGCCCGCCCCCGGGCATTTCCTCAGGCCCAAGGCCTGAACGGCGGCCGTTGCGTCGCTGGAGAAACGAAACTCAACAGGCCCAAGGCCGGGAAGTGGACAGCCGGAGGCAGAGGTCGACGAAGTCGA
>CAZSYS010000150.1:2527-10236 GCA_964611365.1 uncultured Planctomycetales bacterium
CCCCCCCCCCCCCCGCCTCCGGTTTCAAGACCGCATCAACCCCCTTTCTCCTCTCTTTCTTCTTCTCCTCCTCCTCCTCTTCCTCTTGTTCTTCCTTCGACCCCGAAGGGATCGCACAGCACACCGCTGCAGCGCGAGGCGTGAGGCCGTCCGCCCTCGACGGCCGGCCGCGCGGCGGCGGTGGGCGTTCGATGACCTCCGCCCCACCCTTGCCGGCCGGGCCTGTCCCCCATTTCGCACCGGACCCCGGCCTTGCCGGCGAAAGGTGAACGCATTTCGCCTCGCCCGCGCGGGAGGCCGGTGGCGCCCCTGCCGCTTGCATCCCGCCGGGCTCGTCGGGAAGATGACGCCATGAGCGGCACGCCCGACCCGGCATCCCAGCCAGGCGTCCGGGGACCCTGGGTCCGCCTGCGTTCAGTCCCTTCCGGCCCGTTCGTCTATCGCCGCATGGTGGCCGAGGCGGATCCTTCCGCCGCCGCGGGCGATGTGGTCGCCGTGCTCGACCGCAGCGGTCGGCTGACCGGTTACGGCTTCTATCACGACCGCTCCCAGATCGCCGTCCGCATGCTCTCCGGGGACCAGACCCCGGTCGACGAGGCCTTCTTCCGGAGCCGGATCGCCACCGCCCTGCAGTGGCGGCAACGTCTGCTTGACGCGGACCCCTCCACCAACGCCTGCCGCCTGGTCCATGCCGAGGGCGACGGCCTCAGCGGCCTAGTCGTCGAGCGCTATGCCGGGTTTGCGGCCCTGGAGATCTTCTCTCTGGGCATCTACCGCCGGCTGGACATGTTCAGGCGCCTGCTCGTCGAATGCGGCGGACCGTCCCGCTTCGTGGTCCGGGCCGACCGCCGCGTCGAACAGGTCGAAGGCTTCGCCGTCGCCGAAAGCGACTCCGACCCCGTCCCGGACACCGTGGAGGTGCGCGAGCACGGCGTGCGCTACCGGGTGGACCTCCGCGCCGGGCACAAGACTGGCTTCTTCTGCGACCAGCGCGACAACCGCCGGCGACTGGCCGGCCTGTGCGCGGGAGCCGAGGTGCTCGACGTCTGCTGCTATACCGGCGGGTTCGGAATCTGCGCCGCGGTTCTCGGGCGGGCCGCCGGCGTCACCGGCATCGACCTGGACGAGCAGGCCGTCGCCCTGGCCCGGCGGAACGCCAAGCTGAATCAGGTGCGCGTCCACCACGTCCACGCCGACGCCTTCGGCTGGCTCCGCCAGGCCCGCGAATCGGGCCGCAAGTGGGGCGTGATCGTGCTCGATCCGCCCAAGTTCGTGCCCACCCGCGACGACCTCGAGGAAGGCACCCGCAAGTACGCCGACCTCAACGCCCTGGCCATGAGCGTGCTGGAACCCGGCGGGCTGCTGCTGACTTGCTCGTGCTCGGGCCTCGTGGGACGCGAGCAGTTCGCCGGGATCGTCATCGCCGCCGCCCGGCGGGCCCGCCGGCCGCTGCAGATCCTCGACCGCAGCGGCGCCGCCCCCGACCACCCCGTCATGGCCAACTGCCCCGAAAGCGAGTATCTCAAGGCCCTGTGGACGCGGCTGCCCTGACCCCCGCGCCGGCCGCCGGCCGTTTGCGGACCGTCGCCGCCGGCCGGACCCTGCGCACCCCGATTACCGGACCGCCACGCCCCGCAAGGCCGCTCCACAGGCCCGGATTCACGCCCCGCACACCCTCGACCGCCGGCGTATCGTATCTTTCATCCGGCCGAGTGGAACCACCCGGGGACAACCTTTCGATCGCCATGCCGACAGGAGCGCAACGATGCCCGCTGCCGCCGCGGAAATCCTCAGACGATCCGCCGTCATTCCGTCCATGCCCCAGGTCGTCACCCGCTTCCTGGAAATCGTCCAGGACCCGGACTTCGACTACCACGAGGTCGTCGATGTCCTCTCCGCCGACCCCGGCACCGCCGGCGAGATCCTCCGGCTGGCCAACTCCTCGCTCTTCGGCGTCACCCGCCGCGTCGGCTCACTGGTGCACGCCATGGCCCTGCTCGGCCTGCGCCGCGTGCGATCCCTGGTGCTCGGCCGCTACATCGTCGAAAGCATCGACAAGCACGTCGTCACCCACATCGACACCGGCTACTTCTGGCGCCGCTCGCTGACCACCGCGGGACTGGCCGGCCATTTCGCCGCCCGGCTGGCCAGGAACGACCGCGAGGACGCCTTCATCTCCGGCCTGCTGGCCGACGTGGGCGTCATCGTGCTCGACGAGGTCTTCCCCGACGAGTATGCCGCCGTCACCGGCCAGTACCGCCCCGGCGGCGCGCCCGCCCTGGCCGTCGAGGAGGCCGCCCGCGTGGGCATGCATCACGGCCAGGCCTCGGCCCTGGTTCTGGAACACTGGATGCTGCCCGAGACGGTCTGCCAAGCCGTCCGCCGCCATCCGTGGGAACTCGAGGACCCCGACGCGGCGGTCCTGTCCCGCATCGTCGGCGCCGCCGATGCCATCGCCCGGCTCCTCGGCGAAAGCCCGGCCGAGATCGAGCCGCACACCCAGGAATGCATGGAAATCGCCCGGGAACTCGGGCTCGACGAACCGGTCTTCTGCCAGATCCTGCTGGACGTCGAGGCGGGTATCGATGAGCTGGCCCGCACCCTGCATCTTGCGACGCCGGCGTCGCACACTATCCTCCGCGTGGCCCACGCCCTCCGCGACCAGCACGTCGCCTGCAGCGCCGCGGCCGGTTGAACCGCTCGACCGCCCGGGCGGCCGGCTCACGGGCGGGATTGCTTGAGGATGATCTGCGCGGCCGACGGCCCGGGAAGGTTCATCGCTCCCAGCGCCTGGCTGGCCGCGGTCCGCAGGGCCAGGTCCGGCTGGCTGATCGACTGCTCGACGAGCATCTCCACCGAGGCCCCGTCCAGCCGGGCCCCGAAACGCCGCGCCGAGTCGGCCAGCGCGGCGTAGGCGGCACGCCGCATCGCGCCGGACTGGCCGGCGTCCAGAGCCGTCCGGGCCACCGCGCTCTGGGCTTCGGCATCGTCCAGCAGGGCCAGCACGCCGGCGGCCGCAATACGCAGCTCCTCGGCCGGATGGGCCAGCGCCGCGATCAGCGCCGGGCGCGCCCTGCCCACGTCGAACACCCGCGGCCGGGCGATCGCCATCTGCCGCAGCGTCCCGGCGGCCTGCAGGGCCAGGTCCAGGCACTCCGCCGGCTCCACCGGACGATAGGCATAACGCGGCGCAATCTCCTCCAGCCGGGCCAGCAGCTCCTCGACCAGCGGCTTGCGGGCCGGATCGCCGGTCACCACCAGCACCCGCCCGACACGCGCATCCGTCTCGGCCACCCGGTCCGCCGCCGGCATCCCCCCCTCCTTGACGTACAACACCACCGGCGCGATGGCGAAAGTCTCGTCCGCCGACAGCGCGGCCACCGCCTCCGCCGGCCCCGGGCGCCGGATGTCGCTGGCCAGGAACACCCCGTCAAGCCGGTTCAGCTTGCGGTGAGCCTCGATCAGCGCCGCCTCCAGCCGGTCGGCGGCCACCACCGTCGCCCGGTCGCCGTCGGCCAGGTCGGCCTGCAACGCCCGCCGCGAAGATTCGTCCGGGTCCACCAGCAGGTAGGCCTTGCGACCGGTGAGCGACAAAGCCGCGGCCAGGGTGTCCACCACGTCTCCCGAACGCCCGAAAGGCTCGGCCGGCATCGCCCGCCCCAGCGCCAGGGCCGCCTTGATCCGCACCAGCTGGTCCGGGAAAGACAGCGCTTCGATCAGGCTTGCCGCCGCGCCTGCCCGGGTCCCCAGCATCGCCGCCGGACCGGCTGTGGCGTCCAGCCCGGCAATCGCCCCCAGAGCCACCGGCCGGTCGCGGTCCGCGATCGCCCTGGCCAGCACCCTCAGACAGACCTCCGGCCCGGCACTCCGCGCAAAATACACCGCTCGCGGAAAACCTTTCGGCCGCGTCGGGTCGTCCGCCGCGGCGTCCTCGACCGCCTCGACGTTCAACCCCAGCCGGGCCTCCCGCCGGAGGTTGGCCGCCAGCCACAACGCCGCCGCGTCCCCGGCCTGGGGCTTCAGCTGCATGGCCGCCTCGCAGCAGTCCATGCACATCACCGTCGTGAAGATCCCTCGGGGAACCTCCACCGCCGCCAGCCGACCCTCACGCACCCGCCAGACATTCACCCGCGGCTCGCGCGGGTCGGCCCGCAGCGATGCCTCCTCGCGGTAGTACTGCCCGGCGAGATCCGCGAACAGGTCCGCCGCCGGGGCTTCCCGCACCCCGGGATCGGCCACCACGATCCGCCGGACCGCCGTGGCCGCCGCCTCGCGGATCTCCGCGTTGCCCGAGGCGCCCTCCGCCAGCCGCTTGAGATAGGGCAGCGCCTGCGGGTATCCGATCTCGCCCAGAGCCTCCGCCGCCGCGCGCTGCACCACCGGCACGTCCAGGAAGGTCGCCGCCGCCAGCGGGTTCACCGCCTTGCGGCCCAGCAGCGACAGGGCCCTGGCCACAAACGGCTGCAACTGCTTCTGCGCCGGGTCCGCGATCACCTCCAGCATCAGCGGAACGGCGTATTCGCCGGAGGCCGTCAGCCGCTCCATCGCCACCGCCCGCTGCGTGGGCGTGCCCGACAACAGCTGGATGTTGGCCGCGATGTGCCCGGCGTTCATCCGCCGCCGCGCATGAGCCTGACGGACCAGGTCCAGAATCGCTGCCGCACTCTCGCCCAGCGTGCTGTTGGACGCGAGGATCATCAGCGTATCCACGCTGCTGGCGTACTTCCGCGAAAGCTCGACCAGCAGGTCGGCCGACTCGTCCGACAGCGGGTTCAACTCCGCACGCGCCAGCAGCGCCTGGCCGGCCTTGGCCGCGTACTCGAACTGGCCGATGATCGCGAAGTGCAGGTAGTCGCTGAACAG
Organism: uncultured Planctomycetales bacterium; assembly: GCA_964611365.1. Classification (GTDB taxonomy): domain Bacteria; phylum Planctomycetota; class Phycisphaerae; order UBA1845; family PWPN01; genus CALLOB01. The sequence continues at coordinate 7,391 of CAZSYS010000150.1, forward strand.
CCGCTCCACGTCCCCCCCGGCCGGGCCGGATGCCTCCGGCACCGCCGCATCCGGCGGGGACTCCTCCGCCGGTGGCGCCGTCGTGCCCTCGGCCGGCTGGACCGCCTTGTCGCCTGATGCCTCCGCCTCGATCGCCGGCGGGTCATCCGTGGCCGCCTCCTGGCCCGCCGCCGGCCAGGCCGACATCCCGCCGACCAGCCACACCGCCGCCGCCAGCCAGGCCAACCGTCCGGTCGAAACCCCAGGACCCAGCCAAGACCGACTCATGCGCAAACCTCCGATCAGGGGGTCAAGCTGTCTGTCCGCGGCTCCAACGCCGTCCCTGGCATGAACGATCGCGGATGGTGGGAGCAGGGGCCGGCTTCCCGCGAGGCTGGGGAGGACCCCTTCCGGAAACGCCGCAAGCCTCGCTCGCCCGGAAGCTCACGACCCGCGGGGATTATAAAGCAACGACCCGCACCGTCAACGTGACCTCCACCCCCCAACGACCCGGTTCCTCCGACCGCAGGCGTCCGAAAGCGGCCTCCGGCCAACCTGCAGCCGGCCACTGTGCCGCCGGACTGCCCGGAACCCCGCCCGACGCCCTCTTCCAGCGAGACCCGGCCGGCCCGCACGGGTCCCGTCCCTGCCCGCCGGTCGTCTGCCCGTGCTGAACCGGCAGTACCAGCTCCGCCCTCCCCACCGGCCTGACGGGCGTCCAGCTTGCTTTCGCCAGGTGCCCGGTCTTGACCGGGCGGGCAGGGCCGGGCCCGACACGGCGGCTTTGGGTGAAATCGGAAAACCCCGAAAAGGTGCCCGGCCCGCGATCTGGCACGCCGGAAACAGAAAAGAACAGGCCCGCCACCCCGTCACGGGTCGCGGGCCTGCAAAAAGCAACGGTTTCCGCTGGGACAGGCCTAGGTCTTAACCTCCGAAAGAGACTTCAGCACCGCCATCAGACGTTCGACGGTGGCCTCGATCTTGTCCTCGGTTTCGTAGGTCCCGTCCCGGATGGCCTGGCGAATCCGGGCGATCCGATCCGCCCGCCCTCCGGCCCCGGCCTCCAGCGTGCTCAGCAGCCGGCCGGCCTCGGAAATCTCGACCGTGTCCTCGCTGCCTGCCGGCTCGGCCCCACGGCTGGGAGCGCCCTTCGATCGGGTACCCGCCACGCCGGGAATCGGTCCGGCCATCTTGATCGGAGGAATGTCATTCATCGAGTTTCATCCTGCCCCAGGCCCAATGGCCGCTCTCCACACGGCCGGCCGGGATCCCAGACACACAACCGCATGCGATGATAGGACGCCTCCGGCCTCCCTCGTCGCATGCCACCATCCCCCGGGCGCACCAAGACCACTCCCTTGGCCAGGTATTCCTCCCTGAAAACCCGTTCTGCCCAGGATAACCCGATTACGGACCGGCTGATCCGTCAGCCAGGCCGCAGAAAAGCAGCGGCAACACTAGTATCGACGGCGATCTCGGACGTTCTTGAGGTTTCTTCACGTTTTTTCGCGACGGAGACGCGCAAAAGCTGCAGATGTAGTGGATTACGTTCCAATGGGACACTATATATTGTGTGCCATCCCCCCGGGCCCGGGCCCAGCCTTAAGCGGTCGCCTCGACCATTTCCGGTTCGATGGCCGCAGGCCGTTCCCGCTCATGCTCAATCTCATGCAACTGATGAAGATAGGCCAAAAGATCCTCCTCAGCGAAACCGGCCAGGAAGTCGCTGGGGGCCGTAGGGTTGAGCCGGCGAATCCGATCGATCAACTCTCGCTTGGTCATGGTGACGCCCCGTGACTGAAGTCGAATCGTACCCAGCAAGTACCCGCCCGACAGGCTGCGGTAATCCCCCTGCGGAGCATGTGTACCCGCACCTTGAACGGTGTAGCCCCCTGTGGGGCCTTGTGCACCCGCGCCCCGGCCGGTGTGGCGGCCGAAGATGCCTGCCAGCTGGCCCGCAGAGCTGATCGTGGGTTCCCCAGAGCGCTGGCCGCAGGCCCTCGGCAGCATGGAGACTATCGGACGCATGACCCTTCCGGCTTTAAGTGGTTCCTGCGCAAAAAGTTGCGCGGCATGCGCGTTTTCTGCGCTTTCGTCACGAACCCGACCGGGCTTTCCTGGTGACCCGTACCTTCCGGCCTGCCGGCCGAATCACTGACCCGCACCGGCGTGCCTGCCGACCGACTCACGGCCTGGGGGGACCGGACGCCTTGGCGGGCCAAAAAGAACGCTGGCCGAGGCGTGCAGACTACTCCCAGCCACTTACGTCCTGCGGCGACCGGATCCCGGCGGCTAGCCGCGGGTCGAATCGGCCACCGGCTGGAGGAGATAGCGCCTGACCGCCTGGGCCTGGGGGGGGGACGGTCACCTGGGCGGCGCAGGGGCGGCCGTCGGGCGGCCGCTCGGTGAACTGCAGCGTGTAGGTCTGGCCGGGGCGTACCCTGGCGACGAGGAAGAACTCCTCGGTGCCGACCATGTTGGCCACCTCCAGCGGTTTGATGACCTTGCTGTGGTTGCGCCGCTCCAGCGCCACCGGCTTGCCATCGGGGCCGACCAGGGCGAAGTGCAGGCGGATCCAGTCGTCCCAGGATTTGACCTTCCCGCCGTCGCGGTCGGCGTCTTTCGCCCGGACCGGGTTGGCCAGGCGCACGCCGACGATGACGTGCATCTCGGACACCCCCGCGGACGGCGCGGAGAAGGCCAGCGGCAGTTCCAGCGCCGCCTGGCCGCCCGAGCCGGGGCCGCCGGTGAACAGGTAGAGCATGATCCCCACGGTCAGCAGAAGTCCCAGCAGGCTGAAGGCTCGCATGATCGTCCGGGTGGCCCAGGGCGGTTGCCCGCCCCGGGCTCCCACAGATCCGTACGTG
>CAZSYS010000151.1:0-5177 GCA_964611365.1 uncultured Planctomycetales bacterium
GCGGGCGGGGGGGGGGGGCGGGGCGGCGATCGGACTGGTCGGGACTCACCCTGCGGCCGGGTTGGGCGGCGCGGACCTGCTGGTGAACTCCCTGAATGATTTGACCCCCCAGCTCGTCATGGATCTGATCGATTCCAGGAGCCGCGGGCGTTTTCCCGCAAGCAGATGATCCGGTGACCTGGCCTTGCGGCGGCCCGCGTATCCGGGAGGCTGTACCCCCCTCGTGCAGACGTGTATACTTGGCGGCTGCACAGACCGGCCGGGGAGGGTCGGGTGCGTTGTCTGCCAGGCCAGGAGCAAAGGATCATGATTCGGACGGCGATGCTGTTGACGGTGCTGGGCGGGGCGGTCCTGATCGCGTGTCTGACGGGCTGCACGACCGGCGAGGCCGGCGGCCTGCAGGCGACGCCCTTTCAGGCGGGCACGGGGCTCGGCCGGCTTCACGTGATGCGCGACGCGCGCACCCGGCGGTGTTCCAGCGCGGACGAGGACTGGCGGGACGGCAACAACGACAGCCGCAAGATCCCCGCCGGCGAGACGCTGGAGCTGGGGACGCTGGAGGGACCGGGCGTGATCCGGCACATCTGGTTCACGCCTTACGGCGGCGGGCCGAAGTTTCCGCGGGCCTTCGTGCTGCGGATCTACTGGGACGGCAACCCCGAGCCGGCGGTCGAGGCGCCGCTGGGCGACTTCTTCGCCGTCGGGCACGGCGAGCAGCGGCTGGTGAACTCGCTGCCGGTCTCGGTGACCTCGGACCGGCGGGCGTACAACTGCTACTGGCCGATGCCCTTCGCACGGTCGGCGCGGATCACGATGAGCAACGACGGGCCCGAGGACGGGGGTCTCTACTGGTACATCGACTACGAAACGGTGCCGCAGCTGCCGCCTGACACCGCTTACTTCCATGCCCAGTACCGCCAGGAGTATCCCTGCAGGATGGGGCAGGACTACCTGATTCTGGAGGCCGAGGGCCGCGGGCACTACGTCGGGACGGTCCAGTCCTGCCAGCTGCGCACGCCGAGCTGGTACGGCGAGGGCGACGACCGCTTCTTCATCGACGGGGAGGCCGAGCCGAGCCTGCGCGGCACCGGCACGGAGGACTACTTCTGCGACGCGTGGGGCTTCCGGCCGGCGGACCGCCCGTTCTACGGCATCACCATCATGGACGGGTTCGACCTGGGCGACCTGGTCACCGTGTACCGCTGGCACATCCCCGATCCGGTGCACTTCCGCAAATCGCTGCGGGTGACCATCGAGCACAAGGGCGTGACTTTCGACGCCCAGGGCAGCCTGGTGTCGGGCTTCATGGAGCGCGAGGACCTGATGAGCACGGTGGCCTTCTGGTACCAGACCGGCCGGGCAAGGCGCTTCGCGACCGTGCCCCCGTACGCCGAACGATTCGTGCCCGAGACGCGGATCGAGTTCGAGGGCTCGCTGGAGGCGGCGCGGGGGGCGATCCGGCCGGCGGACGCCGCGCTGGAGGTGCAGGATCTCGGCGTCTGCAGCGCAGGCAAGCAGCTTTTCGCGAAGTTCAGCTCGCCCGAGAGCGTGCTGACCGTGCCGTTCCGCCTCGAAGCGGATCTCAAGGGCGTCGTCCGGCTGCAGGTGGTGAAGTCCTTCGACTACGGCCAGTGGCGGGTCCTGCTGGACGGCAAGGTCGTGGATCGGCTCGAGGCGGTGGATCTGTACCACCCCAGTCCCGTCGCCCACGTGGTGAAGCTGGGCTATCGGGAGCTGGCCGCCGGCGACCACGAGCTGAAGTTCGAATGCCTCGGGCGGAACCAGGCCTCCAAGGGCTTCTTCCTCGGCGCGGACGCGATGTGGGTTCAGCACATCACGCCGTTCCACGTTCCGCCGAAGGCCGCCCGGGGCGGCTGACTGCGTTCCGGCGGCGATGTGCGGGCGCAGGAGCCGGCCCTCCGGCCTCGGGCCGCATGAAGGGGTGTTTTCGGGACGACGGGGGACCGCACGATGGAGTGCAAGAAGACCGAGAACCGGGATTTCTGCACCTGCAGCTATCCGGGCTGCGGCAAGAAGGGCCTGTGCTGCCAGTGCCTGCAGTACCACCTGAAGATGCGCCAGCTTCCGGGGTGCTGTTTTCCGCCGGAGGCCGAACGGGAGTACGACCGCAGCTTCGAGGCCTTTGCCCGGGCCTGGAAGCTGTGAACGAATCGCCGTCGGCGCCGTCGGCGCGTGCCGCAAGGCCTTGTCTTGCGGCCTGCGAAGCGGTGCGGACGAGCGGACGTCGGCCGTCCAATCGATGCTGACGGGTGCGGGACGGTCGCGGCAGTCGAGTTCAAGTTCTACAGACAGGCCGTGGGCCCGGTTTGCCCCTGGGCACCCTGAACGCCCCATCGACCAGCGGTTTCCCGGGCGGCATGAGAACCCATCTGCCCGTGACGGAGACGCCTGGTGTCCAAAAAGGGATGAGCGCCCGCTCGGCATTGCACTCCGCGGGCGCTCTTGGCGCGGTCTCTGATTCAGGGAAGCGGCCGGCACAGCCAGGTGCGCCATGGACCGGCCGGCGCAGCCAAGTGCGCCATGGACCGAAAGGTCGCCGACATCGTCCGCCCGCCGGATCCCGCCTGCGGTCGGGCCCCCCTCCGAAGGCCCGACCGCCTGTGATCCCACCCCGGCGCGGCGGCGGAGGATGGTCTGAGGCTTGACGGCCCGTGCTCCGCCCCTCTGGAAAGCACGCCACAGCCCGGCTTTCGCGAACCTGCCGGCCAAGAGGCTCTTGACCAGGCCGATTCGGCCCGGCATCCAGGCGTAAGGATAGGCCCGACAGGTTAATCACCGATAAAAGAGCCGCTAAGAACATGGAAAACCGCCGGGATTATCGGTCGTAGGCCCGGACAGGCCGTGAAACCGCCCGAGGGCCGGTTTACAACCGCACTTTCTTTTCCGTCGTCGGCCGCCAGACGGCTGCGGTGACCAAGGTGTCGTCGCCACCTTCTCCTCTTCGGTCCAACCTTCGTGAGACAAGGGTTTTGCGCCGCTTCGGACGCCTGAGAACAACCTGTTAGTTGTTGCCGAATGGGCCGGTCCGGCGGCGGTCTTGTCGAGGGATCCAAAGGATCACTGCAAGGGGAGGCTTTCTGCCGACCGCCGGTCGGACGGAAAGCCGTCATGGCCTCTGGGGAGGCTGGTACCGGTCGGGCGGCGAAAGGGCTGATGGCCGCGGGCTTACCTCCGCTGCCCGGGCGAGTTACGATGGCGCCTCCTGAGCCCTCGCCCCGTCGGAGGGGTGTTTTCCGGAGGATGACATGAACAAGTCATCGAGTTCCAGGCGAATCGGAAGAAGGACTTTTCTGGCTTCGTCCTCGGCGGCGGCGCTGGCGGCGACAGTGCCGGCCGGGCGTGCCTCCGCCGCCGGATCGGCGAACGACCGCCTGACGGTCGCTTTGATCGGCTGCGGCGGGCAGGGGTGCCACGATACGGAGGCGATCCTTTCGGTCGGCGGGGAGGGCGTGACGCTGGCGGCGGTGTGCGACGTCGATCCCCGGCAGATGGACGCGATGTGCGCCCTGGTCGCGGATCGCGGCATGAAGCCCGACCGCTGCGAGGACTTCCGGGCGATCATCGACCGCAAGGACATCGACATCGTGGTGGTCGGCACGCCGGACCACTGGCACGCCGCTCCGGTGCTGCTGGCCTGTCAGGCGGGCAAGGATGTCTACGTGGAGAAGCCGCTGGCCCACAACATCGCCGAGGGGAAGCGGATGGTGGCCGCGGCCCGGCGGTACGGCCGCATCGTGCAGGTCGGGCAGCAGCAGCGCAGCAATCCGCACTTCATCGAAGCCATGACCTACCTCCGCAAGGACCGGCCGCTGGGGACGATCCTGCGGACCGCGACCTTCAACCTGGAGAACGAGTCGCCCGACGGCATCGGCAACCCGTCCGACAGCGACCCGCCGCCGGGCGTCAACTACGACCGCTGGCTCGGCCCGGCTCCCCGGCGGCCGTTCAATCCGAACCGCTTTCACGGCCGCTGGCGGTGGTTCTTCGACTATGCCGGGGGGATGATGTGCGACTGGAACGTACATATCCAGGACCTGGTCCACTGGGGCATGGATGTGGACGCCCCGCTGAGCGTGTACGCCGTCGGCGGCAAGCGGCACCTCCAGGACAACCGCGACACGCCGGACACCATGGACGTGATCTACGAGTACCCCGGCTTCACCCAGGTCTACCAGATGTGCAAGTGGAGCCGCCACGGGCAGCACTCGCACGGCTACGGCACGGAGTTCTACGGAACCGAGGGCATGCTGTTCATCAACCGCTCGGGCTGGGAGGTCAGGCCGGAGGTGCGGAGCGAGGAGGTCGAGGATCCCGATCACCCCGGCAGGAAGAAGCAGGTCGCCCGGCCGCGCACGCCGGAAATCCGCAAGGAAGGCGGCAACACCGTGGCCCCGCACGCGGCCAACTTCCTGGCGGCCGTGCGGTCGCGCCGGCGCGAGGACCTGAACTGCGAGATCGAGGTCGGGCACCGGATCGCCGCGGCCTGTCATCTGGGGAACATCGCGATGAAGCTGGGGCGGAGGATCGGGTGGGACCGCCAGCGCGAGATCATCGTCACCGCCGACGGCCGGCCGGATGAGGAAGCCAATGTGCATCTCGGCCGGGCGTACCGGGCCGGCTATGAGCTTCCCGACGTGTGACGCAGGGCATCAATCGCCGGCCGGGGGATTCCGGTCCGCGGCGGCGGCCTGCTCGGCGGCAGCGGCCCTGGCCCGGATCTGTTCCCAGGAGCGGCAGGCCTCCTGGAGTTTCTGCTGGGCACGTTCGTAAGCCTCCCGTGCCGTACAGGCTTCCATCTGCGCATCGGCCATGGCCTGCACCGCCTGGACGCCCTCGGCGGCCGCGTCCCGGAACGCCGCCGCCCGGGCATAGGCATCCTCGGCTGCCAGGCGGGTCCGGTCGATGGTATTCAGCAGCGCAACCACGCGGTCGAGGTCCTCCAGGATCCCGCCCCGGATGGCCTCGAGTTCCTCCCGCAGGGGCCGGGTCGGGCATCCTGCGGAGTCCGGGCCCGCGTCGCCGACAGGGCGCACCGGAACGGTCTTGTGCCCCGGTGGAAAGGCCTGGCCGGTCTCACGAGCGACCTCATGGTTCTGCGGCCAGGCCGGATCGGCCCCGGCGACCGGCTCGGCGGCGACGGGCTCATCGTCCAGGTA